>NZ_CP010975.1:1559526-1871431 GCF_000981765.1 Kangiella geojedonensis | reverse complement strand
GGACCTATGGGAATACAATTTAGCAGACCAGCAGTCTCGTATGCTGGTTGATTCAGCGGATTTGATGCCTGGTGAAGAAAACTTATCAGCTGAGGAGAAGGCTCGTCGTGAGCGCATGCGCTTGTTTGCTAAAGGTATTATTAGCTATTACTGGGGCGACGATGGCGAGACCCTATTATTCCCACTTGGCGGCGATATTTTTGTTTATGACCTAAACAAGTCGGGAAGCGATGCTACTAAGCAGCTGACAAAGACAGATGCCTATGAAACTGATGTCAAGTTGTCGCCTGATGGTAAAAGCGTGTCTTTTATTCGCGACCAAGACATTTTCATGATTGATATTGAAACTGGTGAAGAACGCCAGTTAACCATGGATGGCGAGGGCCCAATCAAGAATGGTATGGCTGAGTTCGTGGCGCAAGAAGAGATGGGACGTCTGACGGGTTACTGGTGGTCGCCGAACAGCAAAAAGATAGCTTATTTGAAGGTCGATGAAACACCGGTCAACATTGAAAAACGTTATGAAATTAATGCTGAAGACTTTGAAGTGTTTGAACAACGTTACCCAAGCACGGGTAACGATAATGTGTTAATCAAGCTTGGTGTGCTGGACTTGGAGAGCGGTAAAACGACTTGGGTTGACACTTCTCCACAAGAGATTGGTGGAGAAACCGACATCTATATCCCTCGCGTAAAATGGCTGCGTGACTCAAATCGTGTATCGTTTCAATGGCAAAGCCGTGACCAGCAAACCTTGAAGCTCATGTTTGCTGACGCCGAAACCGGTAAGTCGCATGAAGTTTTAACGGAAACATCTGATACTTGGATTAACCTGACTAAAGATCTCTATTTCTTAAAGCGCCACAATGCGTTTGTGTGGAGCTCTGAGCGCAGCGGCTACCGTCATTTGTATTTGTATGACTTAAAAGGAAACCTCATTAACCAATTAACCGAGGGCGATTGGGTTGTTGATAATTTGTATGGCGTAGATGAAGAAAAAGGTCTGGTCTATTTTGATGCCAACAAAGAAACTCCTTTAGAGCAACATCTTTACTCAGTTCCGATGAATGGCGAAGGTGAAATCAAGAAAATTACAGACCAAGCAGGTGTTCATAGCGTTAGTTTCTCAAAGAATATGTCGTTATTTGTAGACTACTTTTCATCGGTTGAGCAGCCGCCTCAAGTTAGTTTGAGGACAGCGGACGGTGAGCTAGTAACTTGGTTAGAAGAAAATAAACTGGATAGCGACCATCCCTACTTTAAGTATTATCAACAAGCGCCTAAGCCAGAGTTCGGAACCATTGAAGCAGAAGATGGGCAGCTCATGCATTACCGCTTGTACAAGCCAACGAACATGGAAGAGGGCAAGAAGTATCCTGTAGTGGTTGATGTTTATGGTGGGCCACATGCACAGCGTGTTACCAACACATGGGGCGCTCGTAACACCTACTGGCACCATATGATGGCTAACCGTGGCTTCGTGATTTTCTCGTTGGATAACCGTGGTTCATGGAATCGTGGCAAGAAGTTCGAAGATCCGATTTACCGTAAACTGGGTGATGTCGAAGTTGTTGATCAGGTTAAAGGTGTAGACTTCCTAAAAACTCTAGATTTTGTCGATCCAGAACGAATAGGCATGTTCGGTTGGTCTTATGGTGGTTACATGACCATTATGAGTATGTTTAAAGAGCCAGATGTTTTTAAAGTCGGTGTGTCAGTAGCGCCGGTGACGGACTGGTATTTATATGATACTCACTATACGGAACGTTACTTAGGCCACCCTGAGAATAATCAGGAAGGTTATGAGCAGAGTAATGTCTTCCCGTATCTTGATGGTTTAAAAGGCGATTTGATGATTATTCATGGTATGGCCGATGATAATGTGTTGTTTACCAACAGTACCAAGTTGTTTAAAGCTTTGCAGGATGCCAATAAATCATTCGACATGATGAATTACCCGGGCAGTAAGCACTCCATCTGGGGACAGAAAACACGGACTCATGTATTTAATACGATTACGGACTACTTTGAGCAACACTTGAAGTAAGTCGATTAGAGTTCAAAGCGACCTTCGGGTCGCTTTTTTTATGTCTGCGGTGTTGTCACTTTATGGATGAGAATTTGCTATTTATGCTTCACACGTTTTATTCTGTATTAAATGTTGTTTAGTGGAGATTATTGATGAAATATTTTGCTGCGCTAGGTTTATTGCTTGCAAGCAATATGCAGGCTGCTGTGGTCCCTGAAAATTTTAACATCGAACTATTTGCGCCTGAGGTAGAAGGCGCGAGACAGATGGCGTTATCAGATTCAGGAGTGGTTTATGTTGGAACGCGAAAGGCGGGTAAAGTTTATGCCGTTGAAGATACAGACGGTGACTTTAAAGCCGATAAGGTTTACACCATCATCGAAGATTTATTTATGCCCAGTGGAATAGCTTTTAAAGATGGTGACTTGTACGTGGCGGAAGTCGATAAAATTCTAAGATTCAAAGATATCGATAAGCATTACAAAGACCCACAAGAGCCGGAAGTGGTGTATGACAACTTGCCTGACGATAGTCATCATGGCTGGAAATACATTAAGTTTGGCCCAGACGGTAAGTTGTATATTCCAATTGGTGTGCCATGCAACGTTTGTGATGATGAAGGCTATGGTTTAATTATCCGTATTGATGTTGATGCTGAAGAGATTGAGCGTGAAGTCGTGGCGACGGGTGTTCGTAACAGCGTGGGATTTGATTGGCATCCTGAAACCAAAGAGTTGTGGTTTACGGATAACGGCCGCGACTGGTTAGGCGACGATGAACCTGCTTGTGAATTGAATCGTGTCACTGAACTTGGTGGGTTTTTTGGATTTCCGTATGTACATGGAGAGGATTTCATGGACCCTGCATTTGGCGACAAGCTTGGAGATCGTGAGTTCACAAAACCGGCATGGGAGTTTCAGGCGCATGTAGCGCCACTGGGTATGCTCTATTACACGGGAGATATGTTCCCGGAAGAATACAAAAACACCATGTTGGTGACTCAGCATGGCTCTTGGAATCGCAGCACCAAGGTTGGGTATAAGGTCGTCCACTTAACATTGGATGGGCAAAAGGTTGAATCGCAAAGCGACTTCGTGACGGGGTGGTTAATCGATGGTGAAGTCAAAGGCCGCCCGAATGATGTTATCCAAATGCCAGACGGCTCAATTCTGATTTCTGATGATGGTTTTGGCAAGATCTACCGAGTGACTTACTCGGCTGAATAATGGTGAATGTGAGCTGGTCAATTGTTTACCAAGTGCTAGTCCAATTAGTTTACAAATAAGGTTGCTTTTATACGATAAATAATGATAATAGCCATTTAGACGTCTAAACATCTTTTGATGTTGTGTTGGATTTTGAAAGAGCCTACGGGCTCTTTCTCTTTGAGAATTAAGCTGAGGATGCATAAATGGCACAGTCACACTTGTTAGGATTACCGCGTATTGGTGCGAAGCGCGAACTGAAATTTGCACTGGAAAAGTACTGGAGAGAGGAGACTTCGCAAGAAGAGTTGCAGCAGGTAGCTCACTCTATACGTCAACAAAACTGGTCTACAGCTTTAGATAAAGGCATCGATTGGTTAACCGTTGGCGACTTTTCGTTTTATGACCAGGTCTTGGATACTTCAATTCTACTGGGGGTCACTCCAGAACGTTTCGAAAACGGAAAGGCTGATAACCTTCTTGATAATTACTTCCGCATTGCGAGAGGCTCTGCGCCGCAAGGATCTCAGGTTCAGCCCAGCGAAATGACCAAGTGGTTCAACACCAATTATCACTACATTGTCCCTGAATTTAATCAAGAGCAGCAGTTTTCACTAAACTTGGATTTATTACAGCCACAGATTGATCAAGCTAAAGATCTGTCGAGCAAAGTTAAAGTGCAGTTAATTGGTCCTGTCACCTACTTGTGGCTGGGTAAATCACGAGATCAAACTGATTTTAATAAATTAGGTTTGTTGCCACAGCTTGTGAAAACCTATCAGCAACTGTTAAACCACTTAGAGCAGCAGGGCATTGAGTGGGTGCAAATTGAAGAGCCGATATTAGCCTTAGACCTAGACGACAGCTGGGTGAATGCGGTGACGCAAGCTTACACCGAGCTTGGCGCTGATGCTGGCGTTAAACTATTATTAACGACCTACTTTGGTCATATCACTGATAAGCTTGACCGAATCGCAGAGTTACCTTTAGATGGGTTGCATCTGGACCTGGTGAGTGGTGGCAATGAACAGTTAGCGGAAGTAGCTCAAAATTGGCCTAAGTCTAAAGTGTTATCAGTCGGAATTGTGAATGGTCGTAACATCTGGCGTAATGACTTAAAAAGCAGCTTAGATGCCCTGAAGCAAAGCAAAGAGCGCTATGGTGATAATCTCTGGGTGTCTAGCAGTTGTTCCTTGCTTCACAGCCCAGTGGATCTTAATAGTGAGCAACAACTGGATGACGAGTTACAATCTTGGTTAGCTTTTGCGGAGCAAAAAGTACAGGAAGTTGCAGACTTAAGCAAGGCCTTAAACCACGGAAGTGAAGCTATAAAAGAGTCTCTACAAGCAAGTGACGTTGCAGTTGCATCAAAGAAATCATCGTCCCGTGTCCACAACTCTAATGTACAGCAGCGTGTTGCGGCAATCAGCGAATTAGAGCGTCAGCGCAAATCTGAATTTGCACAGCGTAAGAATGCTCAGCGTGAACACTTCCGGTTCCCACTGTTAGCGACCACGACCATCGGTTCGTTCCCACAGACAGATAGCATTCGCCAAGCTCGTCGAGCTTTTAAGTCAAAAGAAATTGATGAGCAGCAATACACCCAAGCTATTCAGCAAGAAATTCAACAAGCGATCCATGAGCAAGAAGCTATCGGTTTAGATGTTTTGGTGCATGGTGAAGCTGAGCGAAACGACATGGTGGAGTACTTTGGTGAGCAGCTTAATGGATTCGCCTTTACGCAGTTCGGATGGGTGCAAAGTTATGGTAGCCGTTGTGTCAAACCACCGATTATTTATGGCGATGTGTCGCGGAAACAAGCGATAACCGTTGAGTGGTCTAAGTATGCGCAGTCTTTGTCTGAGAAAAAGGTGAAGGGCATGCTAACGGGGCCGACGACGATTCTAGCTTGGTCGTTTGAGCGCGAGGATTTATCGGCGCCTCAAATCGCCGATCAGATTGCGTTGGCGCTGCGAGATGAGGTGTTGGATTTAGAGAAAAACGGTATCGATGTGATCCAAATCGATGAGCCAGCATTTCGAGAGTTATTGCCTTTGCGTAAAAGCGAACAGCCACAATACCTTGAGTGGTCGGTCAATGCCTTCCGTTTATCAACGGCGGGTGTCGCTGACACCACGCAAATTCATACACACATGTGCTATTCTGAGTTTAATGAAATCATTGACTCAATTGCACGTTTGGATGCAGACGTAATTACCATTGAATCGTCGCGCTCCGACATGGAGTTACTGCAAACTTTTAATGATTTCCAGTACCCGAATGAAATAGGACCTGGGGTTTACGACATTCATTCACCACGTATTCCTACGAAAGACGAAGTGAGTGAATTAATTCAGCAAGCAGCTAAACACATTCCTGTTGACCAGTTATGGGTCAATCCTGACTGTGGTTTGAAAACGCGTAACTGGGATCAGGTTCGGCCAGCGCTTAAAAACTTGGTGGATGCAGCCACTGAAGCGCGTCAGCAATTAACCGCCTAGCAATCAAGTCGGTCTAATACAAAAAAGCCAGAGCAATTGCTCTGGCTTTTTTAATTGTGTTGAAAGCTGGTTTATTACCAGATTTTAACGCGTTTTTCTGGTGCTAAGTACATCTCATCCGTTGGTTCTACGTTAAACGCTTCATAGAACTCAGGCATGTTACGTACGGTACCATTAGCACGGAATTCGCTTGGCGAATGAGGGTCCGTGTCGATACGCTTACGAAGCTCTTCGTCACGGTATTTACGGCGCCATACTTGAGCCCAGCCATAGAAAACTCGTTGATCGCCAGTCATGCCGTCGATTACAGGAGCTTCTTTACCATCTTTAGAGATTTGGTAGGCTTTATAGGCAATGGTTAAACCGCCCAAGTCACCGATGTTTTCACCTTGAGTGAATTCACCGTTGATATGAACACCATCAAGAACTGTGAAGTTGTTGTACTGTGCAACCAATGTATCAGTACGCTTCTCGAATTCTTTAAGGTCGTCTTCCGTCCACCAATTACGCAACTTACCGTCGCCATCGTATTGTGCACCTGAATCATCAAAGCCGTGCCCCATCTCGTGACCGATAACTGCACCGATACCACCGTAGTTCACAGCGTCATCAGCTTCCATATTAAAGAATGGAGGCTGCAGGATAGCCGCTGGGAAAACGATTTCGTTCATTACAGGGTTGTAATAAGCATTAACCGTTTGTGGCGTCATAAACCATTCTGTGCGATCAATTGGTTGACCCAGCTTTTCGCGGTTTTTCTTCACTTGCATCAACGCGGCGCGAGTCATGTTGCCATAAAGGTCATCATCTTTAATCACTAAGTCTGAATAGTCTTTCCACTTATCAGGATAACCGATTTTTGGTGTGAACTTGCTGAGCTTATCAAGAGCTTGTTTCTTAGTATCTTCGCCCATCCACTCAAGTTCTTTGATACCTTGAGCGTAAGCGCGACGTAGGTTTTCGACCAACTCAACCATGCGCTCTTTAGCTTCTGGCTTGAAGTGTTTTTTCACATAAATCTTACCAACAACTTCGCCTAGTGTGCCGTTAATGACGTTAACACCTCGTTTCCAACGCGGCTCTTGTTCTTCAACACCGCTCAGTACACCTTGATAGAAACGGAAGTTTTCTTGTTCGATTGCTGCGTTAAGGAAGTTTGCGCTGTTAGTAATCGCATGCCATTTAAAGTAAGTTTTCCAATCTTCAAGTGGCACTTCCTTAAACATATCGTTTAGCGCAGCAAAATA
This sequence comes from Kangiella geojedonensis, assembly GCF_000981765.1. GTDB lineage: Bacteria > Pseudomonadota > Gammaproteobacteria > Enterobacterales > Kangiellaceae > Kangiella > Kangiella geojedonensis. Next base: position 1,864,449 of record NZ_CP010975.1, on the reverse strand, counting down.
ATCTGGCTGACCGATAATGACGTTTTCAATGTCGCCTAACATAGAGTTGTTATGCCAACGATCCCAGTCTAGGTTCGATAAGGTGTTTTGCAAATCTACAAAGCTCATTTTGTTATAACGAGCGACAGGATTACGTAACTTTTCTTTTGGCCAATGTTTCTGGGCGATTGAGGTTTCCAAGCCCATGACTGTTGCAGCTTTATCTTCGCCACCTTCAACACCTGCCAGTTCAAACATCTTAGCAATGTGCTCAACGTATTGGTCGCGAACTTTTTGACTCTTTTCATCTTCTTTTAGGTAAGAGTCACGGCTAGGAAGGCCTAAACCACTTTGATTCATCTGCGTGATGTAAGTGTCAGGCTGTTTGGCATCGACATAGACGTAAGTGCTAAATGGTGATGTTGATACCATTTGTGCGTACGCAAGGTACTCTGATAAGTCTGATAGATCCTTAATCGCATCAATACGATCAAGCTCAGGCTGTAACGGTGATGTACCTAATTCCTCAAGCTTATCAGTGTTCATGTAGCTTTCGAATAAGTCACCAACTTGTTGCTCTTCTGTACCATCTTCAGCCTTAGTCTGAGCCGCTTCTTCGATGATAGCGCGAACATCTTTTTTTGCTTGTTCTGCTAACTTAGTAAAAGAACCGTAGTTTGATTTGTCCGCAGGGATTTCAAACTCTTTAAGCCACTTGCCGTTAACGTGGCGGAAGAGATCATCTTGAGGACGGACGGATTTATCAATGAACTTTGTTTCAATCCCCGAAATGACTTTCTTTTCAGACATTTGTTTATCTGACGCTTCAACCTTAGCTTGCTCACTGGTTTGTGCTTTTGCGGTTTCAGTCGCTTGCTCTTTCTGAGGGTTCTCAGAGTTACAAGCGGCTAAAACTGCTAAGCACACTGAGCTTATAATCAGTTTTTTCATAGTGACACCCGTTTTGTTTTTGAAATAAGAATTTGTGCTAGCCCAACATACTACCAGAATTAAAAGGGAGTGGAAGTGACGGGAATAGACTAATCGTTACAGAATATGTCTAAAAGTAAGAGTCAATTAAGGGGAGGACAGGGCGCGTCTATGCACGCCCTTTGAATGCTATTGAGGAGAAGTCAGTTACCCTAAATCTGGTTGTAGGGTAAGAATCTTATCCAGCATCTCGCCTTCAACGGCGACTTTCTGATTCGAACGATAGTCAATCATCACAATTTTACAGTGGCCCAAGGTGGCGACTGTATTTTGCTTTTCACTGAATGCCTGGTACTCCATGACAAAACCAAACTCATTGATTTCACTGATTTTTGTGCCGACGTGTAAAGTATCAGGATAAGTGACTGGGCGACGGTAACGACAATAGATATCACCCAAAATTGGGCCAACCGGAGAGGTTTTAATATTTGCTTCCATCCCCATCGCTTCCATATAGGCGATACGGGCGCTTTCAAAATAGCGAATATAACTGACATTGTTAACGTGTTGGAAGGCGTCCATTTCTCCCCATGCAACGCGGATAGGCAGGATCACTGGGAAGTCTTGTTTAAATTGCTCAAGTGTTTCTGCGGGATTTGCTTTCATCATCATTGTTTAAGATGTTAGTTAACTCATCCGACCATCTTAGCAAGGATTGAATCTGAGGCGAATAGTTTTCTTCTATGGCGTGTTTGCTGAGCGTTTTATAGAAGGGAAGTGCTTTTAGAAGGTGGGGCCTTGCTTTTACAGATAGCTGACGCCTATGGATAGGGGCGATCTCAGAAGAGCGCTCTCCTGAGATCATGATATTACCCAATATTGACGAACTGGATACTGTTTGTATCAGAACCTTCTTCTTCATGTTCCTCTTCTTGTCGTGGCGTAAAGTCCGGTGTGTCGAATAAGGTATCGCCACCAGCTTTGTGACTCAGTACGTCTTGGGTGAGTCCTTGGAAGTCATACAGTTCAGTATCTGCCAGATGTGATGGTGCGACATTGCTCATGGCTTTAAAGATTGTTTCAATACGACCAGGGTACTTACGATCCCAGTCTTGAAGCATCATTTTGATGTTCTGGCGCTGCAAGTTTTCTTGTGAGCCGCATAAATTACATGGAATGATCGGGTACTGTCTGGCTTGTGCAAACTTCGCAATGTCTTTTTCTTTACAGTAAGCTAGCGGGCGTATCACGATATGCTTACCGTCATCACTTTTTAGCTTTGGTGGCATAGACTTCATTGAGCCACCAAAAAACATGTTGAGGAATAAGGTCTCGATCATGTCATCGCGATGGTGACCTAGAGCGATCTTGGTAATACCGTTACGCTCTGCCCAGCCATAAATGACGCCTCGGCGTAAGCGTGAGCAAAGCCCGCAAGTGGTTTTGCCTTCTGGAATAACACGTTTTACGACGCTGTATGTATCTTCTTCAATAATCTCAAAGGGAATATCGAGCGTAGCCAGGTAGTTTGGAAGAACCTCTTCAGGGAATCCCGGTTGCTTCTGATCAAGGTTGACGGCGATTAAATCAAAGTTGACTGGGGCACTTTTTTGTAAGTTCATCAAGATATCGAGCAATGTGTACGAATCTTTACCGCCAGATAGGCAGACCATGATCTTATCGCCTTCTTCAATCATCGAGAAATCCATGATCGCTTTACCGACGTTTCGACGAAGACGTTTTTGCAGTTTGTTAAATTCTAAAGTCTTGCGTTTATCTTGCATGAGTGTTGCCAGAACATAGGGGCTAAATAGTGGGCGCGAATTATAGCGAAAACAAAACTAACTGTATATTTATTCACCATATTTTCACGTCTTAATATATAAAATGTTTACAATATTTGTATTGTATTGCTAAAAAATATCCTTAGAATATCTATTGTAAAGTGTTTTTTAGATTAAAAATATTAATGCAAATATGCATCTTTTAAGGCAAATACGCATTGAAGATAGATGTTTAGAAATTGATTTCACTAAAATGTGATTAGTATACGTAATGTTATAATTTGCCGGAGGGGTAATGGTCGTAAGCAAGGCGGTATATAAAGGGTTTATACTTCTTATGTTGTTGTTGACCTGCGTAAGGGTAGAGTCGGCTACAGTTGAATTTCAGGTCAATTGGCCAGAGTGGTCACAAGAAAACCGAATTGAGTTCTACAACACCGCTGTCGACGTAGCTGATCGTGATGGTGATGGCAACACCACGGAGATAATTAACAGCAATTTAGTGACTACGCGTTACGGTGGTGAAAATGCTATTTGTGTGCCGGGTTTTTGTACCTTGCCTGCAGTGGCTAACACGTCTTTTTCACAGAACTATACCTTTAATAATGTCCCTTCTGGTAACTACCGAATCGTCATGTACGATGATTTCGGTGATGGCTGGAACGGAGGTGGCACCCTAACGGTGTTAGTAAATGGTACTAATATCGGCACTGTCACAACGACAACCTCAGTAACCTCTACCAATGTTTTTACCATTAGCGACACGCCTACGGGTACTACGGCACAAACCTGCTCTGATGCAAACTTGACTAATGCATGGTCAAATTTAGGCGCCTCACCACAGGCAACTGCAGGCGCTATACCTGTCAGCATTAGTACCACCGATACAGGCCCTGCTGGTTGGGTTTTTAGCTCAGACACCATGAATACGATCAACGCTTGGAGCTCAGCTGCGGTTCAAGGCCGTACTTCACTAGGTGTGCTGTTCGAATGGGACCCAACACCAGGAGCGAATGGTTTCGAACCAGTTTACCAAGCGACCAATTCAGATGGCGTGGTTAATGACAATGACCCCGGTGGTGAAGGCACTATGGATATCAGCTTTGGTGGACGAACGGTAAATAATGCCATCGTTCATATCGATCGGGTTGGTGGTATTGGAGCCGGTGTTACAAATTCATCGCGATGGGGTATTAACACCGCTGGAGTAACTCTTGGCAGGCTAGCCGGGGTTGGTCATTTTGCGACTTATACGAATAATACGTTCCAGCGTGACATGCTGGTGGTATCAGCAAATACTGAGTCATCCACTAATACGGCCACCGGAACCGCTGCTGGGTCAGTGGTTTATCAAGGTGAATACTCCACCTTGAGTTTAGGTCTAGACGGTATTGGTTTAGAAGGAGCGGGCGGTGACGGTATGGAAATGGTGGTTTGTGTCCCACAAGCAGACCTTTCGCTAACAAAAACTGTTGATAATAGTAATCCGAATGTTGGTGAAAATGTCACCTATACTTTGACGGTTACTAATAATGGTCCTGATGCCACAAACGATATCCAAGTTCGCGACTTACTTCCTGCTGAACTGGACTTTGTATCGGCAACCGAAAGCCAAGGAAGTTTTGCTTCAGGATCGGGTATTTGGACTGTGGGTACTCTTGCCAATGGCGCCTCTGCGACATTAGATATTGTGGTTAGCCCGAATACAGCAGGTGTTATTACCAATGAAGCTGAAATTATAAATGCGGATCGTATCGACCCTGATTCAGAGTTCAGAAGTGGTTTAGCAACTGACGATCTTGCCGATGGTATTGCGGATGATGATGAGGCGTCGGTTGATATTAATGCTGGGGTAGTTGATGTTTCAGTCACCAAATCATCCAGCAATGACTTTATCCCTGGTGGAACGGACACTTATACGATTATTGTAAGCAATGCAGGCCCTAGCGATGCGATTGGTTTGTTGGTTAGTGATAACCTGCCATCGGGTGTAACTTTGAGCGGTAGCTGGTCTTGTACGCCGTCTGCGGCTGGTTCGAGTTGTAATAGCGCTAGTGGAGGTGCTGCTGGCGGAACCAGTGTCAGCGTTACCGTTAATGTGGCTGCAGGAGAGCAAGTAACTATTACCGTTCCTGTCGAATACAGTGCTGATCCAACCGATTACTAGATGGAGAGAATGATGGTAAAAATCATAAGTGCTTTCATAGCGTTGACACTAGGAGCCAGCCTTCAAAGCGCCCAGTTACGAACTGTTGAGCTAGAAAAACAGCCGACAAAGTTAGTTCTAATTAATAGCTCAAGTTTAGAGACTGCTGGTAAAGGTCTCAAGATAAAGAGCCAAATACAAAAAGAACTTGGTGTTAAGCTCAAGCTAGATAATACCTTGAGTAGCAAAAAAGCAAAGCGTTACGTTGCTGATAGAGCAATAACGCCACAAGAACAAACTCGTTTAGAGAAATTGTTTAACGCCGGCGATAAGAAAGCTGTGATATTCGTAGTCAGTGGCCCAGTTGGTCAGAATAAATTAGATACTTCTGTGCAGGACAAGAAAAGAAATAATAGGAATAGTAAGTCCTTAAGGTAGTCCGGTCATAGTAAGATTTGTATTGTTTTAGAAAGTTTCAGAGTTGAGCTCCTAGTAAGACGATAAACGAGCTTCATGCTGAAGTTTCCAAGTAGAGTCGTAAATAATTAGACAGTAATGGTTTGAGCATAAAGGCACTTTATCAGGTGCCTTTTTTATTTTAGAACAAGAATTTACACCCGAGTGGATTTTGGTTAAGTTTAGAGCAGGGATTATAAACATAACCGTATATGCTCAATATCATTTGGCTCTTCTTCTTCGTCATCGCTTTCGCCTTATCATTATTTGATTGGTTGTTTGCAGGTAATCAGGCAGCATTTCCTGACCTTGTAAAATCATTATTTGATATGGCGAAACTTAGTGTCACTATTTCAATAGGCCTAATTGGAGTCTTAGCGTTTTGGTTAGGTTTATTAAAAATTGCTGAGCAGAGTGGCTTGGTTAATAAGCTGGCTAGACTGTTAGCACCATTGTTTAGAAAGCTGATGCCAGAAGTTCCAGATGGCCATCCTGCTCTAGGAAGTATCAGCATGAATATGGCTGCTAACATGCTGGGGTTGGACAATGCTGCGACCCCGATGGGTATACGTGCCATGGAGCAATTGCAGGAGCTAAATCCGGTTAAACAAACGGCGTCTAATGCTCAGATTTTATTCTTAGTGCTCAACACGTCGGCAGTGACGGTTATTCCAATTACCGTCATGCTTTATCGTGCCCAGATGGGGGCGGCGGATCCCGCGGCTATATTTTTACCGATACTGTTAGCAACCAGCGCCTCGACATTTGTGGGTTTGTTGGCAGTATCTCTTGTACAGAAGCTATCGATTTTCAATCGTGTCATTGGCTTATATTTCTTAATTTTTGCATCCTTGATTGGAGGGCTGGTTTGGGCATTACTGTCGCTGCCCGCAGATCAAATGTCGGCTATGAGCTCTGCTTTAGGGAACTTTCTTCTGATGTCTGCGATTGTGTTGATTCTTCTGCATGGATGGAGGCACAAAATACCGGTATACGAAGAGTTTGTTGAAGGCGCAAAAGATGGCTTTAAAGTAGCTGTGACGATTATTCCTTACTTGGTAGCAATGCTGACTGCTATCGGCGCTTTGAGAGCATCAGGCGCCTTAGATGCCTTTGCATCAGGACTTAGTTGGCTGCTTGGCTCTTTAGGGTTTGACACAAGATTTGTGGAAGCTATCCCAACAGCGCTGATGAAACCGTTTAGTGGTAGCGGCGCTAGAGCCATGATGTTGGAAACGATGGAAGCTCAGGGCGTAGACTCTCTTGCTGGTTATATGGTTGCGACCATTCAAGGTAGTACAGAAACCACATTTTACGTCTTAACCGTGTATTTTGGCGCAGTAGGGATTAAGCGCATACGTCATGCTTTATCGTGTGGCTTATTAGCAGACTTGGCAGGTATAACCGCGGCAATTTTGTTGAGTTACTGGTTTTTTGCTTAGGGTTGATTTGGCCAACGGAGTTGCATTTTAGCGCCCCTTAATTGATTTGACTGTGAAATAATAAACTCACCTTCATGCCAGATAGCAACTTTGCGCACAATGTAGAGACCTAAGCCAAACCCCTTATGGTTTTGCTCTTTAATGTTTTCACGGCTAAAGGGTTGCATTAATGCTTCGCCTTTATCGCCGACGCCGGGCCCGTCATCTTCAACGGATAACACACACACATTGTCATGTAATTTAAATTCAAGACTTATGGCTTCTTTCGAAAACCGAAGTGCGTTAGTCAGTAAGTTCTGAATGGCTATAGACAGCGATTGTTTATCAAAGTAAACCTTGACGTCATCACTGTGACAATGAATTGTTATGTTCTGCTCATAAATTGAAAACTTTTCGTGAATATCCTGCAAAAAATCTTTCATGGAATATAGTGCACGATGTATGTTGTCAGTTTCATTTTCTACTTTCGCAAAAGAAAGATAATCATTAACCAGCGATTCAATTTCTGCGATATCATTTTGCATACGTTGTTTTTGCGATGATTTTATATTGGCAGAAATGATTTCAAGCATAAACTTCATCCGCGCTAGAGGCGTTCTAATTTCATGAGATATGGTGCGAGAGAGGTCTTTATTCATCTGAATAAAATTGAGAATTTTATTCGACATGCCGTAAAACGAGTTTGCCAAGGGGTAAATGTTGGATGATTCTTTAATCGATCTTTTCATCGGTTGTGGCTTACGCCCAAACTCTGCTGCATCTTGTTGGAGCCTTTGAAGATCTCTGAAAATAGGGCGCATCAATAGCAACAATAAACACGCCAAGCTACTGTAGAACAAAGGAATAATATAAGGCGCTATATTCGACTCTTCTGTAATATTTTTGAAGGGACCGAACTGTGTTAAAGCATTAGAGTCAGGGTTTCTCTTGTAGTAATAAGTGTCACCTATATCGTTGGTTATGGCGATAACCTGGCCTTCATCAAGCATTGCCTGAACGTCCTCTGGTAAGGCTAGAGCATTAACATCAATAGTATGAAATAAAGGCAGGTCGGGACTGGTGCTAGAGTCACTGTTGGTAGCATTGTACCCTTGGAAAAAAAAGTCGATATCAACCTGATAGTTTTTTTCGGGCTCTTGTACAGCATGGTATATCTGATTGAAGGACCATACTAATAGCGCAGCAGCTAAAACAATCAGCGCGTAAAAACGGAAAAATTGAAACTTCATGGGTCAAGTAGCCGACTTAGTGTAAGTGAATAAGTAGCCTTTACCCCATACGGTTCTAATAATCAGCCCTGGAATAGCAAAGCTTTCTAGTTTGCTCCTTAATCTACTGGTTCTAGCATCAACAGTTCGATCCAAGCCATTATATTCGCGGCCAATAATGGCTAGAAATAAAAATTCACGAGACAGGAGTTTTCCCTGATTTTGTGCGAATATCCAAAGCAACTCAAAGTCTTGGCTGGTCAGATCCAATAGCTGGTTATCGAGCGTAACGGTTTTGTTTTTCTTGTCCAACACCAGATCTGAGATGACAATTTTATCTTGAGAAACATGAGCTTGAGCTTTACGGAGGTTAGCCCGAATTCTGGCTAACAATACGTTGGGCTCGACAGGCTTGACGATATAATCAATGGCGCCTAACTCCAGTCCTTTGATTTGGTCTTCATCATCGCTCAGCGCCGTTAAGAAAATAATCGGGCAGAGAAACTTTTCTTCCAATATATTGCTCAAGTTAAAACCATCAATATCCGGAAGCATGACATCACACAGTATTAAGTCATAGCTGTTTTCTTCAGGTAGGGTGTGAACATCCAGCCCTTTAGCAATATGAGTAATCTGATAGCCCTGTGAATCTAAGTATTCCTGAATCAATCCAGCTAAAGGAAGATCATCTTCGATGAGCAGTATATTGCAATCAATAATCTCGTTCATAAAATACCTATGCCGTAGTGACGTTTCGGGCGTTTTTTCACTGGTTGGAATAGGTTGAGTGAAAAGGTGCTACTTGCCAAGATAGTGTTAGTGTCACTATCACGAGCTAGCAGGTTTATGCTGGAATTAACCTTCACGCTGACTTCTAAGGTGACTTCTTTAACTTTTCCATCGCACCAAAGTGGCTCTACGTCTCTAGAGTTATAGATGCAGATGTCACGTCGCTGTTTGCTGGTGAATAAGATGGTCAGCTTTTGCTGACATATCTCTCCTACTTCTTTAATTACGCAGATAGATGGCGTTATAACAAGATTAGCATCTTTAGTGGTATTTTCTTCAGGTTGAATCTTCCACGGATTGTCTTGGTGGGCATAAGCAGCACACATTCCTAATAGAATGTAGAGTGTTATAAGGTGTGATGTTATCCCCATTTTTTTCATAGGCAGCTAAAACGTATATTTCATCCCTAAGAAATAAGTATCTGTATGGTCGGTATCTATTATATTACTGTCCCTAATTTGTTCGGACAATAGGGTACGCTTGAATAGAAGTTGCCAAGCCCAGTTGTTATTTAAAGCATACTCTGAACTCATAAACAGAGAGTAATTAGTTCCTGATGAATTAGGCTGGTACCTGAAGAAATCATTAACACTTTCTCCAATCGTTGTGCCGTAGTAATAGTTCAGTAATTTTTTGCTTTTATGATTTGCGCTGGCGCTCAGGTTGAGTGACCAGTTTTCCGCCAACGTAAAGTTTCTAGAGACCGTAAAGTCGACTTCATAGCCATTGTGAACATCAGTGACATCATGGTAATAGCCTGCGCGAAGGTTGAAGCCAGATAACTGATAGTTTGCTGCTAGTCCCCCTAAATAAGACATATCACGTTCGACTTCAGAGGGGGGCGGTAGTCTTGGGTTTCGAAGAGGCGGTTGAATTCCTAGCGCTGAGAAAACACCAAAGTCTTCAAGTTTGACATAAATACCATCTTCGTTAAGGCGACCAACCAAGTCTAAGTAAAGCCTTTCATCCTCGTAAAGGCTATAGCCCATAGTGGTGTTTTCGAGGAAAAATCGTTCACCGTAATAACTAATGCTAGGGAGCAGGTAGAGTTCATAGTCATCAACATTATTGATGATGCTCTCAACTTTGCCATAGCCCATACTGATGGACAGGTTCCACTCGCCAACTTCTTGCTCAGCAGTTTTCATGTCATCCGATTGTGTCGTTTCAGTAACGGATGGATTCTTATCAATAGCTTCTATGGATATCTCAGCGGGTTCTGCAAAAGAGACCCAAGTAGAGAGTAGTAGCGTTAATGTGAGGGATAAATGCTTCATTAATGGTTCCCCGTCTTGGGGCGGAACTTACCTAATTTTATAGTGGATTTAGTCTAGCAACGGCTTTGATGCATGTCCAACCAGTAAAGGCTTTTCGTACAAATTCGTACAAAGTTGCCGGAAGCGATTGATTGCTGGTTGCGCGTACAAATTCGTACAAATGATCACTCCTGAATAAGTTTATCTATGTGATATACCTTTGCTCGCTTAAAAAAAGTAATCAATATCTATAGGAGTCTAATCGTGAAAATTTTGACGATCGCTTCGGTGGTTGCAACTGCTCTTTATTCAGCAGGTATCGCAGCGACTGCAAGTGGGATGGGGAACACCTATCAAATTAAGCCTATTAATATCAGCCCAGAGGCAGTAAAAGCTAGGGTTGAAAGCAGTAGCCAAAAAGCTCAGCCGAATCACCTTCTGGAAGGTATGGGTGCCAATATAAAGCTGTCACCGGCAGTTAAGTTTAAACCAGAAGATAACATTTCTGGCCGACACAATTATATTATTCAGTTAAAAGATGCTCCCGCAGCTATGTACACTGGCGATGCCAATGGACAAGGCGCGACTAAGCAGCTTTTCACTAATCAAAAAATGGGGCCGAGAGCTTCAAGTTTGAAGTCTAATCCGGCGGTGACGTCGTACACAAACACATTAAAAAGCAAACAAAGCGCCTTTGTGAGCAAAGCTAGCGCTGCTGGTGTCAGCTTAAATGTTAAGCAGCAACACCAAATTGCGATTAATGCTGTTGTGGCTGAAATGACTCAAGAAGAAGCAAAGCGCTTATCAAAGTTGAGCGATGTTGCTTATATTTCTCGTGATGTTAATCATGAACTTTTGATGGATGTTGCTCCTGAGCGAACCAACACTCCTGCTGTGTGGGCTGACAATAGTTTTGCCGCACACCCTGATGGTCTTAAGGGTGAAGGTATGTTGATTGGTGTGATCGATACGGGAATCAGCTCACAGCACCCATCGTTTGCGGCAACAGGTGATGATGGTTATACGGTTCAAAACCCACTGGGTTCTGGTAACTTCCTTCATGACTGTAGTATCGAAGCGTTTGCCAACCTTTGTAACGATAAGTTGATTGGCGTTTGGTCAACACCAAACATTACTCAAGCATTCACGGATCCTGAGTTTGATCAGTCACGCCCAGAAAATGGTGAAGATTACCAAGGACACGGTTCACATACAGCAAGTATTGCTGCGGGTAACGTATTATATGATGTGCCGTATAAACTCCCAGCATTCACGCAAACGCATGAAGGGATTGAGACCGGATATACGATTCCTCAAATGTCGGGTATTGCACCTCATGCAAACATTATCTCTTATCAAGTATGTTTCCCAGGTAATAGTGGTGATAAGTGGGTTGGTTGTCCTGCCAGTGGTACGCTACAAGCCATTGAGCAGGCAATTTTAGATGGCGTTGATGTTATTAACTACTCAATTTCTGGTGGTTATGATGCGCACAATGACCCTGTTGAACAAGCCTTTCTTGCTGCTCACGAAGCAGGCATAAACGTTGCAGCTTCAGCGGGTAATGCTGGTGCATACCAATCGGTTAACCATGTTTCTCCTTGGTTGTTATCAGTTGCATCGAGCCAGCATGGACGTTCTTTTACGGTACAAACTAGACAGCAATTAGAGAATTTAAGCTATAACGGCAGCTCGATACCAAGCAGTTCACAAACCGATATTAATGGCGTATTAGCTGAATCGGTTACGGGTCCTATGGTTTTAGCTTCAAACTATGGCGATGGTTTGTGCTCTAATCCATTTGCGGCTGGCACTTTCCCTGCTGACGCGATTGTATTTTGTGAGCGTGGCGTAACGCCATTATTGGATAAGTCAGCGAACGTTGCTGCTGGTGGTGCGGCGGCGGCTGTGATTTATAACACAGCGGACACATCACAAGACTTTTACGTGAATCTTCCATACAGCATTCCTACGGTGCAAATGGATCGATACGATGGTCCAGCGATGGTTAATTGGCTAAGTGATGCTGATGGACATCAGGGTACGATTCCTGCAACTAAAACGACTTCAACTACTTCAGAGACGTATGTCGATGCAATGTCGTCTTTCAGCTCAAAAGGTCACGCCTTTTTAGAAGAGTATCGTGAAGTACCTGCGCCATCAATTACAGCTCCAGGTTCTAACATTTACTCAGCTTACTCAGAAGATCAGCCATTTACACAGTACGCTTCTCCAACTGAGTTTAACGCAATCAGTGGTACTTCGATGTCGAGCCCACATATTGCGGGTGCATTGGCGCTAATCAAGCAAGCACGTCCAGAGTGGACACCTTCAGAAGTGATGTCTGCGCTGCAGCTAACTGCAAACGACAATGTAGGTGACAGATTCGGTCGTCCTGACATGACAAACCCATGGTTCTACGGTTCAGGTATTGCTCAAGTGGATAAAGCGATTCACTCAGGCTTGATCATGAATGTGCCAGTAGAACACTACACGACTGCAAACCCACACCAGGGCGGTAATATTGGTGCATTGAATACGCCAAATATGATTGACTCTGCTTGCTACCAGTCATGCAGCTGGGTTCGTGAAGTAACGGCAACTGTTGATGGCACTTGGACTGTAACCTCTGAAACTGATGAGTACAGTGTAAAGCTTGAAGCATCTCCAAGCACCTTCAGCCTGAAAGCAGGTGAAACTCAACGCATTATCGTTACCGGCTCTTGGGTCAACTCTCAAAACTCTTACTCGTCACCTCGTGGCTTTTCGGTTTTCGGTAAAGTTAACCTAGTCCATGAAAACCCGTCTGTGCCAGCAGCGGCGATGAATGTTGAGTTCGAACTCGATAGTGGAACACTACCAGAAGCTGTTGAATACAACGTTTTCTCAGAAAAAAGCAGCCACAACATCAATAACTTAGCCTTTGGTCATGCTCCAGCGCTAACGGCGACAGCCTATGAGCCAGTATTGGCAAATATTGAAGAGGTTGAGTTGGTTGAGCGCGATAACGGTCAAGGCAGTAACTTATTTGAATCTGACGACACTATTGATACAGTTCACGTGACTTGGGTAACGGTTCCAGAAAACGCTAAGCGTTTTGTGGCGGAAGTTATTGAAAGTGGCGCGGCGATTAACCCTAATGAGTATACCGACCCTCAGGGTAATGCTGGTATCTATTTGGGTATCGACGCTAATGAAGATGGCGTGATTGATTATGATAACGAAGTCATTTGTAAATCTGTTGTTAGCTCTTCAGATTTAATGGACTGGTGTAATATTCCAAATCCGGAAGCTGGCGATTATTGGGTCGTTTGGCAAGAGCATAACTACAACAGTGGTGCTCGCTATGGTCACGAGAACGCAATCTTCAAACATAAGGTAGCGACAGCTGTTGTCATGGATAATGTGGCGAACAACTTAACCGTTGACGCGCCAGTTAGCACTGAAGACGGTTCCTTCTATGATGTAACGCTTCGCCTTGATGACTCAAGCTTTGCTGAGAATCAGAAATATTATTCAGCGGTAGAGTTCGGTACTGATCCAAATAATCCTAGTAATATTGGTTTAGTCGCAACTAACTTCGTGCGTAAACAAAACGGCATCAATATGGAAGCCAGCCAGTCAGGTGCGGTCGTTGGAGATGTGATTGACGTTAAAGTTTCTGTTAACCCTAACATGAGCGGTGCAGATCGTAACTTTAATCTAAGCTCTGAGATTCCTGAAGGGCTAGAATTAGTGCCTGGTAGTGTGCACATGGCTGATAACCGTTTTATGTCGGCAGAAGTGACGCAAGAAGGCAATAGCTTCACGGTTTCAGGAACACAACCGGATAGCCGTGATCGTCAGCGTGAGTATTTAATTACAAACTCATTGACTGATGCTAGCTGTCGTACGCCTGTTGGTGATGGCGGTTATGTGAACCTGTATGACTACGGTATTACGCCACTTGAAAATGCTCCTGAAAGTAACCGTGATTCTGCACTACAAGTCACGTTAAACGAAATCTATCAGGATGATCGTTCGGCGTCGGGTGAGAGCTATGCGCTATATAACTACTACGATAGTAGTATATTCAATACCAACAGCCTCTACATCTGGGCTAACGGTATGGTTGACCTGCATGGCGCCGCTCCAGGCTTCTTCGGTGCTTACGCAAATATGGCGTTTAATGAAAACTACAAGGCTCCATCGTTCGCCAATATGGGTGTATTCTGGTATGGCGTGGCAGGTTTTGCCTCTGCTGGACTTGAGTTCGGCGCGCCGTATATTGATACGGGTGTTGAAGCAGAAGCTTCTGGTATCAGCTTTGTGCAATTGGTCGATGAGAAAAACCAAGGTACACACGTCTTAATTGAGTGGGATAACCTACAGCACTTGCAGGGTGAAAACTGTGGTTTCCGTGGCTGTGAAGGTTATGGACCAAATCCAAATTCAACCACATCAGTCGATGCTCAGCTGATTCTAGCGCGTGATTACAGTTCAGCGACTGGCGATTTTGAGATGGTCTATGCTTATGACAATATGACCTTCGGTAATTACACCGGTAATGGTTCGCCTTTCCAGCAAAACTCTACAGTTGAAAACCTAGCTACAGCGGGCGTTCACGGTGGTGCAAGCCCATGGGCGGGCAAACCGATTGATGGTTATATCAATCAAAGTGTTATCCCTGACTACGATGGTCTAGGTCAGCTGCATAACTTCTTACGTGATGACATGACGATTTGTTTTGATTATGACGGACCTGAAGTGACTGCGTTTGAAGTGGCATTCCAAGTGAAAGTGTCACCACAAGCGATTGGCCAAGAGTTTGATGTTAATGCAAGCTTGGAGCTAGATGGCGTAGGTACTAAGCTATTAACCGCTTCATTGAAGGCACCATCAAACATCACGCTGTTCAGTATCAACGATCAGCAAATGATGGAAGAAGGGACGATTGAAGACATCCAAGTGGCTTACATGGATAACAACAACGTCTCTAACACTATCAGCGTAACCGGTGAAGGTATTACCGCTGAAGTACACGGCCATGACAATGGCTCGACTTTCGACATCACGGCAAACGAAAACTTTAGTGGTACTACTGAAGTGACCGTCACCGTGACAGACGACAATCAACCAACCGACCAGGCAAGCACAAGCTTCCTAGTAACAGTTGGCCCGGTAGATGACTTACCAGTGGTTGTGTTGGCGTCGGATGAGATGTCGATTACCGAAGGTGACGCTCTGACGCTAGACGCTTCAGCGAGTTATGATCCTGATGGTGAACAGTTAACGTTCCAGTGGAGTGGCGAAGGCTCTATTGAAGACCCTGCAAGCGCTTCAACAAGGGTAACGGGTTTAACCGAAGGCTCTTACACCTTTACTGTTATTGTTAGCGACGGTAACTCGGAAGTAGAAAAAGAGGTCGAGGTTGAAGTCGAAGCTCAGGCAACTTCTGGTGGTGGATCAGGTGGTGATGGCTCAGACGGTGGCTCTGGTGACAACGGTGGTTCAGGTGGTGGTAGCGCCAACTGGTTACTGCTAGTGTTGCTAGGCCTATTCGCGAGACAGCGCTTCACTAAATAAAGAAATCAGTTAGTCATAAAACTGAAAAGCCCAGACCCTTGGTCTGGGCTTTTTTTTATTTCAGATTTTAAAGACTACATTGGTTATTTAATAGGTAGTACCAGTTCTCATTTTAAAGAACTTGAACCGTAACCGGTAAGTGACTACTTACCTGTGAAAAAAAAACAAAAATGACTTGATTTTCGTGATGAATACATTTGGTTACATGACATTATTTTTGATAGAAATCCACAACTGCCACATAAGCCTTAATTTATAAGGCTTTGAGCTGTGCAAAGGGTTTTAGATGACCATATTATGCTTTGGTTAACAAGTTAAGTGATTGATTAATATAGAAAAAACTAAAAGATGGTCAAAAAGTGAACGATTTGTTAAAGAGCACCTTATTTTATGGGCTTTGAGCAAGTTTCAGCAATTTTTCCCCAAAGTTATCCACAGGAAATGTGTAAACTTTTTGACGCTAAGATGACAATATGACAGCTGTACATTAAATAGACGGCTATATGACCGTTACTCTTCTTTTACGGCGCTCGCAACCGTGTAGGCTGGCCCTTGTTTATGCTTCTTATAATTGCCAAAAACTTCTTTAAAAGCTCTTTTCATAAAATCACGCAAACCTGTGATAGTGACTACATAGAAACGCCCCCCAGGTGCTAAGCGCTCATAAGCATCGTGCAAGAAAATGTAAAGTAACTCGTTACCCACTTTGGCGGGTATGTTCGAAACGATGACATTAAAGTGTCTTTCGTGAACTTCGCTGAAACCATTGCTTAAACGAGCGCTGGCATGAGGTGTGTTATTTTTCTTAGCATTTTTGTTGGCATAGTCTACGGCGACATAGTCTTTATCGACCATAATGACTTCACCCTGCGGCGCCATCTTAGCCATGGTTAAACCAAGTACACCATAACCACATCCAAGATCGAGGCACTTATCGCTGGAGTTAACATCAAGATATTTGATCAACATGACCGAACCAACATCAATGGCTCTAGGAGAGAAAATGCCCCAAGTCGTATTAAAGGTCATCGGGAAGCCACTTAAAGTATCCTCAACCGTTAAGTCTTGTTTGAGATCTGCAATGTCTGATTTGTTGTAATGGGCCATATTGGTCGTTGTGGTTGGCTAATCAAAGTGTCGCTATTTTAGCACCAGCAGGGGTAAAACCCTAATCATAGGCTGTGACTCTATGTTAGAATCTGCCCATCTCAGTACCACTCTATGTTGATTTATGCAGCAAGCTCCTTTTATTTTTTTCTGTCGCCCGGGTTTTGAATCAGATTGTGCGGCTGAAGTGCAGGCTATAGCTACGGCTCATGACCTTGCTGGTTACGCTAACGCGCAGCCAGAGACAGGATATGTGCGATATTACATGTTTGATCAGTCGAGTGCTGAAGAGTTTTTTGGCTTGCTGGATTTGGTTGATATTATTTTTGCGCGACAATGGTTTTGGGCTAAAGCAGAGCTCGAAGACATGCCGCTTGATGATCGAATTTCACCAATTATTGATATCTGCTCTGAACTGTCTAGTGCGAAAAATGTGTTGGTCGAGCACCTTGATAGCGGTGATGGGCGTGAATTATCCAAGTTTTGTAAGAAGTTTTCGACACCTTTGACCATATCCCTGGAAAAGCAGAACCTGATACAGGAAGAAGGTGAGTTTCGGCTGCATGTTTTGTTTTTAGCCAATGATCACTGCCTTATCGGCTTATCACCGCTAGAGTGTTCAAGCCCACATAAAGGCGGGATTCTGCGTTTGAAAGCGCCAAAAGATGCTCCCAGCCGTTCGACTCTAAAGCTGGATGAAGGAATTCAGGTGCTGATTTCTCGTAAACAACAAAAAGATGCATTCCGTTTAGGAAACACGGGGGTGGATTTAGGGGCAGCTCCAGGGGGATGGACTTATCAATTGGTCGAGCGAGGACTACAAGTTTCAGCGATTGATAACGGCCCCATGGACAAAAAACTGATGGCAACAGAGCATGTGGAGCACTTTAAAGAAAATGCTTTCACTTGGCTGCCAAAGAAGCCAGTTAACGTATTAGTTTGCGACATGGTAGAGAAGCCATCGCTTGTGGCGAACTTGATGGCAGAGTGGCTTGAAGGCAGTCACACACAGCATGCCATCTTCAATTTAAAACTTCCTATGAAAAAGCGCTTCCAGGAAGTGGCTGACTGTATTGGTTTGATTTGTGAACGATTAGAAGATGCGGACTTAGATTATTTCTGGCAAGCAAAGCACCTCTATCATGATCGTGAAGAAGTGACCGTATATTTTAGGCTTAAGACCAGAGTGACGCCAAACTAGGAAAGGTACTGATATGAACCATGATGACATTCCCTTAGGAAAAGATGTTGGCTACCCGGAGCAATATGACCCGAGTCTACTGTTTCCTGTAGCGCGTCAGTTAAAGCGTGATGAATTAGGATTAAAGGGTAGTTTGCCATTTCATGGAAGCGACTTTTGGAATGCTTATGAAATGTCATGGCTCAACGCCAAGGGAAAACCTCAGGTGGCTATCGGTGTTTTTGAATTTGCCCACGACACCGTCAACATCATCGAATCTAAATCCTTTAAACTGTACTTAAATTCCTATAACCAAACCCGCTTTGAGCATTGGGAAGCTGTGCTGGAGAGTTTGCAGCATGACTTATCAAAAGCGGCGGAAGGAACGGTATCAGTACAGCTGTTCACCTTAGAGCAGTATCGACAACAGGTTGCTATTACTGAGCCAGAGTCAGTGCTTATTGATGAGATTGATGTAGAGGTTTCCAATTATGACTATCAGCCGAGTGCTTTAATGGCGCAAGGAGAGGTCGTTCAAGAAAGCCTACAGAGTGATTTATTAAAAAGTAACTGTTTGATTACCTCACAACCAGACTGGGCTACCGTGTTGATTGACTATCGAGGTCCAAAGATTGATCGCGAGTCATTACTTAAGTACTTGATATCTTTTAGAAACCATAATGAATTTCATGAACAGTGTGTTGAACGTATCTTCGTTGACCTTATGAAGTATTGCCAACCGCAAGAGCTCACGGTTTACGCCCGATATACGCGCCGTGGAGGACTGGATATTAATCCATTTAGGACAAATACTACCGCGCACAAAGCTCAGAATATCAGGCTGGTTCGCCAATAAATAAAGGGCTCTTAAGTAAAAAGGTTAGTAACTTTTAGCCCTTGGCAAGCCCGAAAAAGGACTGGACGAATCAAAGTCATTATATAACAATGTGTTGTCTTATTTGGGCCAAGTGTGTTGCTAACAAATAAATTATTAAGAAAATCAGCGACCTATCTAATAATTATTTCGACAAAGATCGAGACTCACAGTTAGGTAATCGCACTAAATCACTATGATCTATGACTCTACTGCAGAGTGAAACCGATAGATTTTGAGCAATTAAAGGGTATATCAATGACAGAAGAAACAAAAGACAAGTCCTTTTTTGGGCATCCCAAAGGTCTTCAGACCTTGTTTATGACCGAAATGTGGGAGCGCATGAGTTATTACGGCATGCGTGGTATTTTGGTTTTATTTATGACGGCTATGCTGCAAGAAGGTGGTTTAGGGCTTACTACAGTGACTGCCACTGCTATCTACGGCTTATATACCAGCTCGGTATATTTCATGGGATTACCTGGAGGCTGGATTGCTGACCGATTGATCGGCGGGAAAAAAGCCATTTGGTACGGTGGTATCGTTATTATGTGTGGCCACATCGTGTTGGCTATTCCTAATGAAAGCTCATTTTTTGTCGGCTTGATTCTTGTAGCTTTGGGTACAGGTCTATTGAAGCCGAATATTACGGCGGTTGTTGGCCAACTTTATGGCAGTGAAGATGAGCGTCGTGATGCTGGTTACGCGATTTACTATATGGGTATCAACATCGGTTCCTTAATCGGTTACTTTGTATGTGGATATCTGATGGAAAGTGCGGGTTGGCATTATGCGTTCGGTGCTGCCGCTGTTGGTATGGGCTTAGGCTTAACTCAGTTCTACCTCACTCACAGAAACTTACCAGAAGTTAGCGACAAACCATCGGTTCACATTTCAGCCAGCGGTCGTAAGAAAAGCTGGTCAATTATCGGTATTTTCTTAATTGCTTTAGCGGTTGTTACTGCTTTAACGTTAGCCGGAACCATCTCGATAGACGCGGTGAGCCTTGCTGAAAAAACAGCTATCGCCTTGAGTATACTTTTTGTTGTTTACTTTGGATTTATTTACTTCTTCGGGAAATTAGATCCAACTGAAAAGAAGGGGATGTGGGCGCTATTACTCATCTGTATCGCTTCTGCATGTTTCTGGTCAGGTTTTGAGCAAGCGGGTTCTTCTTTAAATCTATTCGCTCGAGATTACACTGACAGAATGATCAGCACTTTTGAGATCCCAACCGCTTGGTTCCAGAGTGTAAACTCCTTCTTCATTATCGTATTGACACCTTTCTTTGCTGCTTTTTGGGTTAAGTTAGGTAAGAGAATGGTAACGCCGGGATATGGCCTTAAAACTGCTTTCGGTTTGATCATCATGGGTAGCGGTTTTATCGTTATGGTGTTCGCGGCACACATCGCTGCTGGTGGTGGTAAATCTGCGGCATTCTTCTTGATTCTTACTTACTTCTTGCACACGGTGGGTGAGCTTTGCTTAAGCCCTATCGCGTTAAGTGCTGTGAGTAAATTGTCACCTCGTCGTTACATGGGTCAGATGATGGGTCTATTCATCTTTACTTACTCTATCGGCAGTATTATTGCGGGCTTATTGGCTGGTGGCTTCGATCCTGACAATGTTTCTGAAATGCCTAGCCTATTCCAGTTTATTGCGACCTTCAGTATCGGTGTCGGTGCAGTTGTTCTGTTAATCGGTTTGTTTAGCAGAAAGTGGGAGCAAGAAGTGGTTGAAAGAAAAGAAGTGTTAGAAGAGGTTCGGGATGAAAAGTAATTAAATTACTGATTATCCTGTTACTTTGAGTGACATGACAAAAGGCCAGCCCTAATACGGTTGGCCTTTTTTATTCTAGCAATAATGTTAATTTCCAACACAAAATCGCTTAACATCTGATAACCTACTTCTAGGTTAGTTTTGCCACTACAGGCTTATCAAGTGAGATAAGAATTTTATGCAACAAATGGGGCTAGGATTTGAGCAGAAGGATGAAATTTTAGTATTGGACTCTGATCAGTCTAACGCTTCTGTGCAGTACTACCCTAATTTTATTATAGAGCCTGAAGCCTCTAATTTGTTGAGTGAGTTATTGAGTGGCGTGGAATGGCAAGCGGAATCTTTATGGATTGCAGGGAAGGAAA
Source organism: Kangiella geojedonensis (assembly GCF_000981765.1). Lineage (GTDB taxonomy): Bacteria > Pseudomonadota > Gammaproteobacteria > Enterobacterales > Kangiellaceae > Kangiella > Kangiella geojedonensis. The sequence goes on along the minus strand of NZ_CP010975.1, from coordinate 1,843,589 downwards.
GGCTGGTACCACGCCGTGTGGCTTGGTACGGCGATCCCGATGCGCAATATCGTTACTCGGGTAAGCTACATCAGCCACTGCCTTGGATTGAGCCTCTGAAACGGTTGAAAGCAATGTTGCAATCAGAGCTTAATACTTCTTTTAATAGCGTGCTGTGTAACTTATACCGAGATGGCAAAGACAGTATGGGCTGGCATGCTGACGATGAGAAAGAGTTGGGCCATGAGCCTGTTATAGCCTCGGTGAGTTTAGGCCAAGCGCGAGCGTTTCATCTCAAACACAAGACGAATCCTAAATTGAGACACAAAATGACGCTCACTTCTGGTAGTCTATTGGTCATGCAGGGAACAACGCAGCAGTATTGGTTGCACCAAGTTCCCAAAGAACCAAACATTACAGAGCCGAGAATTAACTTAACTTTCAGAAACATCAAAGTTTAAGTGATCACTGAATAAAAGGAGTCTATGTGTCTTTTTTAGCCTGCCGAGTATTTAAAGATCCAGACGTGCGCCATCAATTATTAGATATTGAGATTGATGATCTAAGCGCTGGCGACACTATCATCAAAGTTGATTATTCGAGTATCAATTATAAAGATGCTCTTGCCGCTAGTGGACGAGGGGCAATCATGAAGTCGTTCCCTTTAAATGCGGGTATTGATCTTGCCGGAACGGTTGTTGAGTCATCCAATGCACAACTTAGCCAAGGTGATAGGGTGATTGTGAATGGCTGTGGCTTAGGCGAGAGTTTCGATGGAGGCTTATCGCAATATGCGCGGGTAGATAGTGAGTTTGTGATGAAGCAGCCCCAAGCTTATTCTGGCCGAGAGTCTATGATAATTGGCACTGCTGGCTTTACCGCAGCACTGGCGATTCACCGTATGGAAGTGAACGGGCAAACCCCTGACAAAGGTCCAATCGTGGTTACTGGAGCGAGTGGTGGAGTGGGGAGTTTTGCCATAAACCTCTTGAGCAAGAAAGGTTATGACACTGTGGCCGTAACTAGCCAATCTTCAATGCACGATTATTTGAAAAAATTAGGTGCGACTGAAGTCAAAACCTTGAGTGATTTAGCGTTGAGCGATAAACCTCTTGCCAAGGGCTCGTACGGTGGCTTAATCGATAGTATCGGTGGCGAGACTCTAAGTAAGCTTATGGCAAGTATTGATTTATGGGGTAATATTGCTTGTATCGGCTTAGCGCAAAGCCCAAAACTGCAAGCGACCGTTATTCCGCTTATCTTACGAGGTGTCAGTCTGCTCGGGGTCAGTTCAACCAACTGCCCAATGGACTTACGTACACAGCTCTGGAATCAGTTTGGGCAGGATACGCCGTTACCCGACTTCGATAGTATTTTAAGTAAGGAGATAGCTCTTAAAGATGTGTCTCCTTATTTTGACGAATTAATTGATAACAAACATCGCGGGCGATTGATCGTCAACTGCCAATAAAACAATGCTGGCAATAAACAGTGCTTGAAATAAATAGTACAGTCAGAAAACCATTATAAAGGGAAAGCATGGACTTTAGTGTCGTCGACGCAGAACAATCGTTAGTTATTACTGCAAGTCGCCGTCAGGCGCGCTTTATTCGTGAGCAATATGCCACTCAGCAGTTGTCTCAAGGTCATGATGTGTGGCCGAGCCTCAAGGTGATGCCATGGAGCGCATTTTTGAATTACTGTTGGGGGCTGGCACAAGACGCTAGTATATCCTTGCCAGTGAGGCTGAGCTCCAGTCAGAGCCAATACCTTTGGAAGCGGATGGTAACGGCTTCTGATGTGGTCAAGCCGTTGCTAAACGCTAAACAAACCGAGCAGTTAAGTTTTGATGCTTGGCGACTGTGTCAACAGTGGCAAGTTGAGTCGCTAGATGTGATGCCAGGCGATCAGGATCAGGAGGCGTTTCAAGAGTGGTACAGTGCTTTTGAGCAACAGCTGGATTCAAACGGCTGGATCGATATGCAACAACAAGGTAATTATCTCGCCACGATAATCACGTCAATCCAGCAACAGTTACCGGCCACTATTATTACCTATGGTTTTCAGCAGCCTACTCCTCAGCAAACGGCTTTACTGCAATTGCTTGCTCAAGAGAAACAAGTGATTAACTGGTCATTCTCCCGTGAGCGAACAAAAAACAATGTGCAGCTGTATTCAGCGCCGACTCCAAACCATGAGTTGCTGGCAGCGGTTCGGTGGGCGAGAGACATGTTGCTGGAACAGCCCCACAAGAAAATAGCGATTGTGGTACCCGATCTTGAGCAGAAGCGAGCATACATAGAGCGTTTAATATACCGCGAGTTTTACGCAAGGAATCTGGTCAGTGGTAAAGAGATCGCTCAGCCTTTACACGACTTTTCGATTGATGAATCTTTGTTGAAGCAACCATTGATCGCGCTTGTGATGGACTGGGTTGCATTAACCTATAAAAGAGTCACCAAAGCCCAGCTTCAACATCTATTGCTGGCTCCTTATCTATACCAAGAACAAGAATTGCACTGGCAGTCTACTCAGTTCGAGTTACGGATAAGAAAATCGACAAAAGCGTATTATTCAGTGGATGATATTGTAAAGCTCAGCCGTCATCATAAAGTCCAGTTACCATGGTTAGATGTATTGCAAGGTCATCACAAAGAGTTGCAAACCAATGCTGATTATAAGTCTCAGATCAAGGCTCTGCTCTCGTTACTATCAGAGTTACACTGGACAGGCTATCACAGCTTAAGCAGTAGAGAGTACCAGGTTCAGCAAACTTTTATAGAAGCCATCAAGGCGTCACAAAGCATACAAAAAGTTGCCACTGAGGCTTTAGCTTTTTCTCGTGCCATGTCGCTGCTTAAAGAACAGCTAGAACAGCAAAGCTTTCACCAACAGCAACCTAAAGCGCCGCTCCAAATCATGGGTATGCTCGAAGCGATTGGTATTACTTTTGAAGCGGTATGGCTCGTGGGGGCTACTGATCAAGTGTTGCCACAAAAGGCGTCGCCCAATCCTTTTCTCTCAAAAATATTACAGCGGAAATATAACTTACCAGGTTCGTCGCATAGTCGCGAAGTCGAGTATGCGCAGTCACTGATTCATTCACTGCTCGCGAATCAAGAGCTGAACATCAGTTACGCAGAGTTCGAAGGGGAGCAGGAGCAAATGATGAGCCCCTTATTGAAGCAAATGCTTCCTGAGATCCCGCCTCTGAAGCTACCGCTAGATTCTGAGCTCCCAGCTATACTGGAACTTTGGCCAAGAAAGGAGTGTTTGGAATACTATGATGATCATTATGGTGAAGCTTTAGAGGAACACTTCTCCGTAAAAGGAGGCACAGGGTTATTGAGAATGCAGGCAGCGTCGCCTTTTGATGCTTACTTGCGCTATCGACTGGAGTTGCAAGCATTTGAAGAGGATGGTTTGGGTGTGTCTTATATGGACCGAGGAAATTTATTCCATAAAGCGATGCAGCTCATTTGGAGCCGCTTAGAAACACAGAAAGCCTTACTAGGATTATCCGATGAAGGATTGATGGATTTAGTCAATAAGACTACTCAGTTTGTACTAGAAGAAGCATCACGTCACATTTATTTATTACAGAATTCAGCATTCTTTGCGATTGAAGTACAACGTCTGCAAGCTCTAATCCTAGAGTCCTTAGAGTTAGACAAAAGTCGTGAGCCTTTTGCCGTTATCGGCACAGAGGTACCGCGTGAGATTGAGCTTTCGGGGCTAAAGTTTAGTATCGTCATCGACCGTATTGATCAGTTAAGCGACGGCCGTTTATTAATCATAGATTATAAAACGGGCCAGCCAGTGTTATCGTCGTTGTTTCGAGATCCAATTGCTGAGCCACAATTATTACTTTACGCCATTTCAGAAAGCTCACATCAGCATAAAGTTGCTGGTGTTGTGTTTATGCAGGCGCATTTGAAGGCTTGTAAATATATTGGTATCACTGAAGAAGCGAATATGCTGGAAGGTGTTATTGCGCTTAGAGATTATAAGAACAATCCGTACCCAGATGAATTTTCCGAGGCGATACAAACCTGGAAGCAGATGTTAGAGCAGATTGCAGAAGACTTTAAGCAAGGCAATGCTGAACTGACCGAGTACTCGGGTGATTTTGTCGATTACCATGCAGTAAGTCGCTGGTCACAGCGCGATGTTGACTTTAAGTCAGCAGTTCAAACAGGGGGTGGGCATGACTAAGTTAATGTCACCGCCCGATCAGCAGGTTCGCCAACAAGCCATTAATGCAGAGGAATCCTTTATTGTTCAAGCACCAGCCGGGGCGGGCAAGACCAGCCTTCTGACTCAGCGCATACTGAATGTTTTGACAACGGTTGAGCATCCAGAAGAAGTCGTTGCAATGACTTTTACCAGAAAGGCTGCTGCAGAAATGCGCCATCGTTTAGTTGAGTCTTTGTTGATGGCGCAAGGAAGTGAACCCGAGGATGCGCATCAAAAAACAACTTGGCAATTGGCAAAGAAGGTTCTACAACGGGACTCTGAACTTGAGTGGAACCTGTTGCAAAATAGTCACCGACTAAGAGTAACAACCATCGACTCTTTGTCGAGCATGATTGCCAACCAGATGCCTGTGTTAAGTCACTCAGGTGGCTCCTTGTCTATTACCAATTACCCACAAGAATCATACCGCCGAGCAGCAGAGTCTATTTTAAGCTATCTAGATGATGCTGATTACGGCACTCATATTTTAAAATTGTTGGCGCACCTTGATAATCAAGTCGAAAAATTAATTGGCTTATTGGCTCAAATGCTGGGAAAGCGCGACCAATGGCTGCGTCTACTTGGTGCTGGTGAGCTTGATATTGATATCTTGGAAGATGGCATCAATCAAATAGCTCAAATGAGGCTACAAAAGCTTAAAGCGTTTCAGCCAGCAATAGAGGCAAGTGGTTTACTTCGTGGGATACACTTTGCATCAGGTTTTCTCGAGGCGAAACATGAACTGTCAGCGCTTAAGGACATTGATTCCTTGCCTGAATTGGATTATCACAACCTAGAGAAGTGGAAGGCACTTGCTTCGTTCTGCTTAACCGGCAAAGGGAAATTTAGGAAACGCCTTGATAAGGGCGTTGGCTTGCTTGCTGATACCGCCCTTCAAGGTGAGGACAAAAAAGTAGGCAAGGCTCTTAAAGCAGAGTTAAAAGAGCTTTTTTCCGAATGGGCTGAAATTCCTGAGTTCGCAGAAACCTTAAACGATATTGTGTCCTTACCTAAGCCTGTATACAGTCCTGAACAACAGGATATTCTCTATTCGCTACTACATCTTCTCAGATTGGTCTCAGGAGCACTAACAGTAGACTTTCAATCAAATGCCGAAGCTGACTTTATTGAAATTGCATTAGCTGCTGATAGGGCGCTGGGTTTTTTTGATGAGCCATCAGAGTTGGCATTGAAGTTGGATTATCAAATTAAGCACCTGTTGGTCGACGAGTTCCAAGATACGTCTTTTACGCAGTATCAATTATTAAGCAAGCTTATTTCAGGCTGGCAAGTTGGAGATGGTCGTACTCTATTCTTAGTAGGCGATCCTATGCAGTCTATTTACCGTTTTCGTGAAGCGAATGTCGGTTTGTTTATTAAGACTCAGCAAGAGGGCATCAACAACTTCTCTGTTACATCATTACAATTAACTGCGAACTTTCGATCATCGCCATCAATTATTGACTGGGTCAATCGTCGTTTTGAGAAAATTTTTCCTGTAAACGATGACGCCTTGTTAGGTGCTGTGAGTTATAGCAAGGCAGAAGCTATGAAGCCTGATGATGAGCAGCACTTTGTAAACTTCAACGTCAGTTTTGATATGGCTGGGAACAATGAAGCTGAGCAGTTAGCTGAAACCATACAACAAACTATTGTGAAACATCCTGACGAATCTATAGCGGTACTTGTCAGAGGTCGTAATCATGCTCAAGATTTAATGGGGCAACTGAGAGCGTCAGGCATAAGCTATTACGCTAAGGACATGGAGTATTTGTCTCATAAACCTTGTGTAAGCGACATAATGGTTTTGGGTCGCTTGTTACTTCATCCACAAGACGGCATCGCGTGGGTCGCATTATTAAAGTCGCCGTTGATAGGCTTAACATTATCGCAAATCACTCATTTGCATCGTACTTTTGGTCATCATTTTTGGAGGTGGTTAGAAGAGTGTGAGACGCTTCAAGAGCTTGATAGCGACACGACTCTTCGCCTGAGTAATGCTAAAACGGTTATAAGTCCAATACTTGAGGACGCGGGACGAAAGCCTCTAAGCCAGCTTGTCGAAGCTGCTTGGCTTGCTCTTGGTGGACCCAGCGCATTACTGGATGATGCTGAGCGAAAAGATGTTTATGCAGTGTTTGAGCTGTTGATGGAGTTAGAGCAGGTTGAATGGCCTCTCACTTTTGAGCGTATTAATACAGCTGTAACGGAATTGTTCGCTGATCAACAGGCTGACTCTGCTCAAGTTGAAATTATGACCATGCATAAGTCGAAAGGTTTGGAGTTTGACACCGTTATATTGCCATCGTTGCAGCGACAAAAAAGAGCTGATGACCATCAGTTATTACTATGGGAAGAGTTTACCGTTGAGGATCGAGCTGGTTATTTGTTAGCGCCGATTCAGGGCGCAGAGCAAAAAGATCCCATTTATCAGTTAGCCCGTGATATCCAAAGCAAGAAATCTGTGTATGAGGATGCGCGTTTGCTTTATGTGGCGGCAACTCGTGCAAAGAAAAGGTTAGTTTTAAGTTGTGAACTGAAACTTAAGTTTGATGAAGAAAAGTCTGAGTGGTCTTACAGCTCGGTGGATAAGCGATCATTACTGCATTATTTGCTTCCTTATTATGAGAACCTTATTGAGAAACAGTTTAACGAAGTTTCCGCCAATATTAACACTGTTTCTGATGAGCACAGCGAGTTAAGTTTCTATGATGGCTGGTATAGACTTCATAATGACTTTAAAACACCGCATATAGAGAACCAGTTGGAGAGGAGCGGTGATGATCTTATAGAACAAGAAGAGGTGGATTTCGACTGGGCGAGTGACATTGCTCGAGTGGTTGGTTTGGTGGTCCATAAGCAGTTGGAGCTGATAGCTTCGCAAAGACAAAGTTTTGAGGAGCTTGAAGCTAGTGACTACGAAACGATTGAAGTGCAGTTAAAAGAGCTTTTGCATACGGACAACGATGTTACGCAGGCTTTTCAAAAAGCAAAGCAAGCATTATCAAACGTTAAGAACGATGAAAAGGGTCAATGGTTACTGCATAAACATCAAGACTCTCGTTGTGAGTGGGAATTAACTGGAACAGTAGCTGACTCAAGTGGTAGGCCCATGGTCCGAAGCTTTATTATTGACCGCAGCTTTATTGATGAACAAGGTACTCGCTGGATTATCGATTATAAAACAGGTGATCACAAAGGTTCTGATGTAGAGCGTTTTATCAATGCTGAAGTTGAGCGCTACGCGAACCAGTTAAAGCAGTATCAGCATATTGTGGGGAAATTTGAGCAGCGCCCCAGTAGAATGGCATTATACTTTCCCCTATTGAAACAGTTTGTTGAAATTTCTGGGTGATAATTTATGAAGGAAACTATTGATACCGAACGTTTATTGCTGCGTCCGCTGAAAGAATCTGACTTTGACGATTACTGCGAGTATGCGATGGACCCCGAGGTGATGAAGTACATCGCACCGGTTTCAAATAAAAAAGAGGCTCATGATATTTTTCTCAGTCACTTTGGTGAGTGGGGCGGCGAGGAAGGCCGTTGGATGGGAGCTGCGGTTATACTCAAGTCAGAGAATAAACTGATAGGTGATGTCGGCTTTCGATATACCAGTAAACAACATCAGCACATAGAAATTGGTTACAAATTCAATCGTCATTACCATGGTCATGGTTATGGAACTGAAGCGGTTAAAGAGTTGCTAAGAGTCATATTAATGGATTGGCCTTGCCATAAAATTATTGCTTACTGCGAGCCCCGAAACATTCCTTCGTGGAAATTGATGGAGCACTTTGGAATGCGACGTGAGGGATATTTCAAGGAGCATTTTAACTTTGATGGGCGCTGGCAAGATGAAGTTGCTTACGGCTGTTTAACTAAAAATATCAAACTATAAACTATAAAGTATAAGGTTTTAGCAAATAAAAAAAGGAGCCAAGAGGCTCCTTTTTTACGGTAAATGAATAACACTAAGAATTAAGATGCCTGCTTGGAATCGATCCACTCAAGAATTTTAGTTTTTAAGACTGGGATTGGCATAGCGCCATCAATCAAAATTTGAGTGTGGAATTCGCGGATATCAAACTTGTCACCAAGCTTTTCTTCGGCTTCTGCTCGTAAGCGACTGATTTCGCGCTGACCGACTTTATAAGAAACGGCTTGGCCTGGCCATGCAATATAGCGTTCGACTTCTGAAATAACATCAGTATCCGCCATGGATGAGTTCTTCATCATATAATCGATCGCTTTCTGGCGTGACCAACCCTTTGCGTGTAAGCCCGTATCAACCACCAAGCGCATAGCGCGTAGCATTTCATCGCTGAGACGACCGTAATATTGCATTGGGTCGGTAAACATGCCCATTTCTTTGCCGATAGACTCTGCGTACAGTGCCCAACCTTCAGAGAACACGCTTAAGCCACCAAAACGACGGAACATCGGCAAGCCTTCGACTTCTTGTTGTAGTGAGATTTGGAAGTGATGACCTGGGGCTGCTTCGTGGATGGAAAGTGTCTCCATACCAAATTTAGGTTGCCCTTTTAGGTTAAAGGTATTGACGTAGAAAATACCTGGACGAGAACCATCAGGGCTACCCGGCATATAAGATGCCCCAGCTGCAGACTCTGCTCGGAAGGCTTCAACAGCACGAACCTCGTAGTCACTTTTCGGCTGAATATTGAACATCGTAGGCAAAAGCTTATTCACTTTTTTTTGTAAATCACGATAACCCTGTAACAGGTCTTCTTCGTTGTCATAGTAGAACTCAGGATTTGACTGTACGTAAGCGAACCATTCATCAAGCGTTCCTTCGAAGCCTTCTTGCTTCATAACCTCACGCATTTCTTCGTGGATACGAGTCACTTCATTAAGACCAAACTGATGGATTTCGTCTGCGGTTAGGTCTGTCGTGGTGTAGGTTTTAAGCTGGTAGTTATACCAATCTTCACCATTTGGTTGCTCGCTCAGGCCAAAGCTATCGCGTGCATGTTCCATATAGTCGTCCTTGATGTAATCATGAAGACGTTGGTAGCTCGGTACTAGCTTTTCAACGATGGCTTTGGTGTAAGCTTCAGTCAGACGATTCTTATCTTCTTCAGAAAAGCTATCTGGCATAGACTCGATCGGTTTGTAGAAGATACTCTTCGTTGGGTCCTCAACAACGTGTGCTTTGATTTGTGGTAGCACTTTTTTCATCAATGCTTTAGGTTGTACTACGTTTTGCTCAATGCCTTGATTTAAGTTGATGATAATTTGATCGAGCACGACCACGCCATCATCAACCCGCCCAAGCCAATTGTCGTAATCTTCAACTGTTTCGAATGGTTGTACGCTTTGTCCTGAGCCAAGCTGAGCGAAAAATCCTGCTAAATTATTCGATTGATTGAGAGGAATTAAGTGGCCGGGAAATTTTTCACCCTCTAAAGCCATTTCAGATTGATAGATGAAGACGTCGTAACTGAGACGATCTTGTCCTTTTAATAAATCACGATCGATTTGCTTTATTTTATCTAACCATTTAACGGTAAAGTCGTGACTTTTTTGACGAAGTTCTTCTGATAAAAAATTTGGAAGCTGATCGTTATAGCGTCTATCACCGATCATGGTCGCCTGGATAGGATTGAACTTGAGGCTTTCCTGGAAGTTTTCGGTAAATAGCTGATTAAGCTTTTCTGAGGCTTCTTCAGCGGTCATAGCATCACTTGCTTCCGCAGGGGCATCAACCTGCTGAGCGGGTTGTTTTCCTTCTTCTTTAGACGCAGCTTTATCATCGGAGCAGGCCGTTAATGCTAAAGCCACGCTAAGAGAAATTAAGGTTATTTTATTCATTGTGAGTCCTAATATTGTTGTGATGTAAAAACATTACCACAAAAGTTTGCCTTTATACGGTTCTGAAATATCTTTTTACACATAATTCGGTTTATGCCATGATTGTCTGGTCGAACCAGTTTTGTGGTTTAAATATTACTGAAAAACACTGCCGAGGTCATGACATGAGTAAGGACAATCGCCTAGCCCGCTTGGTTAAGAAAATTGAAAGCTATCCGACTTTCCTCAGAAAGCCATTGTTAAATTTTGCGTTGAGGAAAACTGTGAAGCTCGTGGGTACAGCGAAAGTAGAAGTACTTCAACTAACTAAAACGCATTCAGAGTTCCGCCTCCAGAATCGAAAAAAAGTTCAAAACCATATCGGCACCATTCATGCGGCTGGCATGGCTTTAATTGCTGAAACAGCCACCGGTATGGTGGTTGGTATGAATGTACCAGATGACAAAGTGCCTGTGATCAAAACCCTTAAAGTCGACTTTCTAAAACGAGCAAATGGAGATTTAGTGGCTAAGGCGCACCTTACTGAAGCGCAGATTCAGGACATACTTACCTTAGAGAAAGGAGAGGTTGAAGTGGCCGTTACGGTTACTGATGTTGAAGGGAAGGAGCCGATAGAGTGTCAAATGATATGGGCCTGGACCCCTAAACGACGTTAAAGCTCCTTATCGTTGTGCTTAGTTTGTTAAATTGAAATTTTTCGTCGTCATTTACTTTTAGTAAACTCCGTCCTTAAAATTTCAATTTGCCGCCTAAGTACTTAGCTAACGAGCTTTAATCCTAAGGTTGTGGGTAAAAAGGTATGCTAAGTCAGCTCTTAGTTTCCCTTGAAATACACTATTGTCATTTACTAAAGTAAACCCCTTTCAAGAATTTTTGATTTGCCTAGCCTAAGTCTAGCCTATGAATTTTAAGTATAATTTATATTTATATCGCAACAAACTAGGTTGCTGCCTAAGCACTTAGCTAATGATCTGTAACCCCAATAACTGTCAACCAGAAGGCTGCTTGCTGGCGTTGGGTCAGTATCTCAGCTTAGGACTTGTCCTTTAGAATCCGCTATTTTCACCTTATATCTAATATTTCTTGCGATTTTGGCTATATGTCTTTGTTTATGGCTATGCAGCCGTCTTGCGATTGGTTAAAATATGCCCCTTTTGCGTAGAAAAGAGCGGAAATCCCGCTAAAAAGTGCAATTTGGGGCAGCATGTTAGAAGTTAATCCAATAAGAGAACATTTAAAAGATATGTCTGAGCGTGTTGAAACGCTTAGGGGGTATCTTTGACTTTGATGCCAAACAAGAGCGTCTAGAAGAAGTCACTAAAGAGTTAGAGCAACCTGATGTGTGGAATGATCAGGAGCGAGCCCAAGCGCTAGGTCAAGAGCGTGCCAAATTAGAAGCCGTGGTTAATACCATACTAGAGTTAGAGCAGGGCGTCACGGATCACTCTGACCTTTTAGAAATTGCAGTAGAAGAGAACGATGCTGACAGTGCCGAGATGATCGAAGTCGAAGTCGAGGGCTTAGAGAAGATGTTAGCTAAACTTGAGTTTAGGCGCATGTTCTCAGGTGAGATGGATGAGAATAATGCTTACTTGGATATCCAGGCGGGTTCTGGCGGTACAGAAGCGCAAGATTGGGCGAGTATGTTACTTCGTATGTATTTACGTTGGGCGGAAAGCCGTGGTTTTAAAGTCGAAGTCACCGAAGAGTCTGATGGGGACGTTGCTGGTATAAAGAGCGCAACGATTAAAGTCGATGGCGAATACGCTTATGGTTGGTTAAGAACAGAGACTGGTGTTCATCGCTTAGTACGCAAATCACCGTTTGACTCAGGCAACCGTCGTCATACATCGTTTGCATCGGTTTTTGTTTATCCAGAAGTTGATGATGATATCGATATCGAGGTTAATCCAGCAGATTTGCGAGTTGATACCTATCGAGCGAGCGGAGCTGGTGGTCAGCACGTCAATAAAACTGACTCGGCGATACGACTGACGCATATCCCAACAGGTATTGTGGTTCAATGTCAAAATGACCGTTCACAGCATAAAAACCGTGCTGAAGCGATGAAAATGATGAAAGCCAAGCTCTATGAGCTCGAAATGCAGAAGCAGCGTGAAGAGCAACAGGCGCTTGAAGACTCCAAGTCTGATATCGGTTGGGGCAGTCAGATTCGATCGTATGTATTGGATCAGTCACGAATTAAAGATTTAAGAACAGGCCATGAGTCCAGCAGTACTCAGGCGGTGTTAGACGGAGATCTAGATAGTTTTATCGAGGCTTCTTTAAAAGCTGGCGTCTAGAGCGACTGCACACAAGTCACTCTAGATAGAGTGTGAGCTTCAGAGATTTATGCGTTGTTTTTGCGGTGTTAAAAGTTTTAAGCGGATAGTCAATTACTGGAGTAAGCTCCTATAGGCTATAAAAATCATTTGCCGCGCACTGACTTAGCAAATTCTTTGAGGGATAAGTTTTAGGTGTGTGTCTAAAATAGTGTTCACAGAAAAATGATGTGAGTTTTTGTACCGTAAGTCGGTACTTGTTTTAATGAAGAAAGTAATTAACTTGAGGTGAAGAGAAAAAATGAGCAATCAAGAAACCCCAGTCGTCGACGTCAACGAACAAATTACCTTGCGTAAAGAGAAGTTGGCGGAGAAACGAAAACAGGGGATTGCCTTTCCGAACGACTTTCGTCGTGATTCCCTAGCTGCTGATATCGCTGATGATTATGGTGATAAAGAGAAGCCCGAGCTAGAGGAAATCGGTAAGAAGGTGAAGGTTGCTGGTCGCATTATGTTATTCCGTAACATGGGTAAAGCGAGCTTTATCACCATTCAAGATATGTCTGGTCGTATCCAATCTTACGTTCGTAAAGATCAGGTTGGCGACGAAGTCTATGATGATTTCAAAACTTGGGATATCGGCGATATCGTGGGTATCGAAGGCACGGTTTTTAAGACGAATAAAGGTGAGTTGTCGGTTAAAGCTTCTGAAATTAAGTTGCTGACTAAGTCACTACGCCCACTGCCTGATAAGTGGGGTGGTTTATCGGATCAAGAGACTCGCTATCGTCAGCGTTATGTTGATTTAATTGTGAATGAAGACTCGCGCGAGACTTTTATTGCTCGCTCGAAAGTGGTTAAAGCAATTCGTGATTTCTTAGAAGCTCGTGAGTTTTTGGAAGTCGAAACACCAATGATGCACGTGATTCCTGGTGGCGCTACGGCTAAGCCATTTGAAACTCATCATAATGCTTTGGACATGCCTTTATTCTTACGTGTAGCTCCTGAGTTGTATTTGAAACGTTTAGTGGTTGGTGGTCTAGAAAAAGTTTTTGAGATAAACCGTAACTTCCGCAATGAAGGTTTATCAACGCGCCATAACCCTGAGTTCACTATGTTAGAGTTCTATTGGGGCTATGCGGACTACAATGACTTAATGGATTTAACGGAAGAAATGTTGCGCTATACCGTTGAGTCTGTTCTAGGCAGAACCGTGTTTGAAAGTGGCGATGCGACTTATGATTTTGGTAAGTCATTCGAGCGCATGACGGTACTCGAAGCAATCGTTAAATACTTGCCTGAAGTGTCTATCGAGCAGTTGAATGATCTAGAATCTGCTAAGAAAATTGCCAAAGCAAGCAACGTTAAAGTTGAAGATTCTTGGGGCTTAGGAAAAATCCAAATTGAAATCTTCGAAGAAGTTGCTGAGCATAAGTTAATTCAGCCAACGTTTATTACGGCGTATCCAGCAGAAGTCTCGCCACTGGCTCGTCGTAATGATGATAATCCTTTTGTGACCGACCGTTTTGAGTTCTTTGCAGGTGGTCGTGAACTAGCGAATGGTTTCTCAGAGTTGAATGACGCAGAAGATCAGGCTGAGCGCTTTAAAGCGCAAGTTGAAGCAAAAGATGCTGGTGATGATGAAGCAATGCACTATGACGCGGATTATATCCGAGCACTAGAGTATGGTTTACCGCCAACAGCGGGCGAGGGTATTGGTATTGATCGTTTAGTGATGTTGCTTACTGATTCACCAAGCATACGTGATGTACTGTTATTCCCGCATATGCGTCCTGAATAAATTTGTCTTTTTCACTTCTAACTTTGTTGCAGGACGTTTCTGCGGGATTCATTAACTATTTGTTAACTCTATTCCTCGAAACGTCCGCGCCTCGTTAGAAGTAAAAAATTCTGCGTTTATTGGCATGTAGAATCTTAGTTTTGGCCTTCTTTAGTAAAGAAAGTTAAAAGCCCGCGTTCTAGCGGGCTTTTTTGTGTCTATTGTCATCACTTTTCGTTAGGATGATACAAAATAGTTTTAAGGAGAACAAATGTCTTCTGAAATTGATATTCGTATGGCGTTACGCGCTTATCAAAAAGTTGTAGAGTTGGGTGAGAAGCGTGGTAACAAACATTATTACAAAGGTATTAGTGCTTATTCTGATTTAGATGGCTATAACGTTGATTTAACGGATGATAAGGTGACATTAAGTATTAACTTCCACAGTAAGTATAACTTGGACTACAAAAGTGCTTTAGACAAGGATGAGTTTATGGAGAAGTTAAAAAAAATTGATAAGATAAAGTCGAAACAACAGGAATAAAAAAGCCCGCAAATGCGGGCTTTATAACTTAACAGACTCTCACGCTTCTTAGATTTTCTCAAAAAGAAGTGAGCAGTTAGTACCACCAAAACCGAAGCTATTAGATAAGAAGCTTTTAATTTCAGTGTTGTCCATTCGTTGTTGCACTATCGGCAGACCTTGTGCTTTTTCATCCAACTCGCTGATATTTGCTGAGGCTGCGATGAAGTTATTTTGCATCATGATCAATGAGTATATTGCTTCATGCACACCTGTTGCGCCGAGTGAGTGTCCTGCCAAAGATTTCGTAGAGCCTATGTAAGGAACCTTCTCGGGGAATACTTCTTTAATTGCGTTGAGCTCAGCCGTATCGCCAACAGGGGTACTTGTTCCATGTGTATTTACGTAATCAACAGGGTTTTTGGTGTTAGCCAAAGCTTGCTGCATACAGCGTACCGCACCTTCGCCTGATGGTGCCACCATGTCATAGCCGTCAGATGTTGCGCCATAGCCAGTGATTTCAGCGTAGATTTTCGCGCCACGAGCTTTTGCATGCTCATACTCTTCTAGCACTAAACAACCGCCGCCTGATGAAATGACAAAACCGTCACGAGTCGCGTCATAAGGACGTGATGCAGTTTCTGGAGTGTCATTGTATTTACTAGATAATGCGCCCATCGCATCAAACAGCACGGTTAAGCGCCAGTCTTCTTCTTCGCCGCCGCCAGCGAACATAATATCTTGTTTGCCTAGCTGGATTTGCTCTAAAGCATTACCAATACAGTGTGCGCTTGTGGCACAAGCTGATGAAATGCTGTAATTTATACCTTTAATTTTAAAGGGAGTGGCAAGACATGCTGAAGTCGTGCTGCCCATTGTTTTTGGAACGGCGTATGGACCAATACGTTTTGGGCCACGTTCTTTGGCAATATCAATAGACTCAACCTGAGCTTTTTGAGATGCGCCACCAGACCCCATAATAATACCGGTGCGATAGTTGGAGACGAGATCTTCTGTAAGGTTAGCGTCGGCAATCGCTTGCTCCATTGCAATATAGGAATAGGCTGCAGCATCACCCATGAAACGTAATTTTTTACGATCGATGTGTTCACTAACATCAATATCAGGTTTTCCAGCAAGGTGACTGCGAAGTCCATGTTCCTCATAGGCATCAATCTTCTTTATGCCTGACCTGCCATCAATTAATGACTGTTTAACGTCATCAACATTATTGCCTAGGCAGGAGACGACTCCCATGCCTGTAACTACTACTCTTTTCACAATAAAACTCGCTTAATTATCTTCTGTAACTTTATGTAGGTATTGTAGCTCTTTTTGCTAAAAATTGTCTGTGGATTCGAACAGACCTACACGTAAATCTTTGGTGGTGTAAATTTCTTTTCCGTCCATCAACATTCTTCCATCGGCGATAACAAGTTTCAACTTCCTTGTTATAACTCTTTTAATATCAACAATATAGGTGACAAGCTTAGCCGTAGGTAACACTTGTCCAGTAAATTTAATTTCACCAGAGCCTAATGCTCGGCCTTTACCTGAAAGACCTTTCCACGGTAAGAAAAAGCCTGTCAGTTGCCATAGTGCATCTACGCCAAGGCAGCCTGGCATGACGGGATCGGATTCAAAGTGGCAATTAAAGAACCATAAGTCAGGCTTTATATCGAGTTCAGCGACAATTTGACCTTTGCCATAGGCGCCGCCAGACTCTTGTATATTCGTAATTCGATCCATCATCAACATGTTTGGTAATGGTAATCGAGCATTTCCTTCGCCAAATAACTTTCCGTGACCACAATCAAGCAAATCTTGCTTACTATAAGATGATTTTTGCATATTAGAGGAAACTCTTTGTGTTAGAAAAACACATTCAGATATTGAATGCATATTATGCCTTATTAAGACCCCTTATCTGGTTTGGACAGTTGGCAAATAGAAGGTTCGGTCATTGGTTCTGACTATCGACGATTTGATGCTGTTTTAATCGTTGTATGGCACGGCTAATATTCACTCTGATAGCCCTTTTATTCTTTTCCATGTTCTTACTGGTGTTGGTTAGTGCCTCGATAATCTCTTTGTGGCTGGTGTTCGGAAACTTATCAACCAATATAGCTAAAGCCGTCGCAGCATAGGTTACCGCATAAGATGTTCCTGAGCGCGCTTGATAACTCGCAGGGTTTAATGGACTTGCAACCAGTAGATCCTGACCAGGCGCTATGACCGTGGGAGAGCTCACCTGATTACCGCATACATTGTAACCTGCAGAAGACTGCGGCAATGGCTGATTATTTTTTCCAAGAGCACCTACTGTCAAAAGAGGAATGTCATCAAACAAAGCAAAATTTACAGGATCTCGGGACTTTCTATCGTCTAAACCAAAATTCCCAGCGGCAAAGACAGGGATGCTATTCGCTAACCACAACACTCTAAGTGAATATAACAATTCGTCATTACAGTTTGATGTCGGTTGGGACCAAGAATTGACGATAAGATCTACTCGAGGCTGCTCTAGTAACCAGTTAAAGCATAGAGTGACCCAAGCATAGTTGTAGCTTCCTGAAGGTAAACCATTACATGAAAGATAGTTCGCCGTTGGGAGAGTACCTACATCGCGCTGAAACTTATTTGAGGAGGCCATTAAACTGAATACGCCAGTACCATGCCCAAATCCACTATCTTTTAATTCGAAGGTTTCATCTTTAGGGTTAAATTGTTGAAGATTGTCTAAGTGAGACAGTTCTTGGTGTTTGGTAGTGACCCCAGAGTCGACTAATGCAATAGTGAGTTGTGAGTGATGTGCTATTGGATTTTGTTTATAAGCAATTTGCTTATGGGCAAAAGAGTTGTCGTGTGGAATCTCCTGCTTACTAAGCGGTAAGTTGGCAAGCGCGCTGAGACTCAATCTAGCATTTGGTTGGTTATTAAAAGAGGGGGAATGTTCGAATATTACTTTAACATCATCTTTATATGGTGGCTGATACTTGATCAGCAGCCCATTAGAGATGGGCACCGGCTTAAAATAGACTATTTGCTTCGATGACTGTCGTTTATGAAGTTTCTTGAGGTAAGGGGCTAGTGAGCTTTTATTAAGAAGACGTGTCAGGTTTTGCACAAGTTGACGTTGACCTAGCTTATCTAAACTAAGTTCGGAAAGTTGATGATTGAGCTTTATAAGATCCAGCCGTTGGTTAAATTCAATGAATGCAACACTGTCCTCAAAAAAGCGAATTTGTTGCTTATGTGATACAAGGTTTTGGCTAAATAACTGACACGTGCTTTGTCCTTGGCACTCTTCATCCATACCTTTATGCATTAATTCCTGTGCATTTACTCTCGTATTTGCATTGATCAAAATCACAAAAATAAAAGTAAAGGTGAGGCGCCTCACAATCTTACATTGTACTGTCGTAATCAATTGATCTGTCCGTTGCTTTATGTTCAATATTGATGTCGCTTCCGTTAGTTAAATTGATAGGAAATTTGAAACTTCAAACGGATAGCATCATGACATAATTGTAAAAAAAAACACAATTATCAATTCTAAAAATTGGGTAAATACTTGATTAGTATAATATGGAGGTCAGGAATGACTAAGCTTTTCCCCACACTAATTGTATCCACTATGGCTCTTATTGGCGTCGGTTGTGGCTACTCGGACTACACTGGACACCCAGCTCATAAAACACAAAAAGAAGCTCACCTTAATAGTTTAAGTACTGTCGTAAGTGGTTACGGTGCAGACTATGACGGCACTTATGTTTATACAGCTCGGTACAACAACTTACGTTGGCAAAAACAAAATTTTTCATTTAAAAACGTGATTAAAAGTTATCGTAATATCGTTAACAATTCTTATCCAACACGACCAGGAATTTTTGTTGATGGAGATAAGTTTAATAATGCAAGAGGTTTTGCTGGAGGTACTTTCAAGAAGTATTGGATTGCTACCGATACCGATCCGGATACAGTCGGGGGGATCGATAACTTTGACCGGTCTCACCCGCTAGATGATGAAGGAAACTGGATTGAACCTGGGTTAATTCTTTCAATCACGGGTGGTGAAACCGAAATTGACGCATTTGATGTTGATTTGCAGTCGTCAGTCAAAAATTCTTCAGATTTGCTTTCTAAACTGGTTGCCAATGGTGGTAGTTTAGAACAAGTGAAAATGGCTATTACTAAGATAGAATTTGACGGTCGGCCTGTAAATGTAGAGCCTTACACTATTGATGTCAATGTGGCAGGATTTAGTAATGTAGAGTTACATATTAAAAACCAAAAGAATTCCAAAACACTTCTTAATACGATTATTAATAACACTGAGCACCTCAAGCCTGTAGATATATCTTTACAGTTTGATAATGGCATGGAGTTTGAATTACCTAAGAAATTCCAGCTGATGTTCAATCATAACGTTCTATCGAAACTCGCAAAACAATCGTAATTAGAATTCAAGCAAAGAGGTGATTATTATGTATCAAGGATTTACAAAAAAATTAACTGCCAGCTTGATTGTTGCTGCACTCGGTGGTGCAACTTTTAGTGCTCAGGCTGAGCAAGAATTTGACATTATTGTTAAACTCAAAAACCAAAACTCTCCCTTTAGTATTAGTGCTGCACAGCAGCAAAATATGAAAGCCAGTTCAGCGAACCCTGTGGCTTATCATAAAGCACAAGCAAACATTCGCAAGAACCAAGTGAACAAGTTTGTGAGCCAAGCAGGTATTCAGCCAAAGTTTGTCTACAGCAATACATACTACGGTTTCGCAGCTACTGTTAATCAGTCGCAAATGAATGCTTTGCAAAGGAACCCTAATGTTGAAGCCGTTTATCGTGATAAAGAGTATCATTTACTAGATTCGCAGAAGACTCGTTTTAATAACAACTATGGCGCTTATAAGAATCGCCGCCAGCTAGTTGAGTGGCCACAGTCTGTGCCGCAGGGGCCTGCCGATTCAGGCTCAGTAAACTCAAGCTATAAAGGAGCCGGTCAGAACGTATATGTGATAGACAGTGGTATTGATGCCGATCATAAAGATATTGCCGGTAACTTAGGTTTATCCTATGCGCCGGAATTCTGCTTCCGTCCTGGTGATACTGAGCTATGCCCATACCCTTACTCAGATGATAATGGCCATGGTACACACGTTGCAGGAACTATCGGAGCATTAGATAACGATATTGATTCGTTAGGCGTCGCCCCTGAAGCCACTATCCATGCTGTTAAAGTCTGTTCCGCAGCTGGATCTTGCCCGGGCTCGGCAATTCTAGCAGGCTTAAACTGGTCTGTGTTTGACATGCTTGGTCATGGTCAACCAGCGGTTGCAAATTTGAGCTTGGGTGGTGGGGATGATGAAGCCGCGGGAACCTGTACCGAAGAAGGCTATGAAGGTGATCACTTTGTTGCTGAAGCCTACTGTAACGCTGCTCACCAAGGCATGGTGATTGTGGTTGCTGCGGGTAACTCATCTGCTGATGCGGCTGGATTTAGCCCGGCTAAGTTTAACTCAACCATTGCGGTTAGCTCGTACGTGAGTTATGACGCTGACACTGGTGAAGCAGCATTCAATGACTTTAGTAACTGGGGCGAAGGGGCTAATGATTGGAGTTCACTGCCTTCCGGTGTGATCACAATAGCTGCACCGGGTAACCAGATTGAGTCTTTGAATCGTACTCATGCCAATACACGCTTAAGCGGCACCTCGATGGCATCTCCTGCAGTTGCTGGCGGTGCAGCATTGGTGTTAGAGAAGTATCCACAGTCAATGGATTTCTCAGCGTTGCAAAACGTTCGTCAAATGTTAGTTGATAACGCTACAATTCCTTTATCTGTGGTTATTGATAACGCGACCGACACCGATGATGTTTATAACCAAGAGTTCCCTCATGCAGAAGGGTTGTTAAATTTAGAGTTCCTCGATGAGTAATCATCAGTAGTCATAGCCCCTTTCGAGGGGCTTTTTTTTATGGCTAAACCTTTTTCCTAACGCAATAATTTGTTACTTCTCGACTTTGTGATGTTTTGACTTAATCGGTATAGTGATTAGCTGAAAATTAATAACCTGATAAAGTCAGTTAACCGTCTGATTTTAAAAGAATACCAGACAATAATAGATGAGGAGCCCCCATGAGATCGTTAAAGTTTAAAGTGTCTGCGATTGCGATGGCTGTCATGCTTAGTGCTTGTGGAAATGAAGAGTCAAAAGACCAAGTTACTTCAGCTGAACCTTCTACCAATACGCAACAAGTCGCCGAGAAAACTGCTGCCGAGACCGTAAAAGAACTGTCAGAAGCGGAAAAAGCCAATGCGATTTACGAGGCATACTGGGAAGAAAACCTAAAAATGAACCCGTTAAATGCAACCTTTATGGGTGATGATCGTTATAACGATACGTTGGGTGACTTTGGTACCGAGAAAGGAAGAGCAGAAGCATTAGCGTTCAGTAAAAAATACTTGGAGAAAATCAATCAAATTGATGAGTCGGAGCTCGAAGGGCAAGCCTTATTGAGCTATCAGATCTTCAAGAATGAAAGGGAAGCTGAGATTGAAGGGACAAAGTACCCCGACTATATGCAACCGATTCAGCAGTTTTATAACCCTTTCAACTTCTTCGCTATGTTGGGTTCGGGTCAAAGCGCCCAGCCGTTCAAAACCGTTAAAGATTATGAAAACTGGTTAAATCGTTTAGACGAAGCTTATGCGGGTGTTGATGTCATCATCGATAACATGCGTACCGGCATGGAAAATGGTGTTGTGCAACCTAAAGCTTTGATGGTTAAGGTCCTTCCGCAACTTAAAGCGCATATGGTCGATGATGTTGAGCAAAGTTTGTTCTACAAACCGATTGATAGCATGCCTGAGAGTTTTTCTCCGGAAGATAAGCAACGTTTAACCAAAGAGTACGTTAATACCATCAAAACCATGGTTGTGCCAATGTACACCCGCATGCACGACTTCATTAAAGACGAATACATTCCTGCTGCTCGTGATACGGCTGGCATGGTGGCTCTACCAAATGGTAAAGAATGGTATGCCTATAAAGTGAAGCAAACGACTAGCACAGATCTAACGCCTGATGAGATTCATCAAATTGGCTTGGACGAAGTTGCCCGTATTCATGAAGAGATGAAAGATGTCATGGAGCAGGTGGGCTTTGAAGGAAGTTTACATGAATTCTTTGAGTTTACTAAAAACGATCCTCAGTTCATTTTTGATTCAAAAGAAGACATGCTACAAGCTTATGAAGACTTAAGAGCGCAGCTGGATAAAACGGCGCCTGATTTGTTTAAAGTAATTCCAGAGGCGCAGTTTGAAATTCGCCCCGTCGAAGCGTTCCGTGAGCAATCATCATCGTCAGCATCCTATCAACGTCCAGCGCCAGATGGTTCGCGTCCTGGTATTTTTTATGTGAACACTTATGACTTGAGTGCTCGCCCTACGTGGACTGTAGAGTCGCTGTATTTGCATGAGGCTGTACCAGGGCATCATTTCCAAATCTCGACACAGCAAGAGCTTAAAGATATTCCTGCGTTCCGCCGCTTCGGAGGCACAACAGCCTTTATCGAAGGCTGGGGCTTATATTCGGAATCTTTGGGTAAAGAGATGGGCGTTTATACGGACCCCTATCAATACTACGGTGCTTTAGGTGCTGAGCTTTGGCGTGCTATTCGTTTGGTGGTGGATACAGGTATCCATGCTAAAGGTTGGACGCGAGAAGAAGTTTTAGATTACATGGAGCAAAATTCAGCGGCTGCTGAAGCGCGTCGTGTATCTGAGGCGGAACGCTTTATGGCGATTCCAAGCCAAGCGCTGGCGTATAAAATTGGTCAGTTAAAGATTCGTGAACTGAGAACATTAGCTGAAAATGAGTTGGGTGAAAGCTTCGATATTCGTGAGTTCCACCACCAAGTGTTAAAAGATGGTGCGTTACCCTTGAATATTTTAGAGAAAAAAATCAAACGGTGGATTCAGTCCCAAAAAGCTTAATTGAGACTTGTATCAAGAAAAGCGGCCTTCTGGTCGCTTTTTTTATACTGATTTGTAACAAATCAGTGGCTTTGCGCTCTAATGGCTAACTATTAATGACCATGTATAAGAAGGTATTTATGAAACGACTGTTACAACTGACGGCTTTAACGCTAATGGCATTACTTTCCTTCAGCGCGCTTGCCCTAGATAGAACAAAAGTGGTTGACGATCCGAATGATGTATCGCCGCTAATGATTGGTCAGGACGCACCTGACATTATCCTATTCTCTAGCGACGGTAAACCTTTTAACTTACGCGAGAAAATTGCACAAAAACCGACTGTCTTATTATTCTACCGCGGTGGCTGGTGCCCATTTTGTAACGCACAGCTGAGTCAAATTCAACAAATCGAAGACGACTTATCGAATCTAGGTTATCAATTACTAGCGATCAGTCCTGATACGCCAAGCGCTTTGCAAAAAACCAGCAAAGATAAAGAGCTAAGCTATGAACTGATTTCTGATTATCAGCTAAAAGCTACTACTCAGTTTGGTTTGGCTTTCCATATCTCTGAAGACTATAACAGTAAAGTGAAGTCAATCGGTGGCAAGACTGCGCGTTTGGCGGGCGATGATAAAAGCACTTTGCCTGTACCAGCTGTTTATATTTTCGATACGGATGGGATGATTCAATTTCAATACGCGAATCCAAACTACAAGGTTCGTATTAAGCCAGAGCTACTATTAACAGCGGCTAAATTGGCACTAGATGACAAGTAATTTAGAGGCTGGATCAAAAAAGGCGTTGTTAGGCGCCTTTTATATTTGAGTTATTTAAGAAGTGTCGCTGGTACTTTATCGTCTCCAATCTTTAGCGACTCTTCTAAAGCACTGTCATTGAGGCTAATAAGCGCGTAGGTTTTATGATCAAAAATCGTGGTGCGAATTAATTCACCGGCTTTTTTATCATCGTCGTTATAAACCTTATCCAGCTCCTGAAACTCAACTTCAGAGTCGCTAGCAACTAACACCGCATGGGTTTTGAGTTTGCCACGATAGTGCATCCTGGCGACAATTTCTTGACCGGTGTAACAACCTTTATCAAAACTGACGCCGCCAATTTGATGGAGTCCCACG
The DNA here is from genome assembly GCF_000981765.1 of Kangiella geojedonensis. Lineage (GTDB taxonomy): Bacteria > Pseudomonadota > Gammaproteobacteria > Enterobacterales > Kangiellaceae > Kangiella > Kangiella geojedonensis. Next base: position 1,819,837 of record NZ_CP010975.1, on the reverse strand, counting down.
CTGTGGGGCAAGTGCTTTTCAATGGAGCTCTGACTGAACATGGGGATGTGAGCTTGTAACTCAATATAGTCCCAAGCATTCTTATCGGCTAAGGTCGTACCGGCAAGCATGCTGACTAATTCACTAGCACGCTCTTTACGGCTGATCAGTATCGATGCATTAAATAGGCTGTTGAGATGCAGATCGTAAATGCCACCGTGGTTTGTAACTGATAATACCTCGAGCTCGGCTGAGTGGTTACCGGGAGCTTTTTGAGTATGTCCCCAGAGTTCGTAGTCTATACTGGCATCGGTTAGCTCGACCTGGAAGAAGGCTGCGTATTTCGTCAGTGTTTCTAGCACATGCGAGAGATTATCCTTAGGTAGCAGCAATAAATAACTCTGCTCGAATTTCATAATGTAAAATACGCTGTGCAAACGGCCTTTGACGCTACAAAGCCCGCCGAGGCTGGCTTGTGTGTCATCAATAAGGTTCATGTCACAGGTTAACTGGCCTTGCAGTAGTTTGTGACTGTCTTCGCCAGAGACTTCGATAACACCTAGGCTTCCAAGTTCACAAGCGATATTCTGTAATTGTGGGATATGCTGAATAGCATCTTGATTGGTAAAGTTCATAGTACCCTTATTATCCACTGTAGTGCTGACTGGCACATGGGCTGAATGTTTTGCTGCAATGATTTTACTCCTAAACTACGTCGTTTTGCAGTCTAATTTCCAAATTCATTGGTTATAACGGTATAATTAACAAAAATTTCCTTCAGCATAAAGGGTCGTATCGTGACCGAGCAAGAATTAAAAAAGTTACAGTGGGCAAGTCGCCGTGGAATGCTTGAATTAGATGTAGTGTTACTGCCTTATTTAGAGCAGAAGGGCGCAGACTTTTCTTCCAGTGAACTCGCGCAGTATCAGCAGTTTTTAGAGGAAACCGATCCTGATTTATATGCTTGGATCATGGGCTTTGAGACGCCAAAAGACGAGTATGCTGAACTGGTTGGTTCGATCAAGCAGTTCGTAGAGCAGCAAATCAAATAGCATGAATTTCAGGGTAGAGCTCAAAACGCCGAAAACAAGCAGGCAAGTGTTTGGACTGTTGTGGATGGCCTTTTTGGTACTGTTTGTGGTGGCAGCATTGGTACAAGAGTATTGGACCTTTGCCTTGATAGGTATGCCTATTACTCTATTGCTCGGGGCTTGGCAAATTAAACAGCTTAACCATTTATACGATGATATTACGGAAGTTATCTTTTATGAAGGGCAGTGGTTTATTGTAGAGAATGATCTCAAGGTGGCGATAGAAATTAAAAGAGACAGCGTGAATTGGCCTCTGTGGATTACGCTCAAGTACCGGCATCTTGATCCATCTCAACCAACTGCTGTTCGTCAACTCATATTGTTTCGAGATGCGATGAAACGATCAGACTTTAGCCACTTATCGCGTACCCTCAAGTTTTACAAGGCAAAGTAGATAAGCTTTGTTTTACTATTGGTCAGGCGTCAATATCGAGTCTTTCGCGTGATCGGAGAGTTGCGGGTAGTCTAAAGTGAAGTGCAAGCCACGACTTTCTTTACGTTGCATGGCGCATTTGACGATCAACTCTGCGTTTAATACTAGATTACGTAATTCAATTAAATCATTACTGACTTTGAAGTTCGTATAATATTCATGGATTTCCTGCTGAAGTAACTCAATCCGTCGCATCGCTCTTTGTAAGCGTTTGTCGGTTCTGACAATTCCAACGTAGTCCCACATCAATTGACGCAATTCGTGCCAGTTGTGGCTGAGTACGATTTCCTCATCAGAGTCAGTGACCTGACTTTCGTCCCATGGAGGAAGGAGCGCAGGAACGTCAATGTCGTCCCATGATAGCTCAATATCTTGGGCTGCCGATTGGGCATAGACCAAGCATTCAAGCAGGGAGTTGCTGGCCATGCGATTAGCGCCATGTAGTCCAGTGAAAGCAACTTCTCCAACCGCGTATAAGCCTTCAATATCGGTGCGGCTATTGGTGTCAACACGAACGCCACCACATGTGTAGTGGGCTGCTGGGACCACTGGAATAGCATCAACGGTGATATCAATACCATACTGGAGGCACTGTTTATAAATAGTCGGGAAGTGACTCTTAATAAATTCTGGTTCTTTGTGCGAAATATCTAAATAGACACATTCGAAGCCATACTTTTTAACTTCGTGATCGATGGTTCTGGCGACAATGTCTCTCGGGGCTAACTCAGCGCGTTCGTCATACTCTGGCATAAAACGTTCACCATTAGGGCGACGTAATAAAGCGCCTTCGCCCCGTAATGCCTCTGTAATCAAGAAACTTCTAGCTTCTGGATGATACAAGCAGGTGGGGTGGAATTGATTGAACTCTAAGTTTGCTACGCTACAGCCAGCACGCCATGCCATCGCAATGCCGTCACCACTGGCGACGTCGGGATTGGATGTATACAGGTAAACCTTACTGGCGCCTCCTGTTGCTAGCACCACAAATCGAGCGCGGATGGTTTCAACGCGATCGTCTTTCAGGTTTAAAACATAAGCGCCTTGGCAGCGATTGTGGTCTAAACCTAGTTTGTCGCCCGTGATGAGATCGACGGCAATATAATTTTCAAGGATGTTGATATTGGGTTCGGCTTGTACTGCCGCCACTAACGTGGTCGAAACGGCTCGGCCAGTTGCATCATCAGAGTGAATAATTCGACGCTGACTATGACCACCCTCGCGAGTTAGGTGATAGTGCTCATCCTCTTTACTAAAAGCGACGCCGCGATCAATTAACCACTCAATAGCCTCGCGAGAATGTTCTACGGTATATCGAACCGCGTCTTCGTGACATAATCCAGCCCCAGCGATTAAGGTATCTTCCACATGCGAGTCTACAGTGTCGTTTTCGTCCAATACAGCGGCGATACCGCCTTGAGCGTAAAAAGTCGAACCTTCGGTGACTTCGGCCTTGCTGAGAACGGTAATCTTACCTTTGTGTGCTAGGCGCAAAGCGACAGAAAGTCCCGCAGCGCCGCTGCCGATGACTAAAACATCAGTGGAGTGGATGAGATCCTGGGTAGCCTGAGACATTGAAATTTTTACCGTGATGGAACTTTTCTTGTGTTAACTGGGTCTGTGTTCTTTACGAACCAGTGGAAACCAAACGGTTTTCCTAGCAAAATAAGCTATAAGTTAATGCGGACTTTACCACAGTCACTTGTTTTCAGTTAGTCTTTTCTATAAAACGACTTATAGCAACGAAGCATTAAAAGACAGCATAAATACAATATTTGCCCTGCAAATAGAACAAGAACGGGGACAATTGATGAGACGTGGACAACTAAGTAGAGGCCAATATGTCTGAGGCTGATATAGACTCAGAGCTAGTAAAGCGAGTCCAAAGCGGCGATAAGAAAGCTTTTGATATGTTGGTTGTTAAATACCAAAAGCGCATCATGAACTTGATCTCACGGTTTGTCCGTGATCAAGATGAAGTCATGGATATTTCACAAGAAGCTTTTATTAAGGCGTATCGAGCTTTACCCAATTTTCGGGGTGACAGTGCTTTTTATACCTGGTTATACCGAATAGCGATTAATACGGCTAAGAATTTCTTAGTGTCGCAAGGTCGTCGGCCGCCCGGTAGTGATATTGATTCAGCGGATGCAGAGCAATACGATGGTGGTGATGCGCTACGAGACAGCGGTAGCCCAGAGCGACTGATGTTCCGCGATGAAGTGAAAGAAATGATCTTCAAAACCATTGACGAGTTACCAGAGGATTTGCGTACCGCGATTATGTTACGTGAGATCGATGGTCTCAGTTATGAAGAAATTGCTGAGTCAATGGATTGTCCTGTTGGGACGGTACGCTCGAGGATTTTCAGAGCGCGAGACGCGATTGATCAAAAGATAGCGCCTTTGTTAGAGCAGGGCTGGCGTTCTTGAGCTGGTAGGGCTAACTGAAATGATACTGAATGCACAAACTTTTTTACAAAAACTGTGAACTTTTTACAGTCGACTCAGTCAATTGGTATAAGTAATGAGAAGTAAATTAGTGGCATTGATATTTGATAATTAGTGAAATAGTAAAAAATTCAATGGTTTGCAATGCTTTATCGGTTTGAATAGGCTTACAAAAAGGCCTAGAAAACAGTAAAAGCGTGATAAAAGGTAAAAGGTAATGAGCAACACAAAGCATTTTGATAAAGAGATTTTATCTGCCTGGGTCGATGGCAGGACTGATCTTCAAGATCAAGAACCTAGCTTGGAGCAAGGCAGTGAGTCTATGTCTGTATGGGCTCGTTACCATATGATTGGCCAAGTCATGCGAGACGAAGTACAGCACATGGACTTGGATATTTCAGCGAGAGTGAGCAAGGCCGTTGCTGAGGAAGCCAGTCATGGCGCACAGCAAGAAACACCGAAGAGCAATGTCATTCCATTTCCTTCTCGTGTTTGGAAGCAGGTCGGCGGTTTCGCTATTGCAGCGTCTGTGGCGATTGTGGCGCTATTTAGCGTTGCTAATACGCAGCCTAGCGTGTCTAACAATGCCACTCAACCGAATTACGCTGTAAGTCAACCTGGGGCTACTCAATCGGAAGCTACTCAATCGATAGCTACCTCAGAAATGGTAGCGACAACATTAGCTTCGACGGCAGATCGTCAAGAGTTGCAGACGATGCATGATATGTTTTTGAAGCATGAAGCACTAACTCGAAAAATTACTGGTACCAGTAGTCTGCCTACAGTGCGCGTCGTCAGTAACCAGAAAGTGATTCCTGTTCAGGTGCCAATGCGTGTCAACGATGGCGCTGAACAACCGGATAATACAGATAAGGAGTAGCCCTTACGCTTCTGTGCTTTGCCCTCCGCACAGTGGTTGGTCTTTTGAATATAGGCTACAATGAACCCATCGCGAGATGGGTTTTTTTATGGGCGAAAGATTCTTATCGACCTAAATGCATGTAAAGAGAGATTTTATAGAGATATGTTTGTAGAGGTAGGGCAGGTCGTCGCCGCGGAAGGCGATACCGTTTGGGTCCAGACTCAGTCAAAAGCAGGTTGCTCTAGCTGTAAGGTGAGCTCAACCTGCGGTAGTGGTATTGTTAATAAAGCCTTCTCACACAAAGTTTTTGTCACACCTTTAAAAAATTCATTGGGCGCCCATATTAATGATGAGGTAGAAGTAGGTATTCCTGAAGACTTAGTGCTCAAGGCATCTTTGGTTGTGTATCTGTTTCCGTTACTTTGCTTGATTCTCGCACTAACCTTATCTTCATTATTCCTGCCGAACCTTACGGAACTGGCGTCAATTGTCAGTGCTGTGATTGGACTAACTGTTGGCTTCTTAGGCGTTCGTTGGTTTGCCAACCGTCAGTCTGCACAACAACAGTTAGAGCCTGTATTGTTGAAAATTGTCAAGAGACCGATTGCGGTGACACAAGTCGTAACATCTTCTGACTAGATGCTACTAAAACTGCTGGAACCTTAGTCCTACGTCAGGCTCTAATTATTACTAATTTCAAAGAGTTAGTAGTAAACCCTCTTTGATATAACAGTTAAAACAATCGTTGCGGAGAAGGCAAAATGTTGAAGCGTTTATTATCAATTACTATTGTGGCATGGCTCGTGGTTTTATCAGGCTGTGCACAAGCAGATTCATTTCCTGATTTCACAAAGTTGGTTGAAAAAGTTCAACCGAGCGTTGTCAGTGTGAAAGTTGAGGTGAAGCGCTGGGGCCGAGTAGTGGGCCGAGGTGGCGGTTCAGGATTCATAGTGGATGACGACGGTTATATCTTGACTAATCATCACGTGATTGATGGGGCGGAAACTCCAGTCGTTAAACTTTATAATGGACGTGAGTTTGATGCCAAAATTGTAGGTAGCGACGCCAATACAGACGTTGCGTTACTTAAAATTGATTCGGGAGATTTAGATCTTAACGCTCTTGATATAGGCACCACGAAAGATCTGAAAGTCGGACAGTGGGTGTTAGCCTTTGGTGCGCCTTTTAATTTAGAGCAAACGGTGACTGCTGGTATTGTTAGCGCAAAAGGTCGGGGTGAAGTGGGTTCCCAGTATGTTCCTTTTATCCAAACGGATGTTGCAATTAACCGCGGTAATTCAGGCGGCCCATTAATCAATTTAGACGGTGAAGTCGTTGGAATTAATTCAATGATTTTCAACCCAATGATCAGTAGTGGCTTGTCATTCTCTATTCCTATCGATCTTGCTGATAATGTCCGCCAACAGTTGCTAAAAGACGGCAAAGTGAACCGTGGATTCCTTGGAGTTACGTTTGGGCCGATTGATCAAGATAAAGCCGATGCGTTTGGGCTGGATGATGTGGGCGGTGCCTTAGTGACACGAGTACTTCCTGACATGGCGGCTGATAAAGCAGGTATTAAAGTCGGCGATGTCGTGATCAAAGTGGATGGTAAGCGCGTACGTAAAGCACAGGATCTGCCGTTTTATATTGGGCAAATGCCTGCAGGCGAAGAAGTTGAGCTAACCATTGTCCGTAATGGAGATACAGAAACTGTCGAAGTGACGCTGAGCGATGCTAATGGACAGTTTACATCGAACTCTGATACTGGCAAGCAGGAGCTGGGTATTGCCGTCACTGCCTTAACACCTGATCTAAAAGAGGCAACGGGTATTGATAAAGGCGTGATCATTCGTGACGTCGATAAAGATAGCCCTGCAGCTCGTGCTGGATTGCGTCAAGGCGATATTGTCCAGAAGTTGCATCGTACCGCTATTACTTCTTTAGAAGATTTCCAGAGAGCGGTGGCTTCGTTACCGGATAAAGGAAAAGTGGCTGTGTTAATCGTTCGACAAGGTGTCGGTAGTGACTTCCTGGTGATAGAACTCGAATAAGCACTGATACAAGGCCAGCTGAGCACTAACTTAGCTGGCCTTTTTCATGGATTTAGCTAAAATAGGCCGCTTATTCTTAAACTATTTTCAAAACGGTCACTTATCAATTAACTCTTAATCGTCATTTTAAAGAATAAAAAACAACAAACTCTTTATAATCATGAGGTTAGGCGTTTAAGTATTAAATAAGACTAGAAGGTTTTAGCGGAACATATATGGCATACACCGATTATATTCGTAACTTTTCCATCATTGCACACATCGATCATGGTAAATCAACCTTATCCGATCGACTGATTCAGCAATGTGGAGGCCTTACTGAGCGTGAAATGGCTGAGCAGGTTTTGGATTCAATGGATCTGGAGCGTGAGCGAGGTATCACAATTAAAGCTCAGAGTGTGACGCTGGACTATAAAGCCAATGATGGGCATACCTACCAACTGAACTTTATTGATACGCCAGGTCACGTCGATTTTTCTTATGAAGTATCGCGCTCGCTAGCGGCTTGTGAAGGAGCCTTATTGGTAGTGGATGCCGCACAGGGCGTAGAAGCCCAAACCTTGGCCAATTGTTACACCGCCATAGAGCAAGATTTAGAGGTGGTGCCAGTTCTTAACAAGATTGATTTGCCAGCTGCTGACCCTTTGCGAGTGATGCAAGAGATTGAAGATATTGTCGGTATTGAAGCGATGGAGGCTGTGCAATGTAGCGCCAAGACGGGGGTCGGTGTAGAAGAGCTTTTAGAAGCTATCGTCCGTGATATTCCGCCTGCATCGGGCGATCCTGATGCACCTCTTCAGGCTTTGATTGTTGATTCTTGGTTCGATAACTATTTGGGCGTTGTCTCGTTGGTTAGGGTTATGCAGGGAACGATCAATAAAGGCGATAAGATGCAGGTCATGTCAACGGGCAAGGCGCACTTAGTTGACCATGTTGGTATTTTTACGCCAAAGCGACATGATACTGACGTCCTCCGTGCTGGTGAAGTAGGCTTTATCATTGCAGGTATTAAGGAGATTCAAGGTGCGCCAGTAGGCGACACCATTACTTTAGCAAAAGCACCGGCAGATAAACCTTTACCAGGATTTAAGCAAGTTACTCCACAGGTCTACGCGGGCTTGTTCCCAGTGAGCTCAGACGATTATGAGTCATTCCGTGACGCGCTATCAAAGCTAAGTTTGAATGATGCATCCTTGTTCTTCGAGCCTGAAAATTCTACGGCGCTTGGCTTTGGTTTCCGTTGTGGTTTCCTTGGCATGTTGCACATGGAAATTATCCAGGAGCGTTTAGAACGAGAGTATAACCTTGATTTAATCACGACTGCTCCAACCGTGATTTATGAAGTGGTGAACACGGATGATGAAGTGATTTATGTTGATAATCCTTCAAAGTTACCAGCGGTCTCCAACATTGCTGAGATCCGTGAACCTATTTGTGAAGCAAATATTTTAGTACCACAAGAGCACCTTGGGGCAGTTATTACCTTATGTGTAGAAAAACGTGGTGTACAAACCAAAATGCAGTATGCGGGTAATCAGGTTGCTTTAACTTATGAAATGCCGATGAATGAAGTTGTACTGGATTTCTTTGATCGACTCAAATCAGTCAGTCGTGGTTATGCATCGTTGGATTATAACTTCAAACGTTACCAGCAAGATGAATTAGTACGTTTAGATATTCTCATCAATGGTGATCGCGTTGATGCATTGGCACTGATTGTTCATAAAGAGCAAGCACAATACCGTGGTCGTGAGCTGGTTGAAGCGATGAAAGAGATTATCCCGCGCCAGATGTTTGAGGTTGCGATTCAGGCGGCGATTGGTAACCATGTTATCGCACGTTCAACGGTTAAAGCATTACGCAAGAACGTTTTGGCGAAATGTTACGGTGGTGACGTTTCGCGTAAACGTAAACTATTAGAAAAACAAAAAGCGGGTAAGAAGCGAATGAAACAAGTGGGCAAAGTTGAAATCCCGCAAGAAGCGTTCCTTGCTGTGCTCAATGTTGGTAAGGAAAAATAATGCCGAGTATCTATTTCGATTTTGGTTTTTATCTGCTGGTTGCAGCATTAATAACGGGTATTGTCACATTACTTGATAAGTTTTTTTGGCAAAAAAAGCGGGTTGAAGCTGGAACCGTAGAGTATGACGAAAAAGGCAAAGAGAAATATCCAGGCCTGATTGATATTTGTCGTTCTTTCTTTCCTATCATTTTTATTGTATTGCTACTTCGTTCATTCTTATTCGAACCTTATCGAATTCCTTCCGGCAGCATGAACCCTGGGCTTTATGATGGTGACTTTATTCTGGTGAATAAATTTGCATATGGAATCCGCTTGCCAGCTTTTAACACAAAGCTGATTGATGTGAGTGAACCAAAACGCGGAGATGTGATTGTTTTCCATCCGCCACATGAGCCACAGCAAGCTTACATTAAACGTTTAATCGGAGTTCCGGGCGATCGCATCGAGTGGAACCGTGGAACCTTAACCATTATTCCGCAATGTACGGATGGCAAAGATATCAGTGGCCAAGGCTGTGACCCGATTACTATTCAGTCTGAATTCGTGTCTGATAAAGTTGAAGACTTAGTGCCACAAGGTGAGTATTTTGACACTTACAATGAAACAATAAGTAACAACACTCATGATTTGATTTATCTGACTAGCGGTGTCAGCAACGGTCGAGTTAAAAGCTTGGATGACCGATGGACAGAGGTTGTGCCAGAAGGGAAGTACTTTGCTATGGGTGATAATCGAGACGGCAGTCAAGATTCTCGTGCGTGGGGCTTTATTCACGAAGAAGGTATTATCGGCAAAGCAGCCTACAAATGGCTTTTTGTTACTTTTACTGATGAGCCAGTATTATTTGGCAAACATCTACCAAAAGGTATATCCTTTAGTAGAGCTGGAGCTATAAACTAGCTTCTAACTGCTTGATTAAAAAGTAAGTATTACTGTTGAGGAGTATGGGGAATATGTTCGGTCGACAACAAGCAAAGAAAGCAATTTTGAATAGACAGTATCAGAACGGCATGACAGCAGCTGGATGGCTGATAATTATGGCGATTGTCTTATTTTTCATGTATTTAGCAATTAAGTTAGTGCCTGCTTATATGGAATATTTTACCATCAAAAGTTCGTTGGAGTCTGTAGCAGAAGAGGCTGACTCAAGAACTAGCAAGTCAGACATTGAGCGCTTAATTGCAGGACGATTCAGCGTGAATAATATTGATATCGTTGAACCAAAAGATATTGAAGTTAGGGATGTCACCGGCGGAAAAGCTTTGTATATAGAGTATGAAAACCGAATTTCTTTGTTCGGTAATGTCAGTGCTTTAGTCGAGTTCAAGCATGAAGAGCCTTTAAATTAACGTGAGATTCCAGTCGCCAAGATGAGTCATCGTCAGCAACAAATTGATCGGTTCTGCAGTCATCTTGGCTATCAGTTTTCAAACCGTCAACTCATTGAAAAAGCACTGACTCACCGCAGTGCTTCCAATCATCATAATGAACGTCTTGAGTTTTTAGGTGACGCTGTCCTTGGGATGGTGATCGCTAAAGCTCTTTTTGCTAAGTTTCCCAAGGTGGATGAAGGCCAACTTAGTCGCATGCGTTCAAATTTGGTCAAAGGCAAAACTCTTGCTGTCATCGCTAAAGAAATAGAGTTGGGTGATTTTATTTATCTTGGTGAAGGTGAACTTAAAAGTGGTGGCTTTCGTCGCGCCTCTATCTTAGCTGATGCATTTGAGGCAGTCATTGGTGCGGTTTATCTTGACTCGGGCTTTGACGAAGCCAACCAATTAATATTAAAGCTTTATCATAAGCGTTTAACTGAACTCGACCCATCTGAAGTAACCAAAGATCCGAAAACACGTTTGCAAGAATTATTGCAGTCACGTCGTTTCTCTCTGCCGGAGTATGAATTGCTTAGCGTAACTGGTGAAGCACACGAGCAAACTTTTGAAGTTGTTTGTGTCATTTCTGAGAAGTCTATTAAAACGGTTGGTACTGGAAGCAGTCGCCGCAATGCCGAGCAATTAGCTGCTGAAAAAGCATTTTATGAATTACAAAAGGCGTTAGCGTCTTAAGTTGAATAAACATGACTGATAAATCTGAATACAAAGACTCTTTTAGGTGTGGGTACGTAGCGGTATTGGGGCGTCCTAATGTAGGGAAGTCGACCCTGATGAATCATATTTTAGGTCAGAAAGTCAGTATAACGTCGCGCAAGCCTCAAACTACTCGGCACCGGGTTCTCGGCATCTATACCGATGATGATGCACAAATTCTTTTTGTCGACACACCGGGTATTCACCGCAAAGAAGCTCGAAGCATCAATCGTTACATGAATAGGGCTGCTTCCAGCTCGATGGCGGATGTGGATGTGCTATTATTTGTGGTTGATGGTACCCAGTGGACGGATGACGATGAATTGGTTCTTGAAAAGCTGTCTCACGCCAAAGGTAAGAAAGTTCTCTTCGTAAATAAAGTGGATAAGCTTGCGGACAAAGAAGAGGTTTTGCCTCACATTGCTCATATTACGGAGCAGTGTGATTTCGACGCTGTATTCCCTGGCTCTGCGCTAAGAGGACACAATCTCGATGAACTGACCAAGACGCTAAAGCAGTGGTTGCCTGAAGGAGATTTATTTTACCCCGAAGACTATATTACGGATAGAAGTGAACGCTTTATGGCCGCTGAGCTGATTCGCGAAAAGTTAATGCGATCTCTTGGCGAAGAAATACCTTATTCCTCAACGGTAGAAATTGAGCAGTTTAAATTTAATGACAAAGGTATCTTGACCATTAGCGGCTTGATATTGGTGGAGCGCTCAGGTCAGAAAGCTATTATTATTGGTAAGGGCGGACAGCGACTTAAACAAATTGGGCGTGATGCTCGAATTGAAATGGAAGAATTGTTTGATAGTAAAGTTTTCTTGGAGCTTTGGGTCAAAGTTAAAGATGGTTGGGCGGACGATGAGCGTGCATTGAAATCATTGGGGTACGATGATTATCGATGAATAGTGCTGATCTGGTTCATTCTTTCGTACTTCATTCAAGACCTTTTAAAGAGTCCAGCTTAATTCTCGACTTATTTACCCTAGATTTCGGACGCTGTAGTGTACTAGCGCGTGGCGTCAGAGGGAGTAATAAAAACAACAAACGAGCATTGCTTCAGCCTTTTCAGCCTTTATCCATAAGCTGGACCGGGCGTAGCGATTTAAAAACGTTGAAGCAAATGGAAGCGACACAGCCCAGTTACGCTCTCGTTGGTATTCCAAGCTTATCTGGGCTCTACATGAATGAACTCATCATGAAGTTGTTGATTCAATGGGATCCTCATCCTGATATTTTTAATGTTTACCAGAGCTCGCTGATACGTTTAAGCGCAAAAGAAAACCCATCATCGGTACTTCGTGAATTTGAGCTTGGGCTAATTGAAGAGCTTGGCTATGGTATTGATTGGTTTCACGACATTCATGGTGACGCGATTGAGATGGAGTTGGATTATGGTTTTTTGCCGGATCAGGGATTTGTGTTGTTAACCCAAGCGCCACAAAACAGTTTGAAAGCTCAGGGTAAACATATACAAGCTATCGGTCAGCGCGATTGGCAACAGAGCGGTAGTTTGGCACTGGCACGAAAAATGTGCCGCACGATAATTGATCCCTTGATAGGGTACAAAGATCTAAACAGTCGTAAGTTGTTACAACAAACACTCGCTATTCGTTAGTGGCTGGGAAGGCTTTGTTTGTGGCCTCTGATACTGTTAAAATCAAAGCCAATTGCAGCGTATTACAAACACAGGCTTCCAAGCCTAAGCTTACATAAGCTATATGGTCTATAGCTATTAAATGGACAACGGCATGAAAAATCCAATATTACTTGGGGTCAATATTGACCACATCGCAACGGTACGAAATGCGCGTGGCACAGATTACCCTGATCCGATACAGGCCGCTTTCGTGGCTGAGCAAAATGGCGCAGATGGCATAACGGTGCACCTCAGAGAAGACCGTCGCCACATCACGGACCGCGATGTTGAAATTCTCGCTAACACCATTCAGACAAGAATGAATTTAGAGATGGCAGTGACGGATGAAATGCTGACAATCGCAGAAAAAGTAAAGCCAACCTATGTGTGTCTTGTTCCAGAAAAACGTGAAGAGTTGACCACTGAGGGTGGCCTTGACGTTGTTGGGCAGGAAAGCAAAATTAAAGATGCTTGTCAGCGCATGGCCGATGCTGGGATTCAAGTATCCTTGTTTATTGACGCGGATGATAAGCAGATTGATGCAGCTTCACGAGTTGGAGCGCCTCTAATTGAGCTTCATACTGGGCACTATGCAGACGCGGAAAGCGAGCATCAGCGTGAGTTAGAGTTAGTGAAGATCCAGCGTTCTGTCGCTCATGCTGTGGGGCAGGGTGTTCAGGTCAATGCAGGTCATGGTTTGCATTACCACAATGTGCAGCCTATTGCGGCAATAAAAGAAATCGTAGAGCTTAATATTGGCCACGCCATTATTGGTCGAGCATTATTCAGTGGGCTTGATGGCGCTGTTGCGGAAATGAAAAAACTGATGGTGGAAGCACGTCAATGGCCATATTTGGCATAGGAACCGATATCGTGAAGCTTGAGCGTGTCGAGCGCTCGCTATCGCGTCATGGCGATAAGTTTGCTGAACGTATTTTGTCGTTATCAGAGCTAGAAGAGTATGCCACAAAAAATAATAAGGCGTCCTTTCTAGCGAAGCGGTTTGCAGCGAAAGAGTCTATTAGTAAAGCACTTGGAACAGGCATGCGACAGGGAATTGACTTTAAACAACTGATTATAAGTAACGATGAATTAGGAAAACCCTGTGTTCAACTAGAGTCGCATGCCAAGGATTGGGCGAAAAAACATAATATTCACAGTATCCACTTAAGCATTAGCGATGAAAAGGATACCGCTATCGCTTTTACCGTAGCCGAGCAACGGTAGTTTACTGGTCAATGTCTACTCAGAAAGTTAATAATATAGGTTTATGTTGACACTTGATAAACTTTCACAAGCTAGCGAATTACAAAACACCCAAGTTGTACCTTTGGAAGAGCTTGAAAAAAGCTTGGAGAAGAGTACTTTATCGCAAGAAGAATCTGAGAAGCTGGGCGCAACTTTACCGGATTTTCCCTACCGAGACGAGCCTGTAACTTTAGGCTATGACAATGAGCCCGTCGTTGAGCGACAACCGAGTGGTCGGAGGGGAATATTTTTGGTGGTTATGTTTTTAATAGCTGCGCCACAATTGTTTGATGAGTTTAGTCATTTTGTAACGCAGCTGTTTTAACCGATTGACTCAAGTTTTAATCTAAGAATAAATCTTTCTGTATTTGATTCTCAAACTCTGGGTTGTAAGCATACTGGCTAAAGTCGGTGACCTTTGCTGCTTTAAGTACTTCTTCATCAATCAGCCACAGGCCTGTGTAATAATTACTAGGGTGGGTTAACACCACATGGGCTGCATCGGCCATGATTTCAGGTTTTCGAGCATAATTGAGAGTGTCTTTGTTACCAACCGCAAACTCTATAGCCGCCGTTGCGATATAAGTTTGGGGCCATAAAGTGTTGACAGCAATGCCATAAGGTTTGAACTCAGCTGCCATCCCCTTACTTAAAATACTCATACCATATTTGGACAAGGTGTAAGGGCTAAAGTCTTTAAGCCACTTCTCTTCGAGGTTGACTGGTGGGGATAAGTTTAAAATATGAGGGTTATCTGATTTTTTCAAATAAGGCAGGGCATAGTATGCTAAGCAGTATACGGCTCGTGAGTTAATTTGTTGCATTAAGTCATAGCGCTTAGGAGAGGTTTCTTCAACTTTGGTTAAGCTGATTGCCCCTGCATTGTTAATTACTGCATCTATTCGTCCAAACTCATCTCCGATACGATCACAGAGCTTTTTGACTTGTAATTCTTTGCGGACATCGAGCGCGACAGCAATAGCATTGCCACCTGCTTGCTCAACCTCTTCGGCCACCGTATGAATGGTTCCAGGAAGTTTTGGGTGGGGTTTGTCTGACTTCGCTGCGATAACAATAGTGGCGCCTTCTTTGGCAAACCGCAAAGCCATAGCGCGACCAATACCGCGGCTAGCTCCTGTAATAATGATAACTTTATCTTTCAAGCTTGGCATTACAACAATGTCCTTATAGTGTCTTTTAAAGTTTCGGGTTTAGTGATTGAGCCGAACCGATCAACCACATTGCCGTCTTTATCAACTAGGAACTTGGTGAAGTTCCACTTTATTTTTTGGGAGCCCAAGAAACCTGAAGCTTCTTTTTTAAGGTGTTGGTACAAGGGGTGTGCTGTGTCGCCATTGACATCAACTTTTTGGAACAAGGGGAATGATATGTTGAAATTGAGATCGCAGAAATCTTTTATTTCATCATCTGAGCCTGACTCTTGTTTACCAAACTGATTGCATGGAAAGGCTAATATTTCTAAGCCCTGTCCTGAGAATTCTTTATAAAGCTTCTCTAAGCCTTCGTATTGTGGGGTAAAACCGCACGCACTGGCTGTGTTAACAATCAGTAACACTTTTCCTTGGTAGTCGCTCAACGAAACTTCCTGACCGTTATTTAAAACTGCTGAGTAATCGTATATGGTAGACATGGTTTTTCCTCGGACTGATCATTTTATCACTCTAGCCTTTGGGCGTTATCGCGTCAATCTTGAGTGTTAATTCTGTGCTGAGTGAATAATGATTAAAGAATCAATAACTTCAAAGAGAGTGTTATGAAACTGAGATACTTCCCTCTAGCAATGGTTACGAGCTATCTGCTGTCTATGAGTGCGTTAGCTGAGCAAACGCCTAGCTTCACTAAAGAAGACTTAAGGGTTGCTGCAGAGCTTCGTGATGAGGCATTTAAAAGCTCAAAAGATTACGAGATTGTCGAGTCTTTGACGACTGAGGTCGGTCCGAGGATGGCTGGTACACCGGGTGACGCGGCGGCAGTTAAGTGGGGCGTGGCCAAGCTTGAAGAGTTAGGTTTTGATAAAGTTTGGACAGAACCGGTCACGTTTCCGACGTGGAAGCGTGGCGTCGAGACAGCGGAAGTCCTGTCACCGTACCCACAGCCCTTAGTGATTACAGCCTTGGGCTTTAGCGTTGGTACTGCAGAGGAAGGTTTATCAGCCGAAATTATCCAGTTCGATGACTTAAAAGCTTTATCGGAAGCTCCTGCAAATGCCGCTGAGGGAAAAATAGTTTTTATTAAGAACCGTATGGAACGGGCCCGTGATGGCTCTGGTTATGGGCCTGCAGTAGCCGCCAGAGGACAAGGAGCCTCTGAAGCAGCGAAAAAAGGAGCTGTAGGTATTTTGATTCGTTCAATTGGTACTGATACTGACCGCATGGCACATACGGGTGTTATGCGCTACGAGGAAGGCATTGAGAAGATTCCTGCTGCCGCCTTATCAGCACCAGACGCAGACTTATTAGAGAACATGATTCGTCGTGGCAAGCCCGTGACGGTTAAAATGACCATCGGCGCGAAGAATGGAGAAGAATACACCAGTCATAATGTTATTGGTGAGATTACGGGTAGCGAAAAGCCTGAGGAATACGTCATTATTGGTGCTCACTTAGATTCATGGGATTTAGGTACAGGGGCGCTAGATGATGGCGCAGGAATCGGTATTACTACGGCTGCAGCAGAATTGATTTTACGCTTGCCAAAGCGTCCAAAGCGTTCTATCCGTGTCATTATGTTTGCCAATGAAGAGCAAGGCTTAGTGGGTGGCAAAGCTTACGCTGAAGCTCATCAAGATGATATTAAGAATATCATCACAGCGGCTGAGTCAGATTTTGGTGCTGGTAAAATATGGCGTATCGACTCTAAAGTCAAAGAAGAGGCCCTGCCGGCAGTGAAGCAAATGGCGAAGCTAATGGAGCCTCTAGGCATCACCTATGGAAACAACCAGGCTGGCGGTGGCCCAGACCTAATCCCGCTACGGGGTAAAGGGATTTCGGTATTCTCACTGCGTCAAGATGGTATGGACTATTTTGACTATCACCACACGCCAAACGATACTTTGGATAAAATTGATCCTGAGTCGCTAAACCAGAATACAGCTGCTTACGTTATCTTTGCCTATTTATCGGCACAGATGGACGGTGATTTTGGTACAGGCTTTAATCAAAAATAGGTGAACCTATCTGCTCGGATGTGTTATCTTTTTGTATTATTAATACTGTCCAACACAAAGAGGTCATAGCATGTCCGAGTTAGTCACTTCTCAGCTTGTTAATAATGTTCTACATATCGACTTTCATCGAGAAGATAAAAAAAATGCCCTAACGTCGGAAATGTATACTGCTTTAACTTCGATCTTAGCCAAAGCGAAAAGCACGGATGAGGTTAATGTTGTACTTTTTAAAGGAAGTGAAGGGTGTTTCTGCGCAGGCAATGATATTGCTGATTTCTTGCAGCAGACAGTACTTGATGAAGGAAGCCCAGTTTTAAAATTTTTACAAGAAGTGACTAATTTTGATAAGCCTATGGTGGCCGCTGTATCAGGGCCTGCGGTAGGGATCGGAACGACATTATTACTCCATTGCGATCTTGTCTACGCAACAGATCAGACTTACTTTAGCTTACCATTTGTGGATTTAGGGCTATGCCCAGAGGCTGGCTCAAGTTACTTGTTGCCACGTCAGTTGGGTTATGTGCAAGCAGCGGAGTTATTATTGCTGGCAGAGCCTTTCGACGCAGCAAAGGCAAAAGAGTTGGGAATCATTAATGATATCGTTGATAGCGAAAGCTATATTGAAGTGGCGCAGGAAAAAGCAGAGAAATTAGCGAGTAAGCCAGCTCATGCCTTAAGAGTAAGCCGACAGCTGTTGCGCTCCAACTCTGGGCTTGTTAGCAAAGCGATAGAGCGAGAAGCTCGCAGCTTTTCTGAACTCTTGGGCAGTGAAGAGGCTAAAGCCATTTTTAAAAAGTTTTTAGAAAAGTAACCTTTTAAAAAAACTTTTATCATACTGAAAACTAGTGCTGGCTTTGCCTGTTAGGAAACAAGCTGGCACTAGTAATCATCCTCATCATCTTTATAAGGCTTCGGCTTTACGCCTTTAGGAACCTTGAACTTATTGTTTCGTTTCAGAACAAAAAGTGTTGCTCCTAGGATTAGGAAAATGAGCAGTGTTACTAAAATCGCTTCCCACATAAATACTCCTTTAGTCGGTGCAAATATTGTAAACGTACTTTCTTGCTAAGCTTTCGAGTCTTGCGGTGACATGCTCTTTACCGCCAATATCTTTCTGTCTTAATGTTTCTTTTAAAAATTCTACTGGAAACTCTTCAAGTGCTTTGCTTGCGATGGGCTGGTAACTGATATGCCATGGCTCACATGCAACACCACCTTTATCTTCTCGATAAGGTTTAAAAAATCCAAACTTCTCGAGGTTGTAATCCAGCCATTCATCAAGGCTAGAGCAGGGACCTTTTTCATCAAACTCAGCCTCAGTCAGCTGAACCTCGTAGCCTTGATCTATCGCGGCGGCATCAAAGACATCAAAGTCCGTTCCCCAGTGGTGACGACTGGTGCCAGGGATAGCAGAGTAGTGCAAAATAGCATCGACACGCTCCTTCGGGGAAAGCTCAAAAGCATTCACTGTGGTGCCATCTCTGAGGTTTAGCTCGACGTCATTATTGAATTTTTGGTTCCAAATCTTAGCTTGACGCTCAAAGCTACGGTAGCTACTGACAATCCTAAGCGGAACGCCGTCCATTTCAGACTGACGAATTAACTTAGCAATAGGAATCAAGACCTCATGATGGCACTGAAATTTCTGTCCAAGTAATTCAGTATTATTTTCGATATTGAGTAAATGATCCTGATTTAAGCCAATGAGCTGTTCAGGAGTCATCATGGAGTTGTTTACGCTCATATAAAATTACTTAGCCAATAGTTGCTTTAGTACGCTGTAATAAACATCAACAAGTTTTCTCAGATCGTCAATATTGACGCACTCGTTGATTTGATGAATCGTTTTATTGACGGGCCCAATTTCGACAACTTCGGCGCCAGTTTTTGCAATAAACCGACCATCAGAAGTTCCGCCACTGGTTAATGCCTGTGCATCAATGTTACAGGTTTCTTTAATCGCTTTCTTTGCGGCAGTAAGCAATCCTGCTTCAGGAGTTAAGAACGGTTCGCCATTGAGTTTCCAATTCAGCTCGTAATCAAGTTCGTGCTTATCCAAAATATCGACCACGCGCTGCTTTAGACCGTCAGCGGTTGATTCAGTGGAGTAACGAAAGTTGAACTCAACATACTTCTCTCCAGGAATAACATTGGTGGCCGTTCCTGCTTTTTCAATCGCAATTTGGAAGCTGGTGGGAGGGAAGAAATCGTTACCATGGTCCCAATGTTCTTGCGTTAATGCACTGAGCGCCTGATACGATTTATGAATCGCATTATCCGCTAAATGAGGGTATGCAACGTGCCCCTGAGTTCCTAGGACCTTTAAGAAACCAGTCAAAGACCCACGACGCCCATTCTTGATTACATCACCAAGCCTTTCGGTACTCGATGGTTCGCCAACAATACAGTAGTCAATCGGTTGTTGGCGTTTCATAAGTTCTTCCACAACTCTGACCGTGCCGTTAACAAAAGGGCCTTCTTCATCACTGGTGATGAGGTAGGCAATGGAGCCCTGATGATCCGGATAGTCAGCCACAAACTTATCGGTGGCTGCTAACATGGCCGCGAGACTGCCCTTCATGTCTGCTGCACCACGACCATGCAGGTATCCGTCTATTTCTGTTGCTTCGAATGGAGGCGTGTGCCAGTCCTCAAGGTTACCAGCAGGCACAACGTCCGTATGACCAGCAAAAACAAACACAGGGCCTTCAGCTTTTCCTTTTCGCACTGACCAGAAGTTTTGCGTATCTTCGAAGTCCATAATCTCATGCGCAAAACCTTGTCGACCTAGCAGCTCCATCATAAACTTTTGGCAACCAGCATCTATCGGTGTCACAGACTCTCGATTAATGAGGTTTTTCGCTAATGTGATAACGTCAGTGCTCATAGTGTTACCTTAACTAAAAATAGATTCGTATTGTTCAGGTTTAAAACTCAAATGAACGTCACTGCCTTTGACCAAGACTGGTCGCTTGATAAGCGTTACCTTGTCTTTCATCAAGTCAATTGCTGAGTCGCGATCAATATTGTCTTTAATGGATTGATCGAGAGGACGCCAAGCAGTGCTTCTTTTGTTAAGTAACTTCTCCCAGCCAATGGCGTTATCCCAACTTTCTAATGTCGAGCGCTCAATTCCGTTCTTGCGATAATCAATAAATTCGTGCTCGATATCTTTTGCTTCAAGCCATTTGATTGCTTTTCGAACCGTGTCACAGTTTGGAATGCCGTAGATTTTAACCATGTTAACCTCTGATTATGCTTGTTCTTTACCTAAACGCAGAAGTTCGTTGACGCTCGTTTTTGCACGAGTTTTGGCATCAACCTGCTTGACGATTACGGCACAGCTTAAGCTGTACTTGCCGCACTTTGATGGCAAGCTACCGGGTACCACTACGGAGCCAGCAGGTACGCGACCATAAGTGACTTCATCGGTTAAGCGGTTATAAATTTTGGTGCTTTGACCGATGAAAACACCCATCGACAATACGGCACCTTCTTCAACAATAACGCCTTCGACAACTTCTGAGCGTGCGCCAATAAAGCAATTATCTTCGATAATAGTAGGACCAGCTTGCAATGGCTCTAAGACGCCACCAATTCCTGCGCCGCCAGAAAGGTGAACGTTTTTACCAATCTGAGCACAAGAACCAACGGTTGCCCATGTGTCGACCATAGTACCTTCATCAATATACGCACCAATATTCGTGTAGCTTGGCATCAGCACCACGTTTTTTGCAATGTAAGAGCCATGACGAGCAATAGCGTGTGGTACAACACGTGTACCCCCAGCTTTGAACTCTTCTTCGCTCATGCCCTGATATTTCATTGGCACCTTGTCGTAAAATTGCGCCAGTTCAGTATTGATGACTTTGTTGTCGTTTAGGCGAAAGGAGAGTAAGACCGCTTTCTTAAGCCACTGATTAACAACCCAGTCGCCATCTTTTTTCTCTGCAACACGTGCTTCGCCTGTGTCGAGTAAATTTATAGCTTCTGCAACTGCATCTTTTATTTCAGCCGGTGCTGAGCTTACCGACAGGGTATCTCTATTCTCAAAAGCTTGTTCGATTATATTTTGTAAAGACATAACTGTTCCTTTAACTTGGTTTGAATTAAGCGTTAATCGCTTCTTCAATATGTTGTTTAATTTCTTTAATTCTTGCCTTATCAGTAATAGGGCGGTTGTCCCGATCACTGATGGTAAATGTGTCTTCTACTCTTTCGCCGAGGGTGACGATTTTTGCAGAATGAATCTCTATTTCGCAATCACGGAATGCTTGCCCTATATTAGCCAGTAGCGCAGGTCTATCGAGAGCTGTTATTTCCAACGTGGTAAACGGGCTGTTGTCGTGATTAATAAACTCAATTCGTGTTTTTACGGTAAAGTATTTCAAGCGTGTTGGTACCGCTCTACTGACCGATATGCCACGGTTTTTAATATCGCCTAAACCATCAATGAGATTGTCTTGGATTTCCTGAATACGCTGCTCGTATGAGAGCGGGTGGCCTTGTTCGTCTAGTACAATGAATGTATCCAAGCATAAGCCTTTTGGAGAGGTGAACAAGGTCGCAGCCTGAATGTTTAAGTGGTTCTGGCTTAGCAAGGCTGTAATGGCAGCAAAAAGATCCGGCTGATCTTCTACTGCGATAAACACTTCGGTTCCGGCTTGTGAGCGATGGTTCTTTATTGCGACATAAGGTAATTCTGGCTGCGATAGTAGTTGTTCGGTTTGCCAAATAATTTGTTCTGGATGGTAGCGAAGCAAGTAATCATCGCCCAACTCGACCAACAACTCTCTTACCGGCTCAATGGAGTCCCCGGTTTTAGTAAATTGCTCTAACACCTGTTGACGGGTGTCCTCCATCATTTCAGTCTGGTTGGCGCGAGGCGTGGACTGAGTGAGGTAATGCTTAGTTGCTAAAAATAATTCTTTAAGCAACGATTCTTTCCAAGAGTTCCACAAAGTGGGGTTGGTCGCTCGGATGTCAGAGACTGTTAAAACGTACAGCAGTTCCAAATGTAAGATCGAGGGAATGTTATTGGCAAAGCTTTCGATCACATCTGGATCGCTGATATCTTTACGCTGAGCCACTAGCGACATAATTAAGTGGTTTTTAACTAACCATGAAATCAGTTTTGCAATATGCTTTTCAAGGCCTATGGAGTTCGCGTATTCCAAGGCATCTACTGCGCCGAGCTCTGAATGGTCTCCACCTCGACCTTTACCGATATCATGGAAAATCGCGGCTAGGTACAAGGGGGTGGGATCGACCAAGGTTTTCATGATTTTTCGGCAGAGCGGAAACTCATGTTGGAACTCGGGTTTGTTATATCGAATGATGTACCGAAGTAAGAATAGGGTGTGCTCGTCCACGGTGTAAGCGTGAAAGAGATCAAACTGCATCTGGCCTTCGATTTGCGCAAACTTTGGAATCATGGCGCCAAGGATGTTGGTGCGCTTCATCAATGCAAAGCCACGGCTCGTGAGTTGTTTTGTCGATAAAAACTCTTTGAAATAACTGATGTTTATCGGATCACGACGGTATTTGCGATTCACCATTTGCTGGCTAGAGCGAATCTTACGCATGGTCTTAGCTTCAATCTGAATGATTTCAGGATTTAAAGCGATGTGCCTAAAGATTTTTATTAAGGCGTGAGGCTTTCTTAAAAATAAGTCGGGTTCTTTGATACCAATGCGTTGGTTATGAAGGTAAAAGTCATCATCCAGTTCTACGTATTCAGTATCTTGATTAACCTGCAAATATTCTTGCTCAAAGATCTGCAAAAACAGTTCATTAAGATTGCGAATGATCATGACCGCGCGGTAATAACGCTGCATCAAATGCTCAACGGCTAATTTGTTGTCATGATCTTCAAAGCCCATCCACTCAGCAACTTTCTTCTGGTGTTCAAACAGCAATCGATCTTCACGCTTGCCACTTAATACATGCAGTGCAAAACGGACGCGATGCAAAAACTGTTGTCCGTTCAATAAACTTCTGTACTCACGTCGAGTGAAGATACCGTACTTGATCAGGTCGTGTAAGCTGCTACTCTTGAAATGCTTTAATGTAATCCACTGGATAACTTGTAAATCACGTAATCCACCAGGATTAGACTTAATATTAGGCTCAAGGTTGAAAGAGGTTTCTTTGAACTTAATATGGCGAGCCGTTTGTTCGTCGAGCTTAGCTCGGAAAAACTTTTCCGAAGGCCAGAACCCAGCTTCCTTCATTCTGCTATTCAGCTCTTTTAGCAGTAGACGATCCCCGCAAAGAAAACGTGACTCAATGAGGTTTGTGGCAACTGAAATATCTTCAAGGGCGAGTGACTCGCAATGAGCTATGGTTCGAACGCTATGACCAACTTCTAATCCTATATCCCATAAGAAAGCGAGCCATGCTTCAAGCTCAAGGTTTTTTTCTTGGTTGTCATCATGACTATCTTCTTCGGTGAGCAGTACCAAAATGTCGATATCGGAATAAGGTTGCAGCTCTTCTCGACCATATCCACCCACAGCGATTAAGGCCGAGCCACTATTGACGGAAAACTGTGACCAACTAGTGATCAGGATATGATCCATCAAAGCGCTGCGAGCTCTGAGGAGCTGAATGATACTGGTTCCTTTTTGGAACTGTTTTGTCAGCGCATCTAAACCAGCTTGCAGGTAATCTTTATAGACTTTAAGTCGATCAGGCCCTTCAGCCGACTGACTCTTTTTGAGTAAGTCGGCTGCTTTGGGAAGATAGTTAAATTTATCAGGACTTGCCACTCAGGATTCCAGTGCTAGAAAGGTTCTTCTTCGCGACGGGTCAGAACTTCAACGCCAGTAGAAGTCACTAGCAGCGTGTGTTCCCACTGTGCTGATAGCGAGCGGTCTTTAGTGAGTACGGTCCAGCCATCTTTTTTGTTGTGCTTAACGTGACGTTTGCCAAAGTTCACCATGGGTTCAATAGTAAAGGTCATGCCTTCTTGCAACTCGACACCAGTACCTGGACGACCATAGTGAGTGACTTGAGGCTCTTCATGAAACTTGGCGCCGATACCATGTCCGCAATATTCTTTAACGATAGAGTATCCTTTACCTTCAGCATATTTTTGGATGGCATAACCGATATCACCCAACCTAACACCTGGCTTAACCATATCTATGGCTAAGTATAAACTGTCTTGCGTCGTCTTAATCAACTTTTTTGCCTGCGGAGTCGGTTCACCAACCACGAACATTTTACTGGTATCACCGTGATAACCATCTTTAATGACAGTGACATCTAGGTTAAAGATATCACCGTTACGCAATGGTTTTTTATTAGGAATACCGTGACACACCACGTCGTTTACGGAAGTGCAAATAGACTTTGGAAAACCGCCATCAGTTGCCACAGGTTGAGTGGCTTTACCGTCGCTGTCTAATGTGACGGGATAGACTGAGCCACCATAGTTTAAGGTCGCAGGGTAACCGCCTTGTTTATGAACTATATGGTCATGGCAGATTTGGTCCAGCTCTTCTGTGGTGACGCCTTTTTTGACGTGTTCACCAATCATTTCCAGAACTTCCGCTGCCAAACGACCTGCAATGCGCATTTTTTCAATTTCTTCAGGAGTCTTTATCTGAATACCCATACAATATCCGGTTAGTACCTTAATGTGTTTTAGCTACCCTAACCTAATGGAGGGCTAGCAAAATAGGCGTCTATTCTAACGAATTGTATGCAACAAGGGAAACTTGATAGGCTTCCTCGTTAGAACTTAATAGTATGGCTTAATGAGTAAAACTAGACTTTTGGCAGGTAAGCTCTGGTGCTTGATAACCCCATGTGATGCGGACTTCGCCTTGGTGTTCCCAAAAGATTTCGTTTTGTCCTTGGTATTTAGCGCCGCTGCCGCTAACAACGTTATACATCAAGGATACTTGGTCGCCTCGCTCTGCGATGAGAGTTCTAGGCTCCGTGTTGAAAAAAGTGACGATAAATTCATTTTTGGGATTGTTGTCACAAATAAATCGTAGCGGGCCGTCCGAGTCGACTAAGCGGTAGCGTGCTTGAAGTTCGGCGATGCGTCGTTGATAGCTTTTCTTAATGCACTGCCGTTTATTGTTATTTTTCCAGCAGTCGTTACGACCTTTAAGCCAGCCCCGTTGCGTTGCCTTTAACTCCGTCGAGGTGTTACCTGCCTTGTTTAATGCTTGTTGATAGACTTTGTTGAGCTGATTATCAAGCTGAGCGAGCTCTGGCTGTTGGCAAATCATGGACTCGATACGAGCGTTTGAGTCTGCTGAACAATCAAACGATGGGGATAAAGTCTCTTGTTCAGTACCCTTTTCATTGGCCTCAATGTTGGCAGTATGGTTAGTGGAATTATTGTTAGAGTCACCACATGACACTATCGCTAAGGTCAAGCTAGCAATAGCTATATAAGTAGCCACATGGCGCATACGAAGAACCTTTTAAGAGTCTTTGCGAGACGACTTGCGCTTTTTGACTTCGGTACCGACGCCCATCACTAAGCCGATGGCGACACCAATTCCCATGCCTAAAATCATATTGCTCATTGCCACACCAAGAGCTGCGCCAATACCTACGCCGATGGCGATATAAGCGCCAACATAGGTGGTGCCGTGGTTACCTTCTGGTTGTTTGTTTTGCATAGTTTGAAAAGAGTGATTGACTGTTCCCTCAATAATAGACCTCTGAATCAAAAAATCAATGCAGAAAAAACGCGCCAAACGCCGCGTTTTTAGAGTACCTGTTAATCTATAAGAGCTTACATCGCTGAGCGAAGGGTAGATGCTATGTCTTTAGCGTCATAGTAACGCCCGTCATCACTCGGCATTTCACCGCTACCAATTAAAATCTCAAGAGAACTGCTGTACTTGCTACGCTCCGTTCCAGACTCGACACCAATGGTTGTTATGTAAGCAGGGCGACGGCGTGTTTCACAGCCGAGTAGTCCACAGTCACGCTCAATGACATCTGTTCTGCGAACTTCTGTGCGGGGAGTATGACGAGTTTTTTTATCTGAGCCCCGATCTACCACTTGAAACCAAGTGCCACCTTCTTGAAGGGTTAACTCTGCAGCTCTTAGCAATGCATAGTCTTTAACCGTGTTTTGACTGGTTGACGTATTACCATTAAAGCTAATGCGGTATCTGTCTTCTCCAAGCTTAGTGCTGTAGTAACCATAGTCTTCCGCTGATTCTGCTGGTGCGTAAGCAGTAGTGCTGGCACAACCGGCAAGTACTAAGCAAGCTGAGATACAAACTAAATATAATGCTTTCATGTTTTACCTCGTCAATTGTAAGGTTCACTTTCAATATAACGATTGGGTATGAGTAATGCAACTTATTGAAAAATAAGAAGTAAGGGTTTTCCCCTAGTTGATGTCATCAGGAACAATTGTTGTAATCGTTATTTCTTGAATAAATCATTCATGTTATTGAATCCTTTAAACTCAAGGGCATTTCCTGAAGGGTCATTAAAGAACATCGTGGCTTGCTCACCTGGTTTTCCTTCAAAACGGATGTAAGGTTCTATCACAAACTCCACTCGATGTTTGGTCAGGTGCTCTGCCAACTGGCGCCACTGCTGCATATCTAACACAACCCCAAAGTGTGGAATCGGCACGCCATGACCATCTACTTTAGAGGTGTTGGCAGTTTTAGCTTTCATTGATTCGTCCAAATGAACCACGAGCTGATGCCCGTAGCAATCATAATCAATCCAATGATCACTAGAACGACCTTCGTCAAAACCGAGTAGCTCCCCGTAAAATTGACGAGCTTTGTCTAAGTCATGGATGGGGATAGCTAGATGGAATGGTTGTGGCATTGCTTTTTATACCTATGATTTGAGTGTTATTTGATCTCTACTTTAGCACCATCATTTAGAATGGATTCATTTCGTTCGCGATCATCTTTTTTTTCTAAAGCTGACTTACAGTACTTAGCGGCATTGGGCTTGCGCTCACCTGAGCTAGCTGGGTCATAATACATATGACACCATTCCAGACTGCCCCTAATAGGCTCACGGTCGGCTTTGTGTGTTCGGTCTGAATCACTAGAACAACCAGTAAACACGATGGCCAATAAGCTGGTAAGAATTAGAGTAAGATACTTCATTTTTTCTTCCTGTATTAGTCAGAGCTTTATTTATCCTATCAGAAACTCTGGGGTGACTAAAACTTATCGATATTAAAATTCAGTAAAGTTTTATGTAAGAAACTTTGGTTTGTTTTCGTCTATAGTAGTGAGGTCATATAACGGGGAAGAACGTTGAAGAAGAAACAGAAGCAGCTTATTGCTGAACTAGCAAATCAATATGGACGACAGGTGTTCGCTACAGCTTATCGCATAGTAGGGGATAGTCATCATGCTGAAGATATCACTCAAGATATTTACATGAAGCTATTTAAAAAGACACCTAAGGCGTTCGACAAAGTGAATAATTGGGCTGCCTATCTGACGACTATGGCAACTTCTGCCAGCCTTGATTTATTAAGAAAGAAACACCGTTTGTCGGAGCAAAGTATTACTGATGATGGTGCTGAAACGGTTGTATCTATCCATAGCAACCCAGAGCCAACGCCTGAAAAGCAGTTTGCTTTAACGCAGGATATTCAGCAACTTCGAGATGCTCTGACAAAGGTCACGGAACAAGAGGCAAAGGTTTTTGTTTTACGTTTTGTGGAGGAGTTGTCTTACGACGATATTGCACAACACCTAGCATTAACGTCCGGTAACGTCGGCATCATTCTTAATAGAACTCGGCAAAAATTGGCCCGCTTACTTAGTCACAGTCAGAATACAGGAGAGAAGTATGAAGCACGCAGCTGATCACACCTTGAACAACGCGGTTGATAGTCTTAAAACCCAAGAGCCTTTGTCAGAGGATATTGAACGAGCACAAAACCGTTTATTAAAAGCGGTTGCGATAGAAGCAGAGAAGCATAGTGAAGAGTTAGGTGTTTTTCAGAAACTATCTGCTTGGTGGAAGGACACAATGAATTTTTCTGGTTACAAGCTTGCAGGCTCTATGGGCGCTGCTGCCAGTTTTGCTTTAGCCATTTTTATATTCTCTGCGTCACCGCAAACGTCTTTCGCCAGTATGGTGGAAAACTTTAAGAAGGCCCGCAACTTTTTCTACAGCGCAACCATGACAACGTCAGGCCAGCACTTGATGGATATCAGGGTGTATTACCGAGAGCCTGGGCAGCTACGGATGGAAAGCTATGCTTTAGAACATAAAGACCAACCAACATTCGTAAACATCATGGATGTTAGTCAAGGTAAAGGCGTTATGAAGTTGTCGGATACTAATCAAACGGTACCTTTTAGTTTTGATGCCGGCGACACTTCTCACAGTGCGCAAGAAGACCCTTTGTATTGGCGCAAGCTGATCTTGGAAGTCGATCCAGAGAAGGCTAAGCCGATGGGTACACAAACCTTTTCAGGCGTTGAGTTAACAGGGTTCTTACTTGAGGAGACTGGTATCGAAACTCGAGTTTGGGTTGACCCTAAAAGCCAGTTACCAGTAAAGATCAATGTCAGCCAGACTTTTGATGACGGCAGTGTTGGGTTTGAGATGAAAGCTGATGTTGAATATAACCAGCGCTTTGATGATAACTTATTCGAGTTGAATTAATCACTAATGATGTTCATCGACATCAACTCGTAAGTCGAGGTAGTGGTATTGTTGCCACTACCTTTTTTTTAATTAGCTATACTTTTTTTACAAACTCAGACTTCAGTTTCATGGCGCCGATACCAGGGATTTTGCAGTCGATATCATGATCGCCTTCAACTAACCGAATATTTTTAACCTTGGTGCCAACTTTAACCACTTGTGACGAACCCTTGATTTTTAGATCTTTAATCACAGTCACCGTGTCTCCGTCTTCGAGTGGATTACCGTTAGCGTCTTTTATTGACGACTCACTCTGCTCAGGCGCGTCTTTAGACCATTCGTGGCCACACTCAGGACACACGAACATAGCCTGATCTTCGTAGGTATAAGTTGAGTCGCATTGCGGACAGTTAGGTAGTGTGCTCATGATGGAACGCCTGTTTTAAAATTTGGGTCATTATAGTGAATTCGCTTACTTTAGGTAGGACTTAATTTGCTGAGTGTTAATTTACTTAGTGTCTCTGGGCGCGCCTTCGTCACATTTTTTGCAGTTAAGCTCTTCGCCAAGCATAGACTCTCGGCCTGCTTGCGTAACGACCCAAGGTCGATTGAAGAAAGGGGGCTTATGACGGACATGCTGGAAGTGACCACAGGCCAACTCAGCCACCCAGTCATCATGTTCATCTTTGTGGTAGTCCTTTATTGATTGCTTCATGATCCAGAGTAAATAGCCCTAACTAATGGAACCATTGGGTTTTTCCTATCTGCTTGCCGTTTTTGTAGATTTTTTTAGAGACCACTTTACCCTTGTCATTATATTGGAGGGTTTCTCCTTCTCTTTTACCTTCAACATAAGTTGATGTGAATTGTGGCTGTCCATTTGAGTGATAGGTTATCTGCTGACCATGTTTTTTCCCGGCGACATAGACACATTCCTCGAAAAGCTTCCCTTTGTCGGTGAATTGTTGCCATGGACCTTCAAGCACTCCGTCCTTAAAAAGTTTTTTGAATTTTACTTGTCCTTTACTATTGTAGGATTCTGCTGGACCCTCTTTAGTACCGTAATGATAGGTTACAAAGCCTGTTGTTTTTCCACTACTTGATGATATTGAATAAAATCGGCCATGTTTTTTCCATTTGCTACGTCCGTTTTCAGTAATTTGGATGTAGAGACCTTTGCTGTAATTAGTGTTGTGAATTTTATAAGTATCGCCCTGTTTGTCGGTAAACTGAGACTTATGCTCAAGTTTAGCGTAATGCTCAGGCTTAACCTGTGTATAGTCAAAGGCCTTTGGAGCTGCTGCGATGCTTGAAAAACTCATTAAATAGGATAAAACAAAGACAGTGATTAGCGTATAAATAGATTTCATTTGATGACTGATGCCTTGTGTATTTTTTAATCATATTAGCTCTGTATGAAAAATATTGCTATTAGTTCTTCCATACTGGTAGCCTTAAAGACAAAGACAAGAATATGCAGGAGAAGTTATGCCGTTATCTCAGTCCACTGATTGCAACACTATTTTTTACACCAACCCACAGTCACGAGGTCAAATTGCTCGTTGGATGTTGGAAGAAGTTGGCGCAGACTATCGTCAGGAAATACTGGAGTATGGCGCTGGGATGAAATCCCAAGAGTTCCTCAAAATCAATCCCATGGGAAAGGTTCCGACCATTGTCCATGGCGGTAAAGTCATTACTGAGTGTGCAGCGATTTGTGCTTACCTCGCTGATGCTTTTCCTGAAAAAGGTCTAGCGCCGAGTCTTGATAATCGCGCAGATTATTACCGCTGGCTGTTTTTTAGTGCGGGGCCACTCGAAGCGGCTATCGTCAACCGTTCCCTAGGAGTCGAGGTTAAAGCTGATCAGGAAAGAATGGTGGGTTACGGTAATTACGAGTTGGTTCTAGATACTTTGTCACAGCAATTGTTAGATTCGCCCTATGTTGCTGGCGAACATTTCACTGCAGCTGACGTCTATGTGGGTTCGCACGTTTTATGGGGCTTGCATTTTGGCAGTATGGACATGCGGCCTGGTTTTGAAGAATATGCCGCGCGTGTTTCTGAGCGACAAGCGTATAAAGCCGCTAAACTGATAGATGAAGAATTGATAGCTGAAAGAGAAAAGTAGTTACTTTTTACGATGAGGGCAGCCAGGCCAGCAGCATGGTCTGCGCTTGCCAGCTTTAAGGTCAGAGCTGACTCTGTTAATGCGCTTCAGGCGAGTATCTTCTCTTTTGGCATCTTCTACCCAGCAAATCCACTCGTTACGGGCTAAAGGTGTGATATTTTCCCAGAGTTCTAAAGTGTTTTCATCAGCTAAAAGCGTCTTACGCAAGTCATTTGGTAGGCGGTGAACCACGCCTTCAGAAATGTTTTTACTAGGCATCGCTAGAACTTTTACTCATATCCGTCTTTATACCTGTCGGTTCGCCCTTAGTTAGTGCCGTGACATAAACTAAGTAAAGAATTGATAGTGCAACC
The DNA here is from genome assembly GCF_000981765.1 of Kangiella geojedonensis. GTDB lineage: Bacteria > Pseudomonadota > Gammaproteobacteria > Enterobacterales > Kangiellaceae > Kangiella > Kangiella geojedonensis. The sequence goes on along the minus strand of NZ_CP010975.1, from coordinate 1,788,676 downwards.
GGGATAGCATGCCACCAGTTGGACAGATACGGTGAGTCGCTGTTGTAAAGGGTGATCAATAGAATGACTGTGGCCACGCTCGACAGCGGTAAAATAAAGATGGATGAATTTAACAGGGTGAGTTTGAACCCTTTTATGGCGTGAGTATTTACAGCGCCAGACGCACTAAAAATAACGAACATCATCTGGAAGCCTGCAAACATAAACTGTAAGAAGCAGCCAATGATTAAAACGGTGAGTGACATAAACCTTCCTTTGGCAATAATCGATTTCTAAGTTTAATATGGCGCTCAAAAGATTTGAAGTAGATACTTCAAAGTTTAAAGGTTATATCAGTGGGTATTTTTATTGGGTTGGCTGAATATAGAGAATAAAAAAAGGGCAGACCCCGAAAGATCTGCCCTTTGAAATAGAGTGCTAGTAATTAAACAGCAACAATATTTTCAGCCTGAGGGCCTTTTTGACCGTCAGTAACCGTGAACTCAACTTTTTGGCCTTCAGCTAAAGTTTTGAAACCTGAGTTGCTGATTGAACTGTAGTGTGCAAACACGTCAGGACCTTCTTGCTGCTCGATAAAACCAAAACCTTTTGCTTCGTTGAACCATTTAACGGTTCCTGTAACTGTATTAGACATAATAATATCCTGTAATTTAAATATAAGGTTGCCTTCAAGAGGCTTGAATAGCTGTAAATGTAGACTGATATTTAGAAACTGCAGGACAAAGAATTAATACTAAAACGATGAAATGTAGGATGAAAATAGAGACTTCTTTCTAGCTGAGAGCAGAGTATAGGCTTTTTTGTCCCCTGTCTACTTATATTTCATTTATTTTTTATCTTACTGCGATAAGAAACGTCTAGCCCAGTTACCTTTGTGCTCTTTCTCGCAAGCTTCTTCGGAGTCGAAGTTAATCTGTTTTGCATGATTTTTTAAAGGGACATTGATCGATTGAAGCTTATCGCTAATAACCGAGCCAATAAAACTATCTTGGTGTTCTTGCAAAGCTTTGGATAAAGAATCTTCCGTATCAAAGATACAAACGATTTCTAAAGACTGCGGAAACGCATCGTAATCCACAAAGTGCGTCAGCCACTCAAAACCCTCAACCGAGTCCGTCAGTACATGACAGGCATCCGTTAAGGTCTTAACTATGAGCTTTTCCGTTTTCTTATCGGTTTTAGTCATTCCATCTTGTATGTTTAATGGTGCATGAGGGCTAGGGTGCTTTGTGACACATATAAATGCAAGTTATTCTTTAATGGGTTGAGTTACTGGAATAAGAAACTTTGAAGTTTCCAGTTTTACCCTAAATAGGATTTCTAAAATCACAAGATCGCTTGTTAATCATCTGCTACTCCACCGATGCTATCATTAGCTCCACCCCCAAAGTCAGTAGGCTCTTGTGAAGGATTATTCTCATTGAATAAAAAAAGGACTATACCAACTGAAGCAATGAAGGGTATGAGCCAAGTTAAAATAATTTGGAATATTTTTTGATGCTTGTCAAAGTAATCGGTTTTTAATACATGATAACAAGCAATAATATTGAGTAGAACAGCTAATACAATTCCAAAAACTAAGAAGTAGTTACTCATTGATATGGCTCGACTTACGTCTAATATGTTTTAGTTAACGTAGCCTCGATTAGCGAAAGCGTAATCGAGGGGAATAGTAGATTATAAACATAAAACCTCGAAGTCACTGATGCTCCTTCGAGGCTACGTCTGCTATTGGTTTAAAAGCTTTTCTTTTTCTGCTTTGTATTCCTCTTTACTAATCAAGCCTTCTTCGAACCACTTTCTTAATTTTTTCAACTCTTCCTCTGTGGTGTTGTTCCCAGGAGGTTGATTATTTACTTCATTAGATTTGACATGTTTTTGATTGCTTTTAAACAGTTTCACCTTTTCTGGCGTATAGCCCACAAGTAGTTTATCGATAACTGGCATCATCTTTGATTCAACACTTGCCCATTTATTTAGAGCCAAGCCACCTTTACCGTTTAGGTGATATTCAGCGTAGCCTAACATCTTATGATTCTTAAACAGTGATAGCTCCGCATGGTGCATATACATTCCAATATCCCATGTTTTTAGTGCAGTATAAGTGAGGTAGTAATCGCAATAGAAAGGCATTTCATCATCAAACACCTCAGTGGTTATTCCGTGTTTCATGAACCCCCTTTGCACAACTGGCAAAAAGTCGCCAACAATTACTTTTGGGTTTTTTTGGATGCAGACATGGCTGATTTCATGCTCTGGATCTAACTCTTGTACTTTAATACTTGTGCAAGAGGCTATAAAAGATGCGATAAGAGCCAATAAGAGTAATCTGTTTTTCATTTGAAAATCCCTATGTTTATAGATTATTTTTAGTTTTGAGCTGATACTCGAGACACATACTACCTAGAAATTGACATATAGTCATGGGGAATCAGTGCAGGAGTAACAGTAATACCTCCAGTTGTAAAAAGTCGCTAGATTCCTTATCAAGTGCGGAATGACACGACTGTTGGTAGGGTTTTGAATCGGAATAACATGAAACGGGTTAGATCCTGAGTCCTATCGGTTCAAGGTCTAAAGTGACAAGCAAAATAGGCCGGGATTCCCGATTTTTCAGGAATGACGAAAAACCACCTAAATCACCCAAAAACATTGCCTCAACCCCTGAAAAATGGTATAAAGCGCGCCGTGGCTCGAAAGTGCGTTTAAACCCGTACAATTATTGAGCTACAAATACGATATTTACTTAAAATCCACACGCAGATCGACACATTTGCCGGGGTGCTCCACCAGAAAGACACTCTTTTAAGAGACTGGTTGGGGTCGGGAAATGGGATTTGCGGAGGCTTAACCCGAAATTCGGAGAATTTATTATGTCTAAAGTTAGTATGCGTGACATGCTACAGGCGGGTGTGCACTTCGGTCACAAAACTCGTTTCTGGAACCCTCAAATGCGTCCATATATCTTTGGTGCGCGTAACAAGATTCACATCATCAACCTTGAAGAAACAGTACCTATGTTCAACGGTGCGTTGAATTACTTAGGTAAAATCGCTTCTAACAAAGGTAAAATCCTTTTTGTTGGTACGAAGCGTGCAGCTGCTGAAATCGTTAAAGAAGAAGCGACTCGTTGTGGTCAGTTCTTCGTTGATAAGCGTTGGTTAGGCGGTATGTTGACTAACTACAAAACGATTCGTGGTTCTATTAACCGTTTGAAAGACTTAGAAAAACAGTCTGAAGACGGCACTTTCGAGCGTTTGACTAAGAAAGAAGCGTTGATGCGTACTCGTGAGATGGACAAGCTTGAAGCGTCTATCGGCGGTATCAAGAACATGGGCGGTCTTCCAGACGTATTGTTTGTGATTGACGCTGATCATGAAGCCATCGCAATTGCAGAAGCAAACAAAATGGGCATCCCAGTTGTTGCTGTTGTTGATACAAACTCTAACCCGAAAGGCGTTGATTACATCATCCCAGGTAACGATGATGCGATCCGTGCGATTCGTTTATACTGCGGTGCAGTAGCGGACGCAGTGCTTGACGGTAAGCAAAGCAACACAGTTGCTGATAAAGGCGACGAGTTTGTTGAAGAGGCTGGCGAAGAGTAATCGCTAATCTCGCAAAGTGTTGAAAAAGGGGGCGAGGCCCCCTTTTTTGAAAGATACTTAGGTTTAGGTCATATTTGGCTTTACAACATCTAAATCACAGCACTTTGCAAAATAAACCTTTACTATCAATGAGCTACTAAGCTTCATAAAGGTTTAAAAACATACGTTTATACTATTCTAGTTTATATATTCTGCTGTTCTAAAAAGCAGAGGAATCTATCGGAGATACTATCATGGCAATTACTGCTGCATTAGTTAAAGAATTACGTGAGCGCACTGGCGCTGGCATGATGGAATGTAAAAAGGCGTTGGTTGAGGCTGACGGTAACATCGAAACTGCAATCGATAACATGCGTAAATCTGGCCAAGCGAAAGCGGCTAAGAAAGCGGGTCGTATCGCTGCAGAAGGTGTTATCTTAGCGAAATCAGGCGACAATACAGGTGTTTTAGTTGAAGTTAACTCTGAAACTGACTTCGTTGCTCGTGACGACAACTTCAAGAAGTTCTCTAGCGAAGTGGTAGATGTTGCTCTTTCAAACGGCACTGCTGACGTTGAAGCTTTAAACGCTGCGTCTATGCCTTCTGGCGAGTCTGTTGAAGAAGCACGCGCTAACTTGGTTGCTAAAATCGGTGAGAACATCACAGTACGTCGCGTTGCTAAAGTTGACGGCGATACGCTTGGTGCATACATCCACGGCGGTCGTATCGGTGTTATCGTTTCTTTAGACGGTGGTGACGAAGATTTAGCGAAAGACGTTGCGATGCACGTTGCTGCGAGTAACCCTCAGTTCAATACGGCTGACGACGTTGACCCAGCAGTTATCGAAAAAGAGAAAGAAATCATTAAAGCTCAACCTGATATGGAAGGCAAGCCTGCTGAGATTGTTGAGAAAATGATGGGTGGTCGTATTAAGAAGTTCGTTGGCGAGATTACTTTGGAAGGTCAAAGCTTTGTAAAAGACCCTTCAACGACGGTTGGCCAGTTGCTTAAAGAAAAGAATGCAAAAGTTATCTCTTACACTCGCTTTGAAGTAGGCGAAGGTATTGAGAAGAAAGAAGAAGACTTTGCGTCTGAAGTAGCTGCTCAAATGAAAAAGTAATTGGCTAAGCAACCCTTAGACAAACTGACTTTTTAGATTACAAGAAGGAAACACTATGGCCGACTTAGCTTATAAGCGTATTTTATTGAAATTGAGTGGCGAGGCTTTGATGGGGCGTGAGGCGTTTGGTATTGACCCTCAGGTTCTGGAAAGAATCGCTCATGAAATCAAATCGTTAAGTAAGCAAGGTGTTGAAGTCGGCGTAGTGATTGGTGGCGGTAATATTTACCGTGGCCAGAAATTATCAGAAGCTGGCATGAACCGTGTGACCGGTGATCACATGGGCATGCTGGCGACTGTGATGAATTCTCTAGCCCTACAAGATGCTTTCGAGCGCATTGAACAACCTGCAAAGGTGTTGTCAGCTATGCCCATCGACGGTGTTTGTCAGGGCTTTTCTCGTCGTGGAGCTATTAATGCTCTAGAGAAAGGACGGATCGTGATTTTCTGCGCTGGAACGGGTAACCCATTTTTCACCACCGATACGGCTGCTTGTTTGCGCGGTATTGAGATCGATGCTGAGCTGATTCTAAAAGCGACTAAAGTGGACGGTGTTTATTCCGCAGATCCTTCGAAAGACAAGGACGCTGTGAAGTATGAGCGTTTGAGCTACAAAGAAGCTTTGGATAAAGAGCTGGCAGTGATGGACCTTACGGCGTTCTGTTTAGCCCGTGACCACAAAAAGAATATTCGTGTATTCGACATGACCCAAGCTGGCTCTTTAGAAAAAGCGGTATTGGGCAACGACGAAGGCACCTTGATTCACCCTTGAGTTGTTGAGCTTAAGATTGAATCAGTCGAATAATTAGGCATAATAGCCAGATTAAGATTATAACAAGCAATTGTAGGAGATATCTCTGTGATTAATGACATTCAAAAAGATGCCGATCAGCGTATGGATAAGACCATTGAGTCATTTAGGCATGATCTTGCTAAAGTTCGCACAGGTCGCGCACATCCTAGCTTGCTTGAGCATATTACCGTCCCATACTATGGTTCTGATACGCCAATCAATCAGGTTGCAAGTATCAGCGTACAGGAAGGACGAACTTTAGTACTGCAAATTTTTGATAAAGGCGCGATTGAAGATACTGAAAAAGCGATTCTTAAGTCAGACCTCGGCTTAACGCCAAACGTTGCTGGGCAAGTGATTCGTATCACCATGCCGCCTTTGAATGAAGAGCGTCGTAAAGAGCTAATCAAAGTCGTTCGTGGTGAAGCTGAAAATGCTAAGGTAGCGGTTCGTAATATTCGTCGTGACGCTAATAACTCAGCGAAAGAGCTGGAAAAAGAAAAAGAAATCTCTGAAGATGATTTGCGTCGTGCGGAAGAGCAAATTCAAAAGCTTACAGACACTAAAGTAGCTCGAATCGATGAGCTTTTAGAAGAGAAAGAGAAAGAGTTAATTGAAATTTAATTCAATACGCTTAGTGTGAATTGTGCTGAAACGCCGTGAAACTTATCACGGCGTTTTCGTATATAATGTATGGCAGATTAATGAGTAGGTTGGGTTGGTGTTAAAAAAGAATGTTTCAGAGCAGAACAAGTCTAACCAGAGTGTTCCGCAGCATATAGCTATTATTATGGATGGTAACGGTCGATGGGCCCAGGCGCGCGGTAAAAAGCGTGTCATGGGGCATAAGGCTGGGATGGAGCGTGCTCGCGAAATGGCTGAGGTTTGTGGTGAGTTAGGGGTCAAGTATTTGACGTTATTCGCTTTTAGCAGTGAAAACTGGAACCGGCCAAAAGATGAAGTCAGTTTTTTGATGGAGTTATTTGCGACTAGCCTCAACAATGAGTCGAAAAAACTTAACAAGAATAATGTAAAGCTGACCATAGTTGGCGACAAAGATGGTTTTGATAGTAAGTTGCGCAAGGCGATTGATAAAGCGGAAGCGTTAACGGCAAACAACAATGGGCTGTATCTACAAATTGCTGCAAACTATGGTGGGCGTTGGGATATTGTCCAAGCTGCGCAGGCATTGGCTGTAAAGGGGCGGGAGATTACGGAGCAGGCGCTACAGTCTGAATTAGTGACTGCGGATGGCTCTGAGCCTGATTTGCTTATTCGAACTGGCGGTGAGCAACGTATTAGTAACTTCTTGTTATGGCAGGCTGCGTATTCAGAATTATACTTTAGCGATCGACTGTGGCCAGACTTTGATGGCGATGCCTTAAAAGGTGCTATTGCCGACTTTAATCAGCGCCAGCGTCGTTTTGGGAAAACAGGCGAGCAGGTCGCTTCAGAGAGTCATTAGGGGAATAATGTGTTAAAACAAAGAATTATTACAGCTGTATTATTGTTGCCACTGGTTGGCTGCTTACTGTTTTTGCCCGATTTATTGACGTTTTCGGCAATTCTAGTCCCTATTTTCGGTATTCTGGCATGGGAATGGTCGCGTTTACTACAAACCAGTAAAGCAGGCCAAAGTATCTTTATTGTGCTGTCGTTAGCAGCTGTCGGCGGCTTGTTTTATCAGCTGTATCAGCAAAACTTCTTTAATGAAGCCAGTTTGCCATTGCTCTGGTATGACGCTTATCCTTTTAAGTTGCTGATTGTGGCTTTGCTGGTATGGGTTATTGCGTCAATATTCGTTCTACTTTATCCAAAGACTACTAAAACTTTATTCCGTGGGCCTTGGCTTAGAGGCTTGTTTGGCATCGTTATCCTGGCTGCAGCTTGGTTAGCGATTGTGGTTATCAGAAGTTTGTTGATCAACGTGGATTATTCCTTAGGTGCTTGGATGCTACTGCTGATGTTGGTCGTCATCTGGGGGGCTGATGTTGGTGCTTATTTTGCCGGTAAGACTTGGGGTAAGACTAAGTTAGCCCCAGTAGTTAGCCCGAACAAAACCTGGGAAGGCGCTTTCGGCGGGTTAGTGTTAGCGGTTGCCGTAGGTATGGGTGTCGCATCTTTGTTATCGCTGGAATTAGACTGGCTCAAGTTTACGGTGTTTGTGATTGTGATGGTGGTTTTGTCGGTCTTTGGTGATCTTTTTGAAAGCATGTTAAAACGTCAAGCCAATATTAAAGATAGTAGCAATATTTTGCCCGGCCATGGCGGTTTATTGGACCGTTTAGATAGTACCTTATCAGTTGCACCATTTTTCGTCGCTGGCGTCTTGTGGTTGGAATTATTAGCGTAACGCTTTAGGCTGAGTTAGATGAAAGAAATCGTGAATATTAAGCCTGAAGACGTTTGTATCTTAGGTGCTACGGGTTCTATAGGGACCAACACCTTAGATGTTATTCGACGTCACCCTGATAAATATCAAGTATTTGCACTGACGGCTCATCGAAACATTGAGCAGTTAAAGCTTCAATGTGTGGAGTTTAAGCCGAAATATGCGGTATTGCCTGAAGCAGAACTAGCGCAAGAACTACAGTCTTTTGTCGAATATAAAGAGCTAGATATTACGGTTTTACACGGAGTTGATAGTTTAGACTTTGTGGCCAGCCATGAGAGCGTGGATACCGTCATGGCCGCTATTGTTGGCGCTGCAGGGTTATTACCAACATTAGCCGCAGCTAAAGCGGGTAAGAAGGTCCTGTTAGCTAATAAAGAAGCCTTGGTGATGTCGGGCGCTATTTTTATGGATGCAGTGAAAAAGCATGGCGCTACTTTGCTTCCCATCGACAGTGAGCATAACGCGATATTCCAATGCCTACCTGAACACTTTGTTGAAAAAGGCATTGAAGAGTGTGGCATTCACAATATCGTATTGACCGGCTCGGGTGGTCCTTTTTTAAAGAAAACCTTAGCAGAGTTCCCTGCCATAACGCCTGATGAAGCTTGCGCACACCCCAATTGGGATATGGGGCGCAAGATTTCAGTTGATTCGGCAACGATGATGAATAAAGGGCTTGAGCTTATCGAGGCTTGCTGGCTGTTTGATGTTAAGCCTGAGCAGATTGAGGTAGTGCTACACCCACAAAGTATTATTCACTCTATGGTGCGTTATAACGATGGCTCAGTGTTGGCGCAGATGGGAAATCCAGACATGCGCACGCCAATCGCGCATGCCATGGCGTTTCCAGACAGGGTTGACGCCGGTGTGGCGCCATTGGACTTTATGGAAATTTCGCAGTTAACCTTTGATCGTCCTAGCAAAGAGCGTTACCCTTGCCTCGCGCTAGCAAGTGAGGCCATGAAGCAGGGAGGCAATAGCCCAACGCGTTTAAATGCGGCCAATGAAGTGGCGGTTCAGGCTTTTCTTGATGAAAAATTAGGCTTTACTCAAATCGCAGAGCTAATTCAGCAGACGTTAACATCTACCGAGTATGCTGAGGTATCGACCTTGGAATCAGTGTTAGCTGCCGATAAAGAAGCACGTGAGCGTGCGCAGCAGCTTGTTGAAGAGATGACGGCTTAATCCTAAACAGTAATTATTGGAGATGACATAGTGACCACAGCTCTTTGGAGTATTTTTGGTTTATTAATATTGCTTGGCATTCTGGTGACTTTCCATGAATGGGGGCACTATTGGGTCGCTAAAAAGCTAGGCGTAAAAGCGCTGCGCTTTTCTGTTGGTTTTGGTAAACCTATTTGGAGTCGTTATAACAAGCATGGAACTGAGTTTTGTGTTGCTCCTATTCCATTAGGCGGGTACGTCAAGTTTGTGGATGAGCGAGAAGGTTCAGTACCTGAAGAGGATTTACCTTATGCCTTTAATCGACAACCTGTTTGGAAACGAATACTGATTGTATTAGCAGGACCAATGGCTAATTTCTTGCTAGCTATACTCATTTATGCCTTCGTCTTTATGCTGGGTATCGCTGTGAGTAAGCCGTTTGTGACTGATGTGTACCCCAATACACCTGCGGCTGACGCAAACTTTCCAGCGAAAAGTGAGATTCTGGAAGTCGGGGGAGAGTCGGTAAAAAGTACCCAAGACACTCTTTTTGCATTTTTAGATCATATTGGCGATGACACTCAACTAGACGTTTTAGTGAAGCCTGTCGGACAAGAGCCACAAACGGTCACGTTAAATATTAGTGAATGGCAGGAGCCTGAAGAGCAAAGAGACTTATTCAAGGCGTTAGGCGTTGATTTCGGTGCCTATGACGGTCCAGCTTTAATTGGAGTGGTTGCTGAAAACATGCCTGCAGCGAAAGCGGGGCTTAAACAAGGTGATACCATACTGAGCATTGATGGCGTGGCTACTCCTTACTGGAGCACCATGGGTGCTATTATTGAGCAAAGTGCGGATAAACCGCTAGAGCTTGAGGTTCTACGCGATCAGGAAACTGTGTCTATTAGGGTTACTCCTGAGCGACGAGGCGGCTCGGATGGTGCCGGTGTTATCGGTATTGGAGCGGGTTTCCAGAGTTTTAATACCATTGATTATGGTTTTTTTGAGGCTATAGGCAAGGGCTCAGAAGAGACATGGCAAATGGTTGAGCGGATAACGAGCTTCCTTGGGAAGTTGGTTACCGGTAAGCTGTCAGTAAAAAACATTGGCGGGCCAGTCGGAATCGCACAAGGGGCAGGCCAGACAGCTGAAGCAGGGATGGTTGCATTCTTGCTTTATCTCGCTATGATAAGCGTCAACTTAGGCTTCGTTAATCTACTCCCTATCCCCATGCTCGATGGTGGGCATCTGATGTATTATTTAGCCGAGTTGGTACGTGGAAAACCAGTTTCTGAAAGAATTATGGAACTTGGGATGCGTGTTGGCATCATATTATTGCTTACGTTAATGGCTGTAGCGCTATTTTTTGACATAGACCGATTAAACCAATAGAGACAAGATTAGATGCATTTGATAAGAAAAACGGTAACTGCATTAGTTTTAGCGGGGTTATTCTCCAAAGCTCAGGCCATAGAGCCCTTTGTAGTTAAGGATATCCAAGTTGAAGGATTACAACGTGTTTCCCTCGGTACCTTCTTTACTGATTTGCCAATTCGCGTTGGTGAGACGATTGATGATGCTCGAGCTCCTTCTGTTATTCGTGCCGTTTATAGCACTGGTAACTTTGACTTTGTAAAGTTAGAGAAAGACGGTTCGGTATTAAAGGTGGTTGTTGTTGAGCGCCCTATTATTTCGGATATCATTCTCGAAGGTAACAAGGTTCTAAAGAGTGAGCAGTTAGAAGAAGGCATGAAAAATGCCGGCATTGCAAAAGGTGAGGTCCTGGATAGCTTTGTTCTGGACAAAATCGAGCAAGAGATCTCCAACCAATATTATTCCAACGGACACTATCACCTTACTGTAGAGAAGAAGTTAGTTGAGCTATCACGTAATAGAATCCAGCTTAGAATCACGATTAAAGAAGGTGGGTCAGCCCGAATTAAAGAGTTCAACCTTATCGGAAATAATGTCTATAACGACGAAGAACTTATTTCCCAGTTTGAGTTAAGTACAGGTGGCCTGTTTACATTTATTACTGACGATAACAAATATTCTAGTACTAAATTAGAGCAAGATTTAGAAACACTGACCTCCTATTATAAAGATAGAGGCTATTTGAAGTTTAATATCAACGCTACTGATATTTCTTTGTCTGAAAATGCTGAAGATATATACATTACGATCGGCATGTCAGAAGGCGAAATATACAATGTGTCTGAGATTGATATTTTGGGAGATTTCACGATAGATGAAAGTATTATTCGTGGATTAATTCCTTTGAAAAGTGGTGACGTCTATTCAGCTGCTGCAATCACCTTTGCTGAAGAGCAAATTAAGCAAGTATTAGGGTTATACGGTTATGCTTTTGCTGAAGTAAGGACAATTCCAGAAGTACTAGAAGATACAGCTGAAGCTAAATTAACAGTTTTTGTAGACCCCGGTGAGCGTTACTATGTTGATAACGTGTCATTCAAAGGTAATGTCACAACCGATGAGAATGTTTTACGTCGTGAAACCCGTGTACAAGAGGGTGGAGCCTTGTCTTCAGCGCTTGTTGAGCGCTCTAAATTACGATTGCAGCGATTACCATTTATTGAAACAGTTGAAGTTGATACGGTTAAGAAAGAAGGGACTACCGATAGAGCAGATGTGAATTTTGAAGTTAAAGAAAGAAACGCAGCACAAATTAGTGGTGGCTTTGGTTATAACGACTTTTATGGATTTAGTCTTAATGGTGAGCTGTCTCACCAAAACTTCATGGGAACAGGTAATTCTGCATCAATTGGTATTAGCTCAAATAAAGCTATAAAGAGTGCCAACATTAGTTATACCGATAACTATTTTACACAAAGTGGAATTGGCTTAAATACGTCATTAAATTATAGTGAAACTGATTACGGAAAACTGAACCTTATAGCCCAGAGTTTAGACACTATTGCTCTAGGTTCAACGTTATACTTCCCTACTGGTGAATTTTCCAACTTTAGTGCTGGAGCTAGAATTTCTCAGAACTCTTTAACCTCACCATTGACGAGTTCTCAGCGAGTGATAGACTTTTTCAGTATTCTAGGAGCTAATGCTAGGCAGGACTCTGATGTTGACTTTGATATTTTTTCCGTAAACTTCGGCTTTAGATATAACAGTTTAAATAGAGCGATTTTTCCTTCAAAAGGTGTTGATCACCAGTGGAATCTCGAAGTCGCAACTGATATCGGAGATCTAGAATTTTATAAAGCGACCTATAATTATGGTCTTTATTTACCATTAAATAACGATAATGATTGGATTTTCTCTTGGAGAGGAAGCTTAGCTTATGGAGACGGCTTAGGGGATACTCCTGCCCTTCCATACTTCTCCAACTTTTACGCTGGAGGTAGCAACTCTTTAAGAGGGTTCGAGGGTAATACTGTAGGGCCGAGAGACATACAGAGAATTAGGACTTCGATTAGCGTTCCTGGTCCTATTCCTGGTGCAGGTAATACTACCGTATATTTACCAGAAGAGTTTGATAGGATTGCTGTCAGTCGTTATTCTATAGGTGGTAATGCAAAAGCTATCAATACCTTCGAGCTGATTTTCCCAACTCCGTTTTTGGATGATAACTCAAATGTGAGAACAAGTATTTTTGTTGACGCGGGTAATGTATGGGATACTCAGTTTGATCAAAGCCGATTTGAAGGTTTGCAGATTGACCCTAACAGTGTTTTAGGTAATGTGCCTGACTTTGGTGATGCTGGAAATTATAGAGCCTCATACGGTGTATCTTTGCAGTGGTATTCGCCATTCGCACCTTTACAGTTTAGCTTGTCTCGTCCTCTGAAAAGTGAACCTTATGACGACACAGAAACTTTTACCTTTACCATTGGTAAGACATTTTAATTAATTGGAGATTTATTTTGAAAAAGTTAGTATTTACATTTTTAGTAGGTTTGATGATGCTTCCTGCTTTGGCAAGTGCAGAAATGAAAGTGGCAGTTATTGATACAAACTACATCATGGCAAAAAGCCCAGAGCGTGATACGGTAAGACAAACTTTAAGTAAGGAGTTTGAAGGCCGTAAAAGTCAGCTTGAAAGAGAGTTCAAAAAGCTAGAAGATGACAGAACTGCTTATATGAACAACGCGAAAACCATGTCTGAAACACAGCGCACTACGACTGAGCGCGACTTAAAAAAGCGTGCGTCAGACTTTAAATTGAAAGAAGATGCGTATAAAGAAGATTTTCAACGTCGCACTCAGCAAGAAATGCGTGAAGTTGGTAAGAAGTTACAAGATGCAGTTGAAAAAATTGCGAAGCAAGGTGGCTACGATATGTTAGTAGACCGTCGAGCAGTTCCTTACATGGGACCAAAAGTAACAGATGTTTCAGATCAAGTACTGCAAGAAATGTCTAAGTAATCATATTGAGGAGTTGTTTTGGAAAAAACACTTCAAGAGTTAGCTCAGCATCTAGGCGCTGAGCTTCAAGGGGAACCGCAGTTAACCATTACTGCGGTTTTGCCGTTAGATAAGGCTGAAAAAAATCACATCAGCTTTGTCAGTGATACTAAATACCTTAACCGAATCAGTGAGTGTAAAGCTGGCGCTTTGATTGTGACGCCTGAGGTCGCAAAAGAAGCAACAGGAAACTTGCTGGTTATGGCAAACCCTTACTTAGGATTCGCTAAAGCTGCACAAATATTTGACACGACGCCATGTCCAAAGGCCGCTATCCATCCAACCGCTCACATTGGTGACAATGTTTCCTTAGGGAAAGATGTTTATATCGGTCCTAATGTTGTTATTGCTGATGATGTCACGGTTGGTGACTATTCTGTGATAGAGGCTGGAGTCTATATCGGTCATAGTAGCGTGATAGGAGCGCACACTCGAGTTTACCCTAATACCGTGCTGTACCATGATGTGACCATAGGAGAGAACTGTATCATTCACGCTAATGTGGTGATTGGTTCGGATGGTTTTGGTTACGCTAATGACCAAGGTGAATGGGTCAAAATCCCCCAAGTTGGCGGTGTTACCATCGGTAACAATGTGGAAATTGGCGCGCATACTGCTATTGATCGAGGTGCTTTAGAGGATACGGTGATTGGCAACGGGGTTATACTGGATAATCATATTCATGTAGCTCATAATGTAATTATCGGTGATTTCACTGCAGTTGCAGGCTGCACTGCGATAGCAGGTAGTGCCGTTATTGGAAAATATTGTACAATTGCAGGCCGCGTTAGTATTCTGGGGCACTTGAGTATTTGCGATAAAGCGCATATCACAGCGACAACTTTTGTAAATAAATCAATTACTAAGCCGGGTGCGTACTCTTCGGGTACGACCCATCAAGATAATAAAGAATGGCAAAAAAGCGCGATACGATTCCGCCAACTGGATTCGATGTGGCGTAAAATGAAGCAGTTAGAAAAAGAAGTGCTTCAACTGAAAAATGACAGAGATATTGAAGATGAGTAATGACAACCAGCCGAATGAAATGAATAGTATGGATATTTATGAAGTGATGAAGCACTTGCCTCATCGCTACCCGTTTTTGTTAATTGACCGTGTTCTTGACTACACTGCTGGCGAAAAATTAACGGCAATAAAGAATGTAACGGTGAATGAACCATTTTTCCCTGGGCATTTCCCGCACCGCCCAGTATTCCCAGGGGTTTTGATGCTGGAAGCACTTGCGCAAGCGACAGGAATTCTAGCCTTTAAAACCACAGAAGACTTGCCAAGTGATGACTCTTTGTACTACTTCGTTGGTATTGACAGCGCGCGTTTCAAGAAGCCCGTAGAGCCAGGCGATCAGTTGTTGATGGAAGTGGAAGTCATTAAGCGTAAGCGTGACATGTGGAAGTTTAGCGCAAAAGCGAGTGTCGACGGAAAGGTCGTATGCTCAGCTGAATTGATGTGTGCTCGCAAAGATATCGCGTAAGGATTTAGTGTGATTCATCAGACCGCTATTATTGACTCAACCGCAACCATTGCGGATAACGTTGAAATTGGCCCATACTCCATTATTGGAGCAGATACTTCGATTGGTGAAGGTACGGTCGTTGGGCCACATGTGGTGATCGGCTCACATACAGAAATTGGTAAGAACAACCGCTTCTACCAGTTTTCGTCGATTGGTGAAGAAAATCAGGATAAAAAATATTCTGGTGAGCCAACAAAAACGATTATTGGTGACGGAAACGTTTTCCGAGAATGCTGCACTGTTCATCGAGGCACGGTTCAAGACCGTGGTGAAACTCGTATTGGAAACAATGGCTGGTTTATGGCTTACACGCACATTGCGCATGATTGTTTCTTGGGCGATAACATCATCATGTCTAACAACGCCACTCTCGCTGGTCATGTTAAAGTAGGTGACTTCGTTATAATGTCTGGCTTCGCGAAAATTCATCAGTTTTGCAAAATTGGTGATCATGCCTTTGTTGGAATGGACTGCGCCATTAGCAAGGATATCCCGCCATTTGTATTGGTTGCGGAAAATGCACCTTATGGCTTAAATGCCGAAGGCTTGAAGCGTCGTGGCTTCTCTCCAGAAACCATTAGCGCTTTAAAAAAAGCTTATCGACTGTTATACCGTAAATCTTTAAAGATGGATGAAGCCATTGCTGAAATGTTTCAGCTTGAAGATGACAATGTTAATCATCTCATCAATTTCTTAGAGTCTGTAGAGCGCGGTATTTTAAGGTAGTGGCTTTTCCATGTTGCCTGTAAAGTCTATCCAAAGAATTGCTATTGTCGCCGGGGAAGCCTCCGGCGATATTTTAGGTGCAGGATTAATTTCTGAGCTTAAAAAAAAGTATCCCAATGCAGTATTTGAAGGCGTAGCTGGCCCTTTGATGCAACAAGAAGGCTGCGCCAGCTTATACCCGATGGAATCTCTATCGGTCATGGGCATCTTACCAATCCTCAAAAAGCTTCCTGAATTACTTAAAATGCGTGCGGATTTGGCGCGTTATTGGATCGATACAAAACCAGACTTGTTTATTGGTATCGATGCCCCCGAATTTAATATTGGTTTAGAGCAAAAGCTTAAAAATAAGGGCATTAAAACGGTTCATTACGTTAGCCCATCCGTTTGGGCGTGGCGTCCTAAACGTATTCATAAGATAAAAAAAGCGGTCGACTTGATGCTTTGTCTCTTTCCCTTTGAGCAAGATATTTACCAGCATCATGCTATTGATAACTTCTGTGTAGGTCACCCTTTGGCAGACGAGGTACCAATCGAGTCTCACAAAAATGACGCTCGTGTTGAATTAGGTTTGGTGCATAATAAGCAACTCGTGTGTCTTATGCCTGGTAGTCGTGGCTCAGAAATGAAGATGCTGGGGCCTGACTTTATTGATATGGCGGTCCTGCTAAGACAGTTTTATCCCGACATGGGCTTCGTCGTTCCGATGGCTAATTCCAAGCGACGCGCTCAGTTTGAACAACAGTTATTAGACGCAAAAGTTAAACACCTGACATTACCGCAGATTGAGCTTATTGATGGTGACTCTCGTAAAGCAATGGCTGCAGCGGATTATGTTGTTATGGCTTCAGGAACCGCTACTTTAGAGGCCATGCTGATAAAGCGCCCGACGGTTGTTGCTTACAAAGTAGGGCCGATTAGTTATAAAATTTTTAAGCGGTTATTAACAATAGATACTTTCGCCATTCCTAATTTATTGTCAAAGCAATCACTACTACCTGAGCTGATTCAGGAGGACTGCACACCAGACAATCTATTTGCAGAGGTTAGAGCCTGGGTTGGCGATGATGAACATAACCAAGGCCAACGCTGGCAGGATGTTCATGATGCATTTGTTGAGTTACACCACTCTCTAAAAAAAGACGCCAACGTCTATGCCGCTAACTCCATAGAGCATTGGTGGAGTGAAAATGGTATCCGCCAACAAAGGAGTCTGGAACATGATTGATACTTTGCAACAAAGACCTTTGCTAGTCGCTGGTGTGGATGAAGTAGGGCGCGGTCCTTTAGCAGGACCTGTGGTTGCGGCAGCGGTGATTTTAGATCCTGAAAACCCAATCGATGGGCTTGCTGACTCAAAGAAATTGACGGAAAAGCGTCGTGAATCGCTCGCTTTAGAAATTAAAGAGAAAGCTCTGGCTTGGTCTATATGTCGCGCTGAGGTTGAAGAAATTGATCAGATCAATATCCTGCAGGCCAGTTTATTGGCCATGAAACGTAGTGTCGAAAGTCTCTCGCAACAGCCAGAGTTAGCGTTAATTGATGGCAATCATTGCCCCGAATTAGACTGTGCTATGGAAGCCATTATTAAAGGCGACAGCAAAGAGCCAGCGATTAGTGCGGCGTCTATATTGGCAAAAGTGGCGCGTGACAATGAAATGGTTGAGATGGAAGAAAAATACCCTGGTTATGGTTTTGCCAAACATAAGGGCTATCCAACCAAGCAACATCGTGAAGCTATCATAAAGCTTGGAATTACAGAGATACACCGGAAGTCATACGCACCAGTACAACAACAGCTCAACTTATAGGCTTGAGTTCTGAGGATGTCTCTACTTTGAGACTTTTGACAAAAGATTGAGCAAATAATCTTACTGCAAAGCTGTTTCGACCTCCTTATAATGGAGGTGAGAACATTCAGTGACTGTGGTGGTTAGGCCGGTTTGGCGACACCATAGCGATATATTAAACAATACATATCAAAACATGACGGCACCTTAAATATGGCACCTCGCTTTGTTCATTTAAAAGTTCATACCGAATACTCTATGGTTGATAGCCTAGTTAGAGTTAAGCCTATGCTGGCTGAGTGTGAAAAACGAGAAGTTCCGGCTATAGCCATGACGGATCAAATGAACATGTGTGGTCTCGTTAAGTTCTACTCTACCGCCGTGAAGTCAGCAGTGAAGCCGATAGCAGGCGCTGACTTACTGATCCAAGACCCTGACGATGAAGATAGTTTTTTTCGTGTCACAGCTTTGTGCATGAATACCGACGGCTACCTCAATCTTAAGTATTTAATTTCCAGAGCCTATTTGAAAAACCAACACCGGGGCTTTCCATTAGTTAAAAAGGAATGGATGGCGGAACTCAACCAAGGAATTATCATTCTTTCGGGGGGCAGGGAAGGTGATATTGGTAAAGCCGTACTGGCAGGCAAGATGGATCTTGCAGCCGAGTATTTGGGTTTTTGGAACCATCACTTTTCCAACCGGTTTTACCTAGAGCTTCATAGAACTGGTCGTCCTTATGAGAATGAATACATTCATCAAGTCATCGGTTTAGCCCAAGGCTCCGGTACGCCAGTCGTCGCTACTAACGACGTAAGGTTTTTGCAGAAAGAGGATTTCGATGCCCATGAAGCTAGAGTGTGTATTAACCAAGGACGAGTGTTAGCCGACCCTCGCCGTCCGCGTGATTACTCTGACCAGCAATATCTTCGCACTGAAGATGAAATGGTTGAGCTGTTCGATGATATCCCCGAAGCTATTGAGAATACGGTGGAAATTGCTAAGCGCTGTAATATGGATCTGCGCTTAGGTGAATATTTCTTACCAGAATTCCCTATTCCTGAGGGAATGACGATTGATCAGTATTTTGAGCAAGTATCAAAAGATGGTTTAGAAGAGCGACTTGATCATCTGTATGATCGCAATGCTGAAAATTTTGCTGAAATACGTAAACCGTACGACGAACGATTACAGATTGAGTTAGACGTTATTAATTCCATGGGTTTTCCGGGTTACTTCCTTATCGTTGGTGACTTCATCCAATGGTCTAAGGATAACGGTGTCCCAGTTGGTCCAGGCCGTGGTTCTGGTGCCGGTTCATTAGTGGCTTACGCCATGAAAATTACCGATCTTGATCCGTTGGAGTTTGACCTTCTTTTCGAGAGATTCTTGAATCCAGAGCGTGTATCGATGCCTGACTTTGACGTCGACTTCTGTATGGAAGGGCGAGATCGGGTCATTGATTATGTTGCAGAGCGCTACGGTCGTAACAGCGTATCGCAGATTATTACTTTCGGTACTATGGCAGCAAAAGCTGTAATACGTGATGTGGGGCGTGTATTAAGTCACCCTTATGGCTTCGTCGATAAGATTGCTAAACTGATTCCCTTTGAAGTGGGTATGACGCTCGAAAAAGCTTACGAGCAAGAGCCTGAGTTACCTCGAATGTACGAGGAAGACGAAGACTTTCGTGAAGTTTGGGATTTGGCCCGCAAGCTAGAAGGTGTGAAACGTAACGCCGGTAAGCACGCAGGTGGTGTGGTCATTGCACCAGGAGACTTGGAGGAATTTGCCCCGCTTTATTGTGATGAAACTGGTGCGAATGTCGTGACCCAGTTCGATAAGGATGATGTTGAAAGCGCGGGTCTTGTGAAGTTTGACTTCTTGGGTTTGCGAACACTTACCATCATCGATTGGGCGCTTGAAACTGCCAACGGCATTTTGCAGAAAAAAGGGGAAGATCCGGTCGATATCACACGCATTGATACGGAAGATCCGGAAGTGTTTAAAATGCTGCAAGCCGCTAATACTACAGCTGTCTTCCAGCTAGAGTCGCGTGGTATGAAAGACTTGATTAAGCGTCTTAAGCCAAACCGTTTTGAAGATATTATCGCTTTGGTGGCTTTATTCCGCCCGGGACCTTTGCAGTCAGGCATGGTCGATGACTTTATTCGCCGTAAGCACGGTTTGGATAAGGTGTCTTACCCACATCCCGATTATCAACATGAATGGTTAAAGGAAATCTTAGAGCCAACCTACGGCATTATTTTGTACCAAGAGCAGGTGATGCAGATCGCACAGGTTTTAGCGGGTTACTCGCTAGGTGGCGCTGATATTTTGCGTCGTGCGATGGGTAAGAAAAAAGCCGAGGAGATGGAAAAGCAGCGGAGTATCTTTAAAGAAGGCGCGGAGAAGAATGGCGTTGATGGTGATCTCGCCATGAAGATCTTTGACTTGGTAGAAAAATTCGCCGGTTATGGTTTTAACAAATCACACTCGGCTGCTTATGCCTTGGTCGCTTATCAAACCGCGTGGTTAAAAACGCATCACCCAGCATCCTTTATGGCGGCAGTGATGTCGTCGGATATGGACAATACCGATAAGGTTGTTACATATGTCGAAGATGCTGAAATGCAGGGTATTACCATTACCCCGCCTGACGTTAACAAAGGTCAGTATCGTTTCTCGGTGGATGAAGAAGGCCGCATCGTTTACGGCATCGGAGCGATTAAAGGTGTTGGTGAAGGCGCAATCGAAAGCCTTGTCAATGAACGGGAAGCTAACGGCCCTTATGAAGATTTATTCGACTTCTGTAGCCGCGTGGATCTGAAGAAAGCTAACCGCCGAGTGCTTGAGTCATTGATTCGTGCTGGAGCCTTGGATGAACTTGGCCCAAACCGTGCGACTCTAATGGCATCGCTTGATGAAGCGATTAAAGCAGCCGAGCAGTTCAATAAAAGCCAGGAAGTGGGGCAGGATGATTTATTTGGTAGTGTTGTCGCGACCACTGCCAGCGAACAGCATCAATACGTCCGAGTCAGACCTTGGACTGATGAGCAAGTATTGCAAGGCGAGAAGGACACATTAGGTCTTTATTTAACGGGGCATCCAATTGATCGTTACGTGCCCGAAATTAGACAGATGAGTGTCACTCGCTTGCGTGACTTACAACCAACGGGACGCGGCAGAACCGCTCGTGTGGCTGGATTGATTATTGCTATGCGCGTGATGACGACCAAGCGTGGCGATAAGATGGGTATTCTAACCATCGACGATAAGTCAGGACGTTGTGATGTCACGGTTTATGCCGAAACGTTCGAGCGTTATCGTGATGTCCTCACCAAAGACAGCGTGGTGGTGATTGACGGCGAAGCACGTCATGACGATTACTCTGGTGGTACTAGCGTTAGCGCCAACAGCGTCTTATCCTTTGAGCAGGCGCGTGAACAATACTGCAAGAAAATTGTTATTACTGTCTCTGACACCGTGACTGGCCCTGATACCATGACGGAACTGCACGAAAAGCTTAATCAGCATAAAGATGGAGCTTGCCCAGTTGTGGTTAACTTACAATACCAACAAGCGAAATTATCCGCAGACTATAAACTGTCTCCAGAGTGGGCTGTGCAGCCCGCTGACGCACTGGTTTTTGCCTTGAAGCATATTCCGGGGTGTGTTGAGGCTAGGGTGGAGTATTAGCTCCACCTTTTGTCATTCCGTACTTGATACGGAATCTAGAGAGACTTTTTTACTCTTTTCATCCTGAACTAGATTCAGGATCTAGCTTTTTAGTCTAGTTTTCGCTCTTAAAGTTAGCCACACTTGTAAAAATATCCTTCGAAGTTAGTATGTAACTTAAGAATTCTTAGAGTAAAGTTGCAGGGAGACAGTGCTTTATGGACTACTTTTCGCAGATTATCGGTGGATTTGCGGTGTATTGGTGGCTAGTTCCGGTTGTATTGATAATCAGCTTTTCTCAATCCCCTTGGTTTAAAGGGCTTCTCGGTGAGTTTCTAGTTAAGTTGACCGCGAAGCTCAGGCTGCCAGCAAATACTTACCATCGTGTTCACAATGTTACCTTACCTGCGGCTGATGGAACTACTCAGATTGACCACATTTTTGTATCACGATACGGCATCTTTGTAGTAGAAACGAAGTATATGAAAGGGTGGGTTTTTGGGGGAGAAAAACAATCACAATGGACCCAGAAGCTCTACAGAAAATCATACAAATTTCAGAACCCACTTCGTCAGAATTACAAACACTTAAAAGCTCTTGAGTCCGCGCTCGGTTTGTCGCCTGACGTTATACACTCGGTTATTGTTTTTGCTGGTGACAGTACTTTCAAGTCGCCGATGCCTGCCAACGTAACCTGTGGTGGTGGCTACATAACCTACATCAAATCATTTACTAAGCCAGTGTTGAGTGAGGCGAGTATACACAATATTTTGTCAAAAATTGGTTCGCTTCGACTAAAATCATCTTGGAAGACAGATTATCAGCATGTCCAGAACCTTAGAGCACGCTATGATTCAGCAGCTAACCGTCAGTGTCCCAAATGTGGAGGGAGCATGGTTCTTCGTATTGCCAAAAGAGGAGCGACTGCGGGTAATGAGTTCTGGGGGTGTTCTGCTTACCCGAAGTGCAAAACGGTGCAAAATGTTACCAAGTAATTTATTACTTTACCCAATGCTTGCTCACGTTCTGTGGGTGGCTTTTCTCTATGTTTTACTTACACTAGTGCGCGCTCCTTCGGTGTGGGGTCTTATTCAGTCTAAGAAGGAGCCTTGGGGCGAGGTTGAGCCACGAATTAGTGCGAATTTGTCGAATCAGTTTGAGTGGCCGTTATTCTTTTATGTGGTGTGTGTATTGTTAGTTAGTCAGGGGAGTGCGGTTGACTCTGTGCAGGTTTGGCTCGCTTGGGTGTTTGTCGCTGGGCGTTTATTTCATAGCTGTGTTCAGATTTTGACTAAGAATGTACGTTTGAGAGGACTTGTGTTCACAATTAACTTTTTAGCTGTGTTAGCTATGTGGTTTTTATTTATTTTTAATCGTTAACTGTAAACCGCCAATTAAGCTGACTCCGCGTCCACATCATGGCGGTTAAGCCGAAGTAAAGCGACATGTATAGGGCGAAGTGCCATTCGATGATGTTTTCGGCTTGATCGGCCCAGCTGACGCCGGTGGCTTTGATGGTGACGTTGGCAATGCCAAGGCACCAGTAGAGTATCATTAGAATAAATTGTGCTTTGAGGAACTGTCTGGTTCGTTTGTGTAATGAGTTTTTGACTTTTTGAAGGCTTCGGATGCTGAGCATCTGGGCGAGGACTGTGAGGGCGAAGTAGAAGGTGATGCCGTAGCGGCGCATAAATTGGTAGAAGTCGCCTTCAGTACCGAGGAAATTGACGTAGAGGATTAAAAACAGTGCGCCGATACTGCCAAGGGTAAATATAGCTCGATTTGTTTTGTCTGTTATTTGTTTTAACCAAATACTTTGTAGATACCAGAAAAACACCAACAAAGCAGTGGTTGGCATCATTAGGCCGCGAAATATAAAGATAGCGTTACCTTCGCGAGCAGCTCGACTAATTGAAGTGCAACCTTGGAAGTAAGGTATACATTCTCTAGCCACACCTTCCCATAACCCAAGAAAAAACGCCCCATGCGCAGCAATGATAGGGATCAAGCAAACACTCCAAGCGATGTGATGTGGGCGCAAGTTGGCTCCTTTTTAAGGTGGATCTATAGACTTTAAAGACATTGAATCCCGCGGTCAGACCGCGGGATGACAGGAGTATTAAAGCTTTTTCTTCAGTCGCTTTTCGACCATTTTCTTTTCCCAGTTGATGTTGAAGATATTCATAACCTCATAGGCTTGTAGGCCGTGGAAGATTAGACCTAGCGTCCAAGCTCCCCATGGGATAAGCATCTCTGAAATTTTTCCTGTAAAAATAAAGATTACAGTGAAGATGATGTAAAACGCTATATGTCCATAGAAGTCTTTAATGCCTTTGACGTATTCCATGGCATCAGCTTCTTCGTCGGACACTTTTTCTACCGGACGTTTTTCTAGCTCACTAGTTTCGTTAGTGTTAGTTGCGTTCATAACAGGCTCCTTGGTTTGCTGTTCCTGAGCTTGAGTGTGTTTTAACTCAGGAGGTTGAAACGTGGCGATATCCACTTCAAATACAGCAGCGAGAGCTTTTTGACTTTCTAGGCTGGCGGGTTGGCCGCGTTCAATACGCTGAATGGTGCGGACGCTGAGTCCGGTCATTTCGGCGAGTTGTTCTTGTGACCATCCGTTACGTAATCGTAGTTTTCTTACAATCATGTTTCCAATCCTAATATCAGTATTGAGTTAAGCTTTAAAGCCGTTGTTGTAGTGGCTATCGAGTGAGCCTGTATTATTAAAATACTGTGTTGAGTATACCACGCCATAAAGGGGACAGTAGCGTTGATGTCACCTGACATTAAGGCGACAGTCTATATAAATCAATGAGTTATAGGTGCGTTAGGCAAGGCTGTAAATGGTGAAACTGCCAAGGGCTAAGCACAGAATGCCGTAAAGTTGGATGAATTTAATGACGGTGGGAATGACTTTTTTGGCAAAAGTGTGATGCCAACGCCAAGGTAAACCGACTAGCATGAGCGAGGTGATAATGATGATCCAGCCGAAGATGCCGAAAAGATCGCTGAAGGCCATGTCCGGTGCGTGGACGACGATAGAGGCGCCAATTATTAAGCGTAGTGTTTGTTCGAGGAAGTGGTGCCATGGGGTTTTGACGAAAGCCTTGAGGAACTGAATAGCCTTGGGCTTAGCAAGTAAGATGACGAACTCAAAGGCTATGAGTCCTAAGGCGAAAAGCCATACAGTCGCTTCAACGATCAGTGCCATGCTTAACCTTGTGATTATAGAGGTTTCTTATTTATAGCACGCCTTCATGTTTGAGCAACCATTCTTTAGCTTTTAGCCCTCCAGCATAGCCGGTTAATGTGCCGTTAGCGCCAATCACGCGGTGGCAGGGCACGATTATGGAAATCGGGTTTTTACCATTGGCAGCGCCAACAGCGCGACTGGCATTTTTGTTGCCGATGGCCACTGCCAGCTGACCATAATTCCATGTTGTACCAAAAGGAATGGTGATTAAGGTTTGCCAGACTTGCTTCTGGAAGTCTGTACCCTGTGATTCTAAGGGGATTGAAAACGTTTGGCGCGTCCCCTCAAAGTACTCGTTCAGTTGTGACTTTGTTTGCTCCAATACCGCGTTTGACTGTTGGGTTAACGTCGATTTCTCAACCTTTGCCCACGGCTTAAATAACAAGGCTTTTAAGTGTTGCTCAGTAGCGTAAAGGTGGACGGTGCCAAAAGGGCAGCTCATCTGTTGATAATACATCGTCATAATTTATTTTATTGCCTCTTATAGCGAGTGCCACAAATGAAGCGTGGCGTAACTACGCCAAGGGCTCCAGCTGTCGGTATCAGTTATGTTGTGTGCTTCCAGCGCTTTGAGTACGCCTAAATCTTTTTCAGGGAAGGCATCTGTATCTTGGCCACTACGAAGTTTGATGTATTCGTAACTCCAAGGGCCTATGCCTTTGATATCAAGCATGTCAGCCAGGTTTACGTCTTGTTGTTCTGTTTTTACAAACCAAGTGGCGAAATCGGTCAAGGTCTGTTTCCTGCGATTAGGCATTTTTAGGAAGTTCAAGTCCGCATTCATGACCTCCTCAGGGGTTGGGAAAAGCTTGTAGTGGTCGTTATAAGCACTACCCACTCGCTCAATAAGTTGGTGAGTATGACCGTAGGCGGCTTTGACAGAAACTTGCTGCCCTAAGATTGCTTTGATACCAGCTTCGAAGGTGTTCCAGCACGCTGGAAGCCTCAAGCCTTTGGTCATGATGGGTTTTAGTTTTCTGTCTTTGGCTAAGTGCTGCTCAATAGTGCTGACGTCGCTGTCGAGATCCAAAACTTGTTTAATTTGAGCAATAGCAGGCATCAGTTGTGCATTATCTTGTAACTCTATTTCTACGGAGAATCGATTCTTGCTAGGCTGATGAGTCGCTTTAAACCAGCCATGGCTTTGATTTATGGTGAAGCTTCTACAGTAACTATTGTCATCAACGGATTCGATCAAAGAGAGCTCACGAAGTTTTAGAAACTGCTGCATTTGTTGCCAGTTATAAGGTGGTCGGTAGGAGAGGTGCAGTGCAATATTAACGCCTTGTGTCTGACCTTTGTGGGATTTTTTTCGTAACTCACTGGGCGATAACCTCATGGTCGCTTTAAAGCTATCGTTAAAACGACGGACGCTGTTAAAACCAGAGCTTAGCGCAATGTCTGTAATCGACAGTTTGGTTTGTTGAAGTAGCTGCTTGGCCAACATTAGCCTGTGATGATTGGCATAGCTTTGCGGCGACATGCCAAGGTGCTGCTCAAATATTTTTCTTAAGTAACGATCACTTATACCAAGCGATTCGCTAAACACTTGGATAGTTTGGTGATTCAAGGCTCCGGACTGAATCCGCTGCATGGCTTTATGTAATATGGCTTCATTTCCAAGCCAAGCGGAAGAGTGTGGAGCCGATTCGGGCCTGCAGCGTAAGCAAGGCCTAAAACCAGCTTCCTGTGCTTGAGCTGCGCTTTGATAATAAACTACGTTATGTTCTTTGGGCGGGTTGGCCGGACAGATTGGTCGACAGTAGATTTTGGTGGTTTTTACCGCGACAAAGAATTTCCCATCGTAGCGGGAGTCTCGGGCCAGTCGTGCTTTTTGGTAGCTCTGCATGAGTTGTGTCACAGTAGTTAACGTTATGTTTATGCTATCACTTTATTGTGATAACACTAGCCATATTCGGAACTAAATGATTGGCTACTGGTTAGGGAACCAGCTGTCGCTAGCGCAGTCTGAATAATTAAACCATCTTCTGGAGCCACAATGGTTAAACAAGCATTCGTGACTAAGATCGTTATCCTAGCTTTAGCGTTATTCAGCAAAGACCTGCAAGCATCAGTCATGTCACAGCAGTTGGTTGAAGCCGCGCATGAAAGAACCAAGCACTTTGTCGTCTATGACGGTTCGTACCGCAAGATTGACTACCCAATGGGGGATGTTCCAGAGAATATTGGCGTCTGCACTGATGTTATCATTCGAAGTTATCGTCAGCTGGGCATCGATCTCCAGCAATTGGTTCATGAGGATATGAAGGCTAACTTTAATCAATACCCAAAAAACTGGGGGTTAACCAGGCCTGATACCAATATCGACCATCGGCGCGTGCCTAATCTAGAGCGCTATTTTGAACGTCATGGGCAAGTTTTAGCGATAAGTGATAAAGCTGAAGACTATCAAGCTGGAGATATCGTTAGCTGGCGTCTTGAGGGAGGTTTCCCTCATATTGGTATTGTGACCAATAAAAAATCGGACAACAGCGATAACCTGATGATAGTACATAACATTGGTCTAGGGCCTAAACTAGAAGATGTTTTGTTCAGTTATAGAGTGGTTGGGCACTACCGCTACCTGCCGAGTTCAGCTGAACTCACTAGCCAATAGGTAAACAAGTGTTTGAGCAAAATTAATACAGAGTACAGACCAGTGGCAATAGAGAGTAAAGTTACCTTTTATAAGGCCATGATTTTGGGTTAGAATAGAGAAATTACGCCATAAATATATTAGTTGAATAGGCATGAGTTTAAACTTTTTGGATTTTGAGCGCCCGATTGCAGAGCTTGAGGCGCAGATTGATGAATTACGCTTAACCGGTGAAGATTCTAATATCAACATCAGTGAAGAAGTTGAGCGTTTGCAAAAAAAGTCTAAAGACTTAACTAAGAAAATCTTTTCAGACTTATCAGCATGGCAGGTTGCGCAATTAGCGCGCCATCCGCAGCGACCCTATACGCGTGACTATATTGAGCACGTGTTTGAAGATTTTGATGAGCTTGCCGGTGATCGTGCTTTCTCAGACGATGCGTCTATTGTAGGCGGCTTAGCTCGTTTAGAAGGTAAGCCATGTGTGGTAATTGGCCACCAAAAGGGCCGTGATACTAAAGCGAAAATCAAGCACAACTTTGGTATGTCTCGTCCTGAAGGTTACCGTAAAGCCAAGCGTTTGATGGAAATGGCGGAGCGTTTTAAGTTACCAGTCTTTACTTTTATCGATACGCCAGGTGCTTTCCCAGGAGTTGGTGCTGAAGAGCGTGGTCAAAGTGAAGCGATTGCTCGTAACTTAAAGGTGATGGCGACCCTTAAATCACCTATCATTGCTACAGTTATCGGCGAAGGCGGCTCGGGTGGTGCTCTGGCAATTGGTGTCGGCGATAAAGTTAATATGTTGCAATACTCGACTTACTCGGTGATTTCACCTGAAGGCTGTGCTTCGATTCTATGGAAAAGCGCTGAAAAAGCTGAAGAAGCAGCTGATGCCATGGGTATTACCGCTGGTCGTATTAAAGAGCTAGGCTTGATTGATAATATTGTTGAGGAGCCGCTTGGTGGTGCGCACCGCAACTACATCGATATGGCTAAAAACTTGAAGTCCCAACTGATTAAAGATTTAGATAGTCTTGAAGGTATGGAGACGGATAAGCTACTCGACCGTCGTTACGCAAAATTGATGGCTTTCGGTGAAGTAACCGAAGGTTAATCCTTTCATGAATAATCAAGAGCCAGTTGCTGCGGCAGTCAGTCGTTTTCTGGCTCAAGATTCATCCCAGTCTTTTTCTTCGTATGTGATTGCTCTCAGTGGTGGTGCCGACTCAGTCGCATTGCTGCACGCTTTTGCTCAGCAATTGAAAAAAGCGTCGTTAAGAGCCGTTTATATTGATCATCAATTGCAGGAAGCCTCATCACAGTGGGCCACATTCAATCAAGACTTATGCAAAAAACTTGGCTTAAAATTTGATGTCATCAAGGTTAAGGTTGCAGATGCAGCAAGTCTAGAGGCTGAGGCTCGCAAAGCGCGTTACAAAGCCTTTGCTGGAATTATTGGTCGGGATGAATGTTTATTGACCGGCCATCATCAAGACGATCAAGCAGAAACCTTGTTATTGCAGCTTTTTAGAGGTGCTGGCCCTAAAGGGTTATCGGCAATGCCTGAACAAGCTGCTTTTGGTAAAGGCGTTCATGCGCGACCGATGTTGCAGGTATCTAAGCGTGATATCTTAGACTATTGTGAACATTATAACTTACCATTTGTTGAAGACCCTTCGAATCAAGATACTCAATATCGCCGCAATTTCTTACGCAAAAAAGTCATTCCTTTGATGGAAACTGAGTGGCCAGAAGTTAAGGCAACTCTAGCTCGTGCAAGTGATATCCAAGCTTCTACTCAGGAGTTAATAGAAGAGGTCGCCTCGACTGATTTTGCTCGATGTTTTGACCTAGACAAGGGACTGTCTATTTCGTCTCTCGTGGCGTTAAGTCCGGTGCGTCAAACTCATGTATTACGGTATTGGTTACAACAGCTCGATCAGGATATGCCAAGCCAGAAAGTTATGGACCAGGTTTTGCAACAAATGTTACGTTCAGATCTTGATGCTCAGCCTTCAGTATCATTTGGTCATGGGGCTATTAAGCGATTCCAGGGCTATCTCATCTGGGTCAATGATGTGATTGATGAGCTTGAGCCTGTGCATGAAACATGGACGGCTGATAGTGATCTTGAATTAAGGTGCGGCGTGAAAATCTCCCTCAATTGGTTGAAACAAGACTCTCCAGAGCTGGTTGGAAAACCGTTACAGGTAAAAACTCGTCAAGGTGGTGAGCGCTTTCGGAAACGGAATGCAGAGCATACCACTAGCCTTAAAAATTATTTCCAAGAAGAGGGCGTCCGACCTTGGCAAAGAGACAGAGCGCTGTTGATTCTTTTCAAAGGTGAGGTCAGAGCCGTATTTACGGAGCACTTACAACAGGGTTGATCAACAGAAAGTTAGAATATGTCGTTTAATTGATCTATCGTCCATTGATGGTGTTGCGCCCAAGTTTTTATAATAGCCTGATCGTGCGCCTTAGCGAGAGCCCTAAATCCAGCGGTTTGATTACTTAAGGCATCTTCAATCGCGAGATTGTGAGCATAAAAAATGGGATCTAAAAAGGGCATTAGGGTTGGTTCATCAAGTGCAAAATTGACAGGCTTTTTATCCGCTAAGACTTCATTGTCTGAAAACTTAAAACCAAATTCATCTTCAGCCCCAGCATTCGCGAGAATTTTACCCGTAAACCACTCATGTTCATAACTATGGCTCAGTATGTCTTTAATACCTGTTGCGGTAATGATGACATCAGCTTGTTTTATAGCCTGCTCAACCTGCTTTGGTAACTCGGCTGAAATGGCTCGATATCCTCTGGACTCAATGATTGATAATCGCTCCGGCAACATATCGACCACCGAGATATGATCTGTTTTTTGAGAAAAATAATAGGCAATTCCAGTGCCCACTTTTCCAAAGCCAAAAATAAGTATGCGTTTGTTCTCTATTGCTTCTGACGATAGCTCTGTAACTGCTCGGTAAACGCCTTCTCCAGTGCCGAGACAGGTTTCGAGAGATTTGAGTCGTGTGTCATCAACAGAAACAATAGGAACTTGGCTGTCACTAAGTTGCTCATAACGAATGGCGCCAGTACGAGTGAGTTCAACGATCCCTTGAGTTGCTTGGCACTGCTCAATAAGTTCGGCTCCACAGTCCAGCAAAAAGTCGAATGAACCTTTCAAACTATGTAATGGTGTGAATTGAATCCCTTCACGGGATAAAGCGTCGATGCACTGAGTGGAATCTTTGATGAAGCTTGGGTTGGTGACGGTAACCGATGCGCCAGATGCTTTTAAGCAAGCAATTTTGAGTAAGGTGGTTCGTGTCAAGGGGACATTATGAGCAATGGTCATGCCAGCGAAAGGTTTTCTGAACTGGTAATCTTCCAGCATCTTGTGCATAAAAGGAGCCGAGTTCACAGGGTATTGCTCGAAAAAATACTGGAAGTTTGTCATGGTCTCGTTTGCGGGAGGTTTGCTCTTTAATTCAGGGTTGGTCGAAAAAGGCCTGTATATTAGCCTTTTGATTCATCGCGTCTTTATAACCAAGCTCGATAAGACTTTGGGTAAAGCCTTTATCAAATAATAGATAACTTAGAATGCCTTTACCATCGTCGCCATCAACGCCAATACGCTTAAAGAAAAAGCGTAAGCCTCGTGGGAGATTATTGAAGTATTGGCCCGCCAGCTCTCCTGGTTCGATACTAGGAGAGATAATAAAGGTGTCAACTGTCTTCAAGGGTAGCTGCTCACGAACAGCATCAGACTCTGGAATATGTGCCAGCAGAGAATTGACTCGCATCAAGCGCTCAATATCGCTTTCTAAACTATCAATAAAAATACTGTCGAATAAATGCCCACTAATATCACCCACCGAAGGAATGGTAGACTTATGTTCCGGTTCCCCGCGAAGAGGCTTTACAGTCACCACAAAAAGCTTATCGGCACCTAGGTGTAATGCTGGACTCAGTGGTGTCAAAAAGCGTAGTGAGCCATCGCCAAAGTGTTCCTCGCCAATTTTTTGGGAAGGAAACACCATAGGAATTGCTGATGAAGCTAATAAGTGTTCAACGGTGAGCTTATCTTTACGCCCATAGCGACGAAAACGCTTCCACTCAACAAGATCGGGGTGCCCCTGAAAAAAGCTGACAGAGTTACCCGTATTATAGTTATAGCAGGTGGTGCAAACGGCTTTCAGGAGGCCGGCTTCATGGTTTTTTTCAATATCATCAAAACGGATAACTTTTTCGAGCAAGGTTTTTAGAGGCGTGTTATCTAGGAGGGATAGTGGCTGCTTTAAATTTTGTTTTGACCGAATAATGCTCCACAACCAACGTAGCGCCGATTGAGTCAGCGTCGATAAACTGGTTTTATACACTTGCTCTGGTGAAAAGTTTCCCCAAATGTCTTCTAAGCGTCTAGCACCATAATCGAATTGATGGCTATTGCTGGCGACTGCAGCGGCGTTAATGGCTCCGGCTGATGTGCCTGTGACAATGCTGAAAGGAGAGCGTTTTGGTGACTTTAATATATGATTGACGGCTTTCAACACGCCAGCTTGGTAGGCAGCTCGAGCACCGCCTCCAGAAAGAATGAGCCCCGCTGAGTTATCACCGACTTCATCATTCGCGATTTTGCTGTCTGTCATGTCTACAGAGCCCAGCGTTTGCGTAAAGCGGCGTAGACCTTATTCGGGTACTTAGCACGACCTCTTGAGCCATTATAGCGACCTAGAGCGTAAGTCAGGTTGTTTTTCTCTCTATCAATATACAGTTTTAAAATATAGCAGCCATAACGAATGTTGGTTTCCATATCAAACAACGAGTCATCAGGGTGGCCAATTTCCTTCTTCCAAAATGGCATGATCTGCATCAGCCCGCGCGCGTTAGCGACGGAAAGCGCGTAACGATCAAAGTTGCTTTCGACTTCCATGATGGCGAGCACAAGTTGTGGATCAACTTGCGCTTCATTGGCATAACGATGAACTAGGCTTAAAATCTTCAAGCGTTCTTCTGCTGGAATATGCGGCGCACGGCGTTTTAGCCGGCCCTCCATATCCTTCATCCAGACCGTAGCATCGTACTTATCGACAAAGTGGTTTTCTTGCTCCATCAACTGTTTAAGTTGCGCAGCAAAAGTTTCATCTGGGCGCTCCTGAGCGTATGCAGTCGCAACCCAAAGTATCAGCACTAATGTCGTGAGTACGAGCCGTAACATCCTGAATCTATTGCTTAATTCTGATTAAGAGTTTCTTGAATATAATCGACAACATTTTCAACTTCAAGATCTGCCTTCGCACTGTTGTCACGGTTTTTATATTCAATGGTATTGTTCTTCAAGCCACGGTCGCTGACCACCAAGCGGTGTGGAATCCCAACAAGCTCAGTATTGGCAAACATGACTCCAGGGCTTTCTTTTTGATCAAGGAACAATGTTTCTATACCTAGAGACTCAAGACGCTGGTATAAAGCTTCGGCCACCTGCTGCACACTTTCAGATTTGTGCATATTCATTGGAATAATTGCGACTTTAAAGGGCGCAATCGCTTCTGGCCAAATAATACCGCTATCATCATGATTTTGTTCAATGGCCGCGGCTACTATTCTTGAAACACCGATGCCATAACACCCCATGGATAAGTGCTTTGCTTTGCCGTTTTGATCCAATACAGTGCAGTTCATCGATTGTGAGTATTTATCCCCAAGCTGGAAAATATGACCCACTTCGATACCACGTTTAACTTCAAGAACACCTTTTCCATCAGGACTCTTATCGCCAGCAACAATATTTCTTAAGTCGAAAACGTCGGTGTATTCGGCATCACGTTTCCAGTTAACGCCGGTAAGGTGGAAGCCGTCTTCGTTAGCGCCACAGGCAAAATCACTCATTACTGCGGCATCACGATCAACAATGACTGGAATATTGAGACCTTGAGGACCACAAGAGCCTGGCGCGCAACCTGCAGCCTCTTTGACTTGATCGTCGCTGACTAGCACTAAAGGTTCTTCGATAAGGTTATGTTTGGCCGCTTTGATCTCATTAAGGTCGTGATCGCCACGTAAACAAAGGGCGACCACCGGTTGCTCTTCAGTGCTGCCTTGGACAAACAAGGTTTTTAATACTTGGCTTGTTTCAATGCCCATGGATTCCGCCGCTTGTTTAACTGTGCGACAGTTTGGCGTAGCGACTTTTTCCACCTCTTTGGTTGGAGCCGGTGCATCACCTTCTGGAGCCAAACTTTCAGCTTTTTCAATATTGGCGGCATAGTCGCTTTCTGTACTAAAGGCAATTGCGTCTTCACCAGACTCAGCTAATACATGGAATTCGTGTGAGCCACTACCACCAATAGCTCCTGTGTCGGCTAGAACAGGGCGGTAATCCAACCCTATGCGGTCAAACACATTACAGTAGGCCTGGTGCATTTTCTGATAGGTGTCATTAAGGGACTCTTCATCGATATGGAATGAGTAAGCGTCCTTCATAATGAATTCGCGTGAGCGCATGACGCCAAAGCGAGGGCGTACTTCGTCACGGAACTTAGTTTGTATTTGATAAAAATTAGCAGGTAACTGTTTGTAGCTGCTGAGTTCATCACGAATAACTGCCGTGATGATTTCTTCATGGGTTGGGCCCAAGCAGAAGTCACGGTCATGACGATCGTGGAAGCGCAGTAATTCTGGCCCAAACTGATCCCAGCGACCTGACTCTTCCCACAAGTCTGAAGGTTGAACTGAAGGCATTAGCATTTCAACTGAGCCAGCTTTATTCATTTCTTCACGAACAATGTTTTCCACTTTGCGGAGAACTCTTAATCCAGTCGGCAGCCATGTATATAAACCTGAAGCTACTTTGCGAATCATACCTGCTCGCAACATCAGCTTATGACTGATCAGTTCAGCATCGCTTGGCTCTTCTTTTAGGGTAGAAAGTAAGTATTGACTGCTACGCATTGGAGTCCCTAGTTATTGGTCTAAATTATCAAAATTGTGGGCTATTGTAGCAAGGTTTAAATTTGCTACAAAGCTGGTAAATCGTATAAATGGGCTCATTTTGAAGATTTTATTGTGCAAATTTTGTACAATGGTTGTGTCTACGTGACAAAAGTATCGTTGAAATGGTTTTTTATTCTTTTACCTGGAGGATATATGACTAATTTTAAAATGCTAGTAGCTGCTGTATCGACTGCAGTGATTTTTGGCTGTAGCACCACGTCAGAAAGAGATTACATTGTTAAATCTTCTGCTGATGATGAGTACGTTTATATTATTGATTATGAAAAGGTCGCTTTAGTTGAGCAGGCCAGAAAAGATTCGCTTCATAACCTTGATACCTACTGGGTTAACCCTCCTGTTAAGCGTATTAAACGTAGCGAATTAGAGGCAATGCAAAAGCAATAAGTCCAGCGTTTACCAGACTTATTGCTACTGTGAAGTAAGAGCCCCTTAGTGGACTCGCTTCCCCTCAATCCAAGTTTCTAGCACTTGGACGTCATCTATTTGGTCTTCTGAAACTGTAAAAATGTCTTTATCGATTAGGATAAAATCTGCTTGTTTCCCTTCTTCTAAAGACCCAATTTTGTTTTCCCAGAAACTGGCGTAAGCCGCGTCTATAGTGAAGCTTTTTAGTGCTTCAGCTACCGTTAGCTTTTGCGTCGGTAACCATCCATCTTCTGGCAAATTATCAGAATCTTGTCGCGTTACAGCAGCGTGAAGTCCAAGGAAAGGGTTAGCTTTTTCGACGGGGAAGTCTGAGCCTGAAGCAATAACCACATCGTTATCAAGGAAGGTGCGCCAAGCGTACGCGCCTTCCAGTCTTTCTTCACCGAGTCGATCACCAGCCATATTCATATCGCTGGTGGCATGAGTGGGTTGCATTGAAGCGATAACGCCAAGCTTTGCGAACATTGGGATTTCTTCTGGAACCACTACTTGGGCGTGCTCAATGCGGTGACGAAGTTTTTTGGCTGAACGGTCTTCGTCCAGTTTTGACAATTCTTCTAGCACCATATGGTTGGCGGCATCACCAATGGCATGAATGTTGGTTTGGAAACCATACTTAGTGATGAGTGCTAAGTACTGGCCTAACTTGTCCGCCGTGGTTAATAGTAATCCTTTGTTGTCAGGCTCGTCTGAGTACGGCTCTAGTAGGGCTGCGCCACGACTACCTAGCGCGCCGTCAGTATATAACTTCACGGATTGAATCTTTAAAAATGGCTGATTCACTCTGCCGAATTTCAGCATGGCTTCTAGCCGAGGATCGGCGCCACTAAGCATGGCATAGACTCTAAGCGGAATACGGTTCTTGTCCGAAAGTTCTAGCATTAATTTATAGGTTTCAAAGTCAACGCCAGCGTCGTGAACGGAAGTGATGCCAAGACTGATGAGGTGGTCAAAGGCCAGTTTTAGCGCTGTTTTGCGCTCTTTCTTATTCAGAGGCGGTATTTTATTTTCTACCAAGCTCATCGCCGCATCAATCAAGACGCCGGTCGCTTCGCCGTTTTCATCACGGATGATTTTTCCACCTTCAGGATCAGGCGTGCTCTTATCGATACCAGCGAGCTTTAGTGCTTTACTGTTTGCCCAGCCTGCGTGTCCATCAATACGACTGAGCCAAATAGGGCGATCGGCAATCACCTTATCCAATGACGATTTCGTTGGGAATTCTTTACTGAGCCAAAGTACTTGGTTCCAACCGCGTCCCAGAACCCATCGTGTATCAGGGTTTTTCTCTGCATAGCTGACCACGGCTTTGACCGTCTCATCTTCGGATTCAATGCCTCGTAAATTAACCCGCATCAGGTTTAATCCCAAGCCCAGTAAATGACCGTGTGCATCAATTAAGCCTGGTAATAAGGTTTTGCCTTTTCCATCAATAGAAATGCTGAAGCTGTGCAGCTTTGAGAGTTCTTCCTGCTCACCAGTAGCCAAAATAACGCCATCTTCAAATAAGATGCTGTTAAATTGCTTTAACTCCCCATCGGCAAAGGTGTAGCCTTTGACGTTATGCAGTAGGGTTGGTAATGCCTTGGCAGAGCCAACCCACAGTAATCCAAGTAATAATAATGAGATGAAGGTTTGAATTGTTTTTTTCATGTGTAATAAACATTTATCGATGGATTGACATACTCTAATACAAGTCATTGGCAATATAAAGGTACCTAGTCCAGAAACCTTGTTGAGATATAAACCATTGATTTTCATAAGCTAACATCAAACTGTCATATTTTTGTCCTCTCTTTGTCATGCGCCTCGTATATAAATGACAAAACAAAAGAGGATAAGTATGTTTAAATCGTTTAGAGGCTTACCAGATCTACCCTACGCTGTTGCGCCAAGAGAGCAGGCTAAATATCAAAGCGCTATTCTAGAATTGGCACAAGAGCTGATTAAGCGCCCTTCAATAACTCCTAGTGACGGTGGCTGTACTGAGCTACTGTTGAGTCGATTAGAAAGCATTGGATTTGTGACTGAATACCTCAATAAAAACGAGGTAACGAATCTTTGGGCAAAGCGCGGTGACTCAGGTGATAAGCACCCAAGCCTAGTGTTCTCTGGGCATACCGATGTCGTGCCACCTGGACAAAATGCCAAGTGGGAAACCGAGCCGTTTATGCCGACGATAAAGGATGGTTATATTTATGGGCGTGGGGCTTCGGATATGAAAGGAAGCTTAGCTGCCATGATCGTCGCCGTTGAGAGTTTTGTGAAGAAGTACCCACAGCATAAAGGCGCAATCGGATTCATGTTGACCAGTGATGAAGAAGGTGAGGCGATTGACGGTACTCAGCATATTGTTCAGTCGCTTCAGGCTCGTCATGAAGTCGTGGATTATGCCATCGTTGGAGAGCCCACGACCGACAAGCAACTCGGGGACTCAATACGTATTGGACGCCGCGGTTCCATTAATGGAACAATCACCATTCAAGGAAAGCAAGGTCACGTTGGATACCCTGAGCAATTAAGTAACCCGATACATAACGCCTCAAAATTAATCCATAAGCTAGCGACTAAGCGCTGGGATATGCCGAGTCGATACTTCCCATCGACGAGCTTCCAGTTAGTGAAAGTCCACTCAGAGAGTGGCGCTATGAATGTGACACCAGCAGCGTTGGAGATGGTGTTTAACTTCCGCTATTCACCCCGTAATTCATTCGACAAAATTAAGTCATACGTCGAAAAGAAAGCACATAAATACGGCTTAGAAGCAAAATTTGCGTGGGAGCACGAAGCTTCCCCTTACTTAACGCGCCGCGGTAGGCTCAGAAAAACCGTGCAAAAAGTGATACAGCAAGAAACTCAGATTAAAACCAAGCTGACTACTGGGGGAGGTATTTCGGATGGCCGTTATATCAAACAATTAGCGAAACAGGTTATCGAGTTAGGGCCCTGCAACAAAACTATTCACCAAGCTAATGAGCGAGTGTCTATCAGCGAACTCAATAGGCTGTGTCATTTATATTTTAGGCTGTTAGAAGAATTACTCATAAAAAATAACTCATAAAACCATCGATACATTCAATAGGGCTTCTCTGGAATTAGAGCGCATCCAGCGCTAAGCTGTGGTTATATGACTTATTGTGAAACAAAATTATGTTAGAAATAGCCGCTATTGACCATATCGTTCTTCGTACAGACAAGCTTGATGCAATGCTCGACTTTTACTGTAACGTTCTTGGCTGCACTATTGAGCGAGAAACCTCAAAAGAATTAGGCTTAATTCAACTGAGAGCGGGAACAGCATTGATAGACTTAGTGACCATAGATGGGAAGTTGGGACAGCTTGGTGGTAACGCGCCCGCTGACAAAGACAACAATCTTGACCACTTTTGTTTACAGCTCAAGCCTATATCCGAAAGCGCTATTTTAGAGCACTTAAAATCTCACGGGGTTCATGTCGGTGAGTTTGATGAGCGCTATGGGGCGCAAGGCTTTGGCCAGTCGCTTTATATTCAAGACCCACAAGGTAATACGGTAGAATTACGCTCACAGATTTAGTCTTGAAAATCGTTATTGATCGGACCAAACTGCCAGTTCATTACCGCTAGGCTCAGTGAAGTGAAAACGTCTGCCGCCAGGGAATGAAAATATGGGCTTTACTATTGAGCCACCGTTTTCTTCGACTGTTTTTAACGTATCCTCTAATTGCTTGGTGTAAAGCACCACTAAAACGCTACCGTTATCTGTGAGGGACTTGAGTTCTGATTGGTAAAAGCCACCTTCAACGCCTGAGTCGCTAAAGGCAAGGTACTCAGGACCATAGCTGGTAAAACTCCAACCAAAGGCTTTCTCAAAAAATAACTGTGTGGCGGTTAGGTTTATTGCCGGAAATTCCACATAATTGATGTGCGTATGACTCATAGTGAGCTTCCTATCTTGAGACATCCGTTAAGACATCTGTGAGCGTTCTTTGATGTATAAATTGATTACTAAAGTTATAGCGTTAAAGCGATGAAAAGAAAAGCCCGCTAGGCTGATAGGGAGCTTCGCAGGCTAAATATGTCACGAGAAGTTTATTGTTATGAGTATAGTGCTTAATCGATATAACGTTTACGCTTCTTCTCTTTAAGCTTCAACATATCAATCCAAACAACACTATCAACACAGTCTCCAAAGTCGGGATCAATGCCGAAGTCATAGAAGGTCACGCCGCCAGGCTCGCACAGATCGCTGTATTGTTTGAATAACGTGGGTACAGTCACACCCATGTTCGAAAGCTCTTGCTTCAACACTTTAAAAGCCTCGGCTTGTTCAAGATGATTAAAGAGGCGTTCAAGTTTAGCTTTTTGCACTGGCTTGATCCGATACGGATTAAAAGAGCGGACTAGGTTTATGTTCGCGCCATAATATTGACTAAAGTAATACACCAGCATGTCTTTTGCGTAAGCAGGGTAGTCGTTGCTTAAGCTTACTGAACCGAACAGGTAGCGAATATGTGGGTTCTGGCGGATGTAAGCACCGATTCCGAACCATAAATAATCCAAGCTTCGCTTGCCCCAATACTTGGGTTGTATAAAGCTTCTGCCTAACTCCATCGCGGTTGGAAACTTCTTTTGTAAGCTTTCTTCATAGCTAAACAAGGTTTCTGAGTACAGAGTATGCGATTCATCAAGTTTATGAATATCGGCGATACGATAGCTCCCTACGACTTCCATATCGTTTTTATCCCACAGGACGATGTGTTTGTAATAATAATCGAACTTGTCCATGTCGCGACGATTTCCAGTTCCTTCGCCGACTGCGCGAAAAGCAATTTCTCTCAAACGACCGATTTCTCGCAACAGCGCCGACTCTGAGGTGTCTTCCAGTAGATAAATGCTTTTACCGTCTGAGGTTTCGCCAATCTGCGCACACTGCTTTAATTCTTCAATCAGCACTTTGCGACTTTCAGGGTGAGCTATGGCGCGCTCAGTTTCGAACAGCTCGTCACGTTCACGCTTTAAACCATATACGTGTTGCTTGAAACGAGTAATGCTTTCTTTACTGCTCGGTAACATACCGCTAAAGGATGAGTAAGGAATCATTTTTCCAACCTTGATCGGCAATGTCAGCGATACATTCTTAAACATTTCACGAACTAGGAATAATGCGCTGAGCGGCTTCGCAATCATAGAAAAGCCATAGAAAAAGCGTGAGTTCTTGCCACCCACATGAACCGGTAATATCGGGGCTTTGGTGTGTTTCGCCATTTTCAAGAATCCGGAGCGCCATCTGCCATCACGAATTCCTTTGTAGGATAAACGAGATACCTCACCAGCAGGGAAGAAAATAACAGCTTCCTCTGCTTCTAAAGCTTGCTGAATGTTTTGAAGTTTTGCTTTGGGGTTTTTACCTTTCGTCATATTGTTGATGGGTAAAAAGAAGGGACGTAAGGGCGACATTGACCAAAGTAGCTCGTTAACGACAATTTTGACGTCTTTTCTAACTGAGTGAACCAGTGCAAGCAGAGCAAGTCCATCAAGTGAACCGAGGGGGTGATTCGCGATAATGACCACCCTGCCTGAAACGGGTATGTTTTCTAAGCTTGAGTTAGAAACGGTATAGCTCAGCCCGAGTCGCTGATTAACAACCTCAAGAAAGTCAACGTGTGACATATGCTCGTGTTGTTTGATGAAGTCATTGACTTCGTCTTGGTGAAACAGTCGGGCGAGCAGACGAGTCGCACCCGATTGAAGTTTTGGTGATTTATCAAGCTGTGGAAGGAATTGTTCTACCACTTCTTTGCTGTCAATCATGGCGTCATCTCCCTAGGGAAGTCGTTAGTTAGAGATTTATGACAGTTTCTTTGCAAGTATTTCTTCATAGCTGGCATTATCTAAGGGTAATGTGACAGCGGAATGGCAGACATAAGACGCTTTTGTGACAAAATTTATGGGGTGACAGTCGAGTCCTAACTTGCGACAAACCCTTGTCTCACGTACTATATGGCGTCTTTCGGGCGCTTGATGGAATAGCGCCCAGCAGAGTTTTAAATCATATTGTATTAATCAGACATCAAGCATCAGGCAGAAATTAGAATTATGGCAACTGAAATGCGCAGCCACTACTGTGGTGAATTATCAAAAAACGAAGAAAATCAATCGGTTACTTTATCAGGCTGGGTGCATCGCCGTCGTGACCTTGGTGGCTTAATCTTTTTACAGTTACGCGACCGTACGGGTGTGATCCAAGTGGTTGTAGATCCTGATTTTAAAGAGCTTTTCAGTTTAGCCGAGCAATTACGCAATGAATTTGTGGTTCAGGTAAAAGGCCAAGTGCGTGCACGTCCTGATGATATGGTTAATAAAAACATGGCTTCAGGCGAGATTGAAGTGCTAGCGCAAGAGATTGAAATTCTGAACCGTGCTAAGCCACCAGCCATTCCGATCGACGAAAATTTAGAAGCTTCGGAAGAGCAACGCCTGAAATACCGTTATTTGGATTTGCGTCGTCCTGAAATGGCGCAGAAGATTATATTCCGTCATAAAGTGACTAGTGCTATGCGCCGTTACATGGATGAGCATGGCTTTATTGACGTTGAAACGCCTATTTTGACCAAAGCCACTCCAGAAGGTGCGCGTGACTATTTAGTGCCAAGTCGTGTGCATAAAGGCTCTTTTTATGCGCTGCCACAATCGCCTCAGTTGTTTAAACAGCTGTTGATGATGTCGGGCTTTGACCGCTACTACCAGATTGTTAAGTGTTTCCGTGATGAAGATTTGCGTGCCGATCGCCAGCCAGAATTCACTCAACTGGATATTGAAACGTCATTTCTAAGCCAAGAAGAAATTATGCAGCTGATGGAAGGGCTTATCCGTCACCTGTTCAAAGAACTGAAAGATATCGACCTACCAGAATTTCCGCGTATGCCGTATGCGGAAGCCATGGAGCGTTACGGTTCTGATAAACCAGACTTGCGTATGGACACAGAGTTAGTCACGGTCGATGAATTGGTTAAAAACGTCGAGTTTAAAGTATTCGCTGGCCCTGCTAACGACGAAAAGAGTCGTGTAGCCGCGTTACGTGTTCCGGGCGGCGCACAGTTCAGCCGTAAACAGATCGACGAATACACCAAGTTTGTTGGCGTTTATGGCGCTAAAGGCTTGGCGTGGATGAAGATTAATGGCGCTGGCGCAGAGGGTATTCAAAGCCCAGTGTTAAAGTTCTTGGGCGACGAGGTTGCGCTTAAGATCATCGAAAAAGTGGGCGCAGAAGAAGGCGATATCATCTTCTTCGGTTCAGATACGAAGATGACGGTTGCCGATGCAATGAGCGCGCTTCGTCTGAAAACAGCTCAAGATTTAGAGTTAGTGAAAGACGAGTGGAAGCCGTTATGGGTGGTCGACTTCCCAATGTTTGAAGAAATTGATGGTCAAGTGCATGCATTACACCATCCATTCACCGCGCCGAAGGAAGACGATGTCGATGCTGTGAAAAAGGACCCGACAGGGACTTTATCTAAAGCCTACGACATGGTTCTAAACGGTAGCGAAGTTGGTGGTGGCTCGGTTCGTATTCATAGCGAAGCAATGCAAGAAGCCGTATTTGGTATCCTAGGTATTGATGAAACAGAGCAACGTGAAAAATTTGGTTTCTTGCTCGATGCCTTAAAGTTCGGCTGCCCTCCACATGGTGGTTTGGCATTCGGCTTAGACCGATTAGTCATGTTGATGGTTGGTGCCGACTCTATTCGCGACGTTATCGCGTTCCCGAAAACGACGACAGCCAGCTGCCCATTAACACAGGCGCCAAGTAATATTGAAGACAAGTTACTTGATGAGCTGAGTATCGAAGTTAAGAAGAAAGGCGAGTAACTCAAGGTTTAAGATTCCGTGTCGCAGCACGGAATGACAGTTTAAAGTAGAGTAAATTGTAAAGAAAAGAAGGTTGTTAAGTTCGATTGAATTAGGAAGGCTCAAGGTAGGAGAGCGCTTTGGGCTAAACAATTTCAAGGCATAAAGTTTGAGAGAGTGCGGATTTTACAGCCTGTAAATGACAAGCTCGAACAAACTTTATAACAAAGAAATTGTGACGACCAAAAGTTCGAGAGGAGTATAAAATGGCGGGTCACAGTAAATGGGCTAATATTAAACACCGCAAAGCAGCCCAAGACGCAAAGCGTGGAAAAATATTCACTAAAATCATTCGTGAGCTAGTCGTAGCTGCTCGTGAAGGTGGCGGCGATCCTAATGATAATCCTCGTCTACGTGCCGCAATGGATAAAGCGCTTGGCGCTAACATGAAAAAAGACACCATCGAAAAAGCCGTTGATCGCGGTACAGGTAATGCGGAAGGCGATAACTACGAAGAATTAAACTACGAAGGTTATGGTCCCGGCGGTGTCGCTATTCTTGTAGAGTGTATGACCGATAACAAAAACCGCACCGTTGGTGAAGTGCGCCATGCTTTTACAAAGCATGGGGGTAACTTAGGTACGAGTGGTTCGGTTGCATATCTATTCGATAAGCGTGGTCAATTTGTTTTTGGTGATAATTATAACGAAGACGAGTTGATGGAAGCTGCTCTGGAAGCTGGTGCTGAGGATTTTATTGCTCACGATGATGGTTCATTTGAAGTTTTAACCACACCAGAAGATTTCTTAGACGTTAAAGATGCGCTAAAAGCAGCTGGCTTTGATGCGGAAAATGCCGA
The DNA here is from genome assembly GCF_000981765.1 of Kangiella geojedonensis. Classification (GTDB taxonomy): domain Bacteria; phylum Pseudomonadota; class Gammaproteobacteria; order Enterobacterales; family Kangiellaceae; genus Kangiella; species Kangiella geojedonensis. The sequence continues at coordinate 1,745,472 of NZ_CP010975.1, read as the reverse complement.
AGTTACTATGTTGCCGTCGACTCAAGCTGAACTGGACGTTTCTGAAGGTGCTAAAGTGATTCGCTTGATTGATCGTTTGGAAGAACTGGACGATACTCAAAACGTCTATACGAATGCGGATATACCAGCGGAATCCTACGACAACCTATAGAAATGTTTATATTTGCTGAGGCTTTGTTAAAAGTTGTATAAAAGTGCTCATTTACATTTTGTAAACTCCGCTTTTTATAAAACTTTTGCCGCGCCTCAGCTGCATCTAATTCATTTCTAGATTTGGATAGGCTAGCTTTACTAAGACTCCGTGCGTCTAGTCATTACAACTGACGCTTAAACTCTAATACAACTGAGCACCACCTGGAACGTTTTAGCTCAATAACTAGCTTTCCCCACGCCTCAGCGGCATCTAATTCATTTCTAGCTCATAGGGAAGGTTAGGTGTTTAAGTCTAATCCACACTATGGTTGTTTCAAACAAAATCCCACAGCAATATTTTTTAGTCATGGTATGATATTTTCAATTCATGCATTAACGCACCAGACCATGTCTTTTTGGAATTATAAATGTCGATAATTTTAGGAATCGACCCCGGCTCGCGCATCACAGGCTTTGGAATTATCGAAGTCGGCGGTGATATTCCTGCGAATAAACCACGTTATATAACCAGCGGCTGTATTCGTATTAAGAATGAATCGTTAGATCTTAAGCTAAAACAGATCTTTGATAGCGTGTGTGAGTTGATTCTAGAATTCAAACCTGATGAGTTTGCCATTGAGTCTGTGTTCATGTCGAAAAATGCGGACTCAGCATTGAAACTCGGGCAGGCGCGCGGTGCCGCCATTGTTAGCGCTTCTCACTATGCGTTGCCAGTGTTTGAGTACCCAGCTAGAAAAGTGAAGCAATCCGTGGTTGGTACTGGTGCTGCAGATAAAACACAAGTTCAACACATGGTTAAAATGTTACTTAAATTATCTTCAAGCCCACAAGCTGACGCCGCAGATGCCCTGGCCATCGCGCTTTGTCATGCTAATACCACTCAAGGCTTAGCGCAGCTCAAAGGGGCAAAAACAATAGCAAGAGGACGATTACGTTGATAGGTCGAATACGCGGAACACTGATAGAAAAAACACCGCCATTTATCATTATTGAAACCAGTGCTGGTGTGGGTTACGAAATCCAGGTGCCGATGACAACTTTTTACCAGCTGCCTGAAGAGGGCGCTGAAGCGATTGTTGCCACACACCTTTCTATCTCTGAAAATCTTCATGCGCTTTATGGCTTTATCAGCAATAAAGACAAAACCCTATTTCGTGAGTTAATCAAAGTTAATGGCGTTGGGCCAAAACTAGCGCTAGCGATTTTGTCGGGTATGGAAGCGGATGAGTTTGTGATGACTGTGCACGACGGTAATGTGGATCGACTGGTAAAACTGCCTGGTGTTGGCAAGAAAACGGCCGAACGCTTATTGGTTGAAATGTCCGATCGCTTAAAAGACTGGTCGGTTTCTGGGCTCCCTAGTTCAGGAGAAACCGACGCGCCTGCTTCCAGCGCTCCTCGTACTGGTGACGTTACTCAAGAAGCGGTAAGCGCTCTTGTGGCGTTGGGCTACAAACCCCAACAAGCGAGTAAAGCTGTGGCACAAGTTGAGAGCGAAGGCCTAAAAAGCGAAGAGCTCATTCGTTTGGCATTACGACAATTGGCAGGATAAAAAAAGCTGCACCTAGTGTGCAGCTTTCTATGAATGTTTATTACTATTATTGACGGCTAATCAGCAGCTTGTTGCTTAATTTCTTTTAATTCTTGTAAGTCTACTTTGTAGAAAAAAGCTCGACCATACGTCCTGTCGTCAATCTTCCAGGTTCCATCCATGATGGCTCCATCATGCCTAATCGTTAGGTTGTATTGAATTTGTGTGTTTTCGTTATGCCCATACACCTTGGTAAACTCAATGTACCTTCCTTGCCTTTTGGCGCTGGTATTTACTGCCCACTGTACATATTCATCTTGCCTATTGCGGGGCTCTAAAAAGCTGATTGCAAATTGCTCGCCAAGATCACGAATCACCGCATTAAACATACCTGCTGGTTGCCCCTTAGGTTTGTCATATTCGTAATAACCTACCCAAACACCACTAATATTGGTTAATGCTGATGTATCTTTGCCTACTGATTCTGGCTTAGGTTCCTTTGTTGTGATCGTTTCTCCGAATGCTTCAGCCCATAAAGCGGCTTCTTCTTTCGTGATATGAGAATTTGTACCGGCCGCTTCGGTTGAAAGTGAGGCCAGTAGTAATATTAGAAATAACGATACATACATGACATAGAGTCGTTTCATGCTAGTCCTATCTTATTGTTTTGTATAAATAATATACGTTGAGTCTAAAACTTTTATAGGAATAGGGCAAATGCTTAAAGGTTGCACCGAGGTAAAAGAATCAACTAAACTGCCCCTTTTAACAGAAGCCGAATAAGCGCTATGCCAAAAAATAAGTATCGTTACCAAGAAATACAGCCAATGATGCCTCCAAAGATGATTGCCGCTGCTATTGTGCTGCTGGTTATTGTGATGGGATTGTTTGGCTATATGTATATCGCGCAAGAATTTCTTGAGCAACCAGTTGGTGAAAATGCACTTCCTGCGACATGGGCCTTGGTTATTTTTGTGGGTACTGCACTGTTAACCTACTATGTTTCGCGTCTCAAAATCACCACTCGAGTCAGTAATGACACCCTAACAATGAGCCTAGGGGTGATTGGCAAAAGAAAATTCCCTTTAGACTCAATATCAAGCATTGAAGTCTATGAAGGAAACCCTGCAGCTGATTTTTTGGGTTATGGCTATCGAATTGCGATTAAACAAACAGGGTATATAGGCAGAGCGCCTGACGCAGTTAAAATTGAATTTATGAATGGACAAAGAGCACTAGTGGTGACGACGGATTCCCCACAAAAATTAAAACAGAGCTTGACCGAATCATCTAGCTAACGACTCATTTGATATCATATTTCTGTTTACCGATAAAATAATCTGCATACTGTGGTTTATCGAATAGGTAACCCTGACCGTAGTTAATGCCTATATTTTGTAAAGTTTTAAGCTCTTGAGGTGTTTCGATACCTTCGGCCACAAGCTCAAAGTTTCTATCTTTGGCGAAGCTCTTTAGCGCCTTAATTAAAGACTGCTTTGTTTGATTGCGATAAATATTTTGGGTGAGTGTCATATCAAGTTTGACGATGTCCGGAGAAAGAGCAATCACATGACGTAAACTCGAATAGCCAGCTCCTGCGTCATCAACAGCAACTCTCATCCCTTTCTCTCTGAGAGGAGATAATAATTGTGAAACAGCATGGTAGTCATCAATTAAACTATGTTCAGTAATTTCCAGAACAAGCTGATTCAGAGGAAAATCAGAATTCTGTATTGAGGCTACAAATGATTCTTTTGCGAGTAAGTCAGGAGTAATATTGATATAAAAATTGGTGTCCCTAGGGATAACTGACAAAGCATTTTTAGCTGCAAGAAGAACCTTTTGTGTCGCTTGCTCAGATAGACCAACGTAAACGGCAGACTCAAAAAACTTATCTGGTGGCCACTCTTCGCTGCCACTTTTGATGCGACTTAATGCTTCATAGCCGCTAACTTGGCCTGTATTGAGATCAACAATTGGGTGGAGTTTGACCGTAAAATCATCATTACTGTCTATAATTTTCTTTAACTCACTCTTCAGCTGTGAGTCTTGAGATGCATGACTTTTCTGAATCTCAATGATGGTGGCGCTGATATCAGCCAAGACTTTTACGTACGCCAAGTCTTTCTGGTTAAGCCGAGAATCTGAAACTCCTTTAAAAGCACACAAAGTTCCATAAGTTTTTCCATCGGTTAGCACAACAGGAACGCCAATATAGGAGCCAATGTTAAGGGTTTCAGTAACCTCTAGTTCACGAGTGATTTTGTGTTGCGTGGTACTTTTAATCAGTTGCGGTAGGTGGTTTTGCACTATATGGAAACAATAACTGTCTTCTAGGCTGTCTTCGTCCCCAACCTGTATGTTTGAGTGGTTTGCTTGACTAATAATCTTAAAACGTCGTTTGCCGTTTACGAACTCACTCAGAAATGCCACTTCCATATTGAGATGAAGTCTAAGTGAATTTAATAGCTTTTGTACAAGATCAGTCCAATCGTCATCAAGTGAGTTTAGACTGAGGTCAAAAAAACCTTTTAAAAAATCCAAATTGACGGCATTGCTATTTGTTGAGTCAGTTTCTGAATCCATGTTCACTCCTCTTGAACTAGACTCTGATAAGAGTACTCTTTAATTACGCAAGCTTCAACTGAGGCCCCGTCGGTAATAGTCTAATGGTGAGAAATGTTTTTTCTTTTGGGCTTTTTTGATAACAATGGTTTATCTTTAAGTATTTTTTCGCGAGTTTTGATGTCATGTGGCGTACGTAATAATACAGCCAGTATAACTATCATTAGCCCCGATGAAAATAAAGCACCTTTCTGAAACCCTAGGTAGGAAATCCCAAAAATAATTACGGCGATAAAAACAACCACGAACACGATAATTTTAGTCTTAAGAGAGAGGGCTTGATTGAGCTTACCTCCAACCGGGCGGTTGAAGGCTCTCGTTTTACGCTTATTATTCACTGTAACTATAGTCTCTTTGTTTTACATATAGATTACTCAGTTACTGGCTTTATCGGTATTATCTTCCGCTTTTTTAACACGAATCTTATTGCCATCCACACTTCGAGCATTAAGGTTCTTAACCGCCACCTTGGCTTCACCAGGCTTAGGCATTTCAACAAAACCAAAGCCTTTCGACTTGCCCGTGGCTTTATCCATAACTAATTTGCACCACTGAACAGTACCATACTCTTCAAATAGTTCAGTAACTTGCTCTTCAGTGGTCGTGCGAGCTAGGTTTCTAACCAATATTTTCATATTAAACGTCTAATCAACAAAATGTATAGCGCATCATACCATTTGTCGGTAACGATAGCTTTTGAAATTACGGGCTAAAACTGTTTAAACAATTAAAGCACTTCGTTTGGGCAAGAGGTTGGTTTTTTTTTGTATATACGGTAGTTTTAAGGAAAAGCCATTGACTTGATGCGTCCTTGCAAACAGTATAATCTCGACTTTTAACAAAGTAGTTATCGTATGTGTATTGGCTAATAAAACCTAGAGTAAACAACAAAGCAATTCCACTAACAGCTGATACCATAATTCCCTTAGCTAGCTTTGGATGCTTTATTAAAGCTCCGAGCTCGTGTGCAATTGATGCAATCAAAAAGGCTGATAGGGTAATAAATGCCCCCAAGCTCATGACAAAACCGCGGTTAAAAATGATAACCTCTGGTGGGGTTGCAGAAAAGTGTCTAAGTGCTAGTCCAACTGAAGATATTGCAGCATACCCAGAAAGCACTGATAGAACAAGGAGCACTAAAATACCAAAATAGTTAATTAGTTTTTGTTTTAGTGGGGGCATTTCATCTTCCAAAGCTAGGTACTGATCTTTTAGTTGATTCGCTGATCCAGTTTATAATTTTGCGTTTGCCATATTCTATGGTGTAGTCAACAACATGGCCTAATGCTTCGCCTGTTACGCTAAGCGCTTCTTTTTTCTTCTCTTCAATATTGTTCTTTAAATTTTGTTCAGCTTGATCCAAAGCAGCAACGAGCTTTTCTGTAATTTTATACTTCTTATCAAGGTAATCTAGGCCAACTGTTGCAATAAAGCCGATTGCAACTACAGCAATTAATGGTCCAGCAGCAAAAACAGCAACAGCTTCGGTTGTAGCCAATGCGATCGAAAGCCCCGTGGAGATTGCTATTTTGGTAATGTCAGTTGCAAGTGAGCCTATCAGTTGGTTTAAGGTTGTTCTATCATTCAAGAAGTAATCTGCCACCCTGTACGACGACATTATGGCTACTGAAAACAAGCCCCCTGTTTTTGCCGCACCAATCGCTCCACTCTTACCTAAGCCCATGGTAACGACCTTGGTGTTATTGGCGGCATATTTTGTACCGGTTAGAACTTTTCGTAGTCTAGGATTACCTTTAAGAATAATGTGGGTGTTTCCGCCGTATGTTTTGTAATAAGCTTTAACACCAACTGCCCCAAGATCACCTACTAGCCTCGAAACTGAGGCTGCTCCTTGAGCGTGAGGTGCAAAGTTAGCAGCAGCCCCCAATTTTACTCTTGTGTTTTTCCCAAGAGTTTTTATCGGACTGTTTGAAGTGGACGCCTGATTCTTTGAGAATAGCATCAAAAGCATCAATGGATAAGACGAAAACTTCATGACGATTAGTTTTTAGTTTGTGTTTTAAGGGGTGGGTCTGAACTGAGTTAGACATAGCGATCCTTGCTTTAGATTTATTTAAGATGTAATTAAATCATAAACTATTGCCTATTGAAATACAGGTATTGGAGTATATTCCAAAAATCGTCGCGATTGACTTGCGGAGTACCAGCTAGCTAATCTAATTGTTTAATGTATTGTCGTTACTTCTGTTTTGAGCGTCTAATTCCATCTTCCTCAGCTCTTTTTTGTGATCGAGATAGGCCGCATACATAACAAAAATGACGCCTGCAATAACGCAAATACTTAAGAATCCCCATAAACCCATAATAAACTCCGCTTTTAATGATTAGCTATTAACCTTGTCCTGACTGATATCAGAGCATCCTATATCCAGTAACGCTATCTAAAACTAGTCTTCTGACTTATCTTTCCATTGGCCCCAAGGATCGCTACTGCTCGATGAGCTTTTGCTCGAACGGTGGCTCTTAGACCGATTATCAGAGCGCCCACCTCTGCTTTTATTATAGCCACCGCTACGTGGAGCGCCAGAGCTTTTGTTATAGCCAGCGTTGCGCCCAAACTTCTTGCCGCCGCCTTTATTGTACTCCGCGGCTTTCTTAGCGCGTTTTTCTTGCAACTTTTCAGCATCTTCCAAACTTAATTTAGCTGGCTCACCAACTTTTTCGTCATCAGAGACAATGCGGTCGCGTGGCGGGATATGGAACTGCTCGGACGATACAGGCGGTAGGTTTTTATACTGATACATATAAAAAGCCTCGACTTTTTCACGCGCCCAGTCGGTTTTCTTAAGGAATTTAACACTGGACTCGACGCTAGGATTGGTCTTGAAGCAATTTAAGTTTAAATAAGCGTGCAGGATCTCAAAGCCATAATGCTCAGAGAGTTCAGTGACCAAGGCTTTTAAGCCAACGCCGTTTAAAGGATTATTCTTATAATTAACTTCTTCAGACATACAGGTTTCCAGCAGAGGAGGGGCGATATAAGCCCATTATAGCTGGGATAGCGGAGATAAGCACGAAAAGCCGAGAGTTACTTTTGTCATTCTAATTGTACTCTGACCCCATTAATTAAAGTAATATCTTGATAGATATCCGGTAATGGCAATGATTAAAACTAGGTTGAATGCCCCAACAAAATAACCAAACATCTTAGCGCTTTGATTTTATTTACTCTGACCCCATTTATTCTACTTTGATTTTATTTACTCTGACCCCATTTATTCCCATTTATTCTTCCAATTAGTGCGATGAGCACAAAGTGATCGCTTCGTTATCAATTTTCCACTCACCATTTTCTTTGATAAAGACTATATATGAGGAGCTACAACTGTTAGCAAAGGGGCTTGAGGGAGGCTTTTGTGTATATCTGCAAAGCCCAAGCTTTTGATTCTGACTCCTAAACCATGCTTCTTTTCTATTAGGGCTTCTGGATTCATAGGCTTTGCTTAACTGCTTTAACATTGTTGAACGTTCAGTAATTAATGACCAATTAGATTCTTTAAAATAATCACAACTTTGCTTTATGATTCTAGTAGAGCAGCCAGAAGTTAAAGCAGTTATTATAAAAAGTGCGATGTATTTATTCATCGGTTAAGCACTCTGACCCCATTTATTCTGACCCCATTTATTCCATTTATTGTGTTCCTTCGAGGCTACGCTTGCTCTGACCCCATTAATTCCTTTATTTTTATTATTTTGAGTCACAAGGAAATGTTCTAATAAATGAGTCTAGCATAATTGTTTCGACAAAAGCTGTGCCATTGTTTGACCTGGTAAACCGCTCATACTCAGCTTCATACATGCTTACGAACAAATCTTGTGTTAATGGTAAAGAGCCGGGTAGACAAAACAACTGATCACGATTAAATTCTCTCAGTCTCGAATTTGTCCAGTAGATGCCCTCACCAACACCGTATAAGTAAGTCTTGTACATACTTATATTTTCCCGTTTCATTTTCTGTAGGTCATTGGAAAGTATGGCCGTATTTGCACTGTTTGTCATAAGCATGCAAAGTATTAAGCTTAAAAAATATTTGTACATTTTAGTCTTTCTCTCTTTTTTCTTTTGCTTCTAAATAGAGTTTGTATGGCTTTGAGTTACGTTTGAAGTACCATTGCATATAAGGAACTTGATCAAAAATATCAAATAATAACTTTGCATAGATATCTGGAACCCAGTTAACAGCTTCGTCTTTTAATTCGACATCAACCCCTAGCTTTCTACATGCAACAATAGGCTTTTCATCTCCAGAGCTTCTATATGAGACTATAAGCCGGTCGTTTGAGTTAAGAAAGTCAACATATACTTTTACTTCACCTGTATCTGATTTTTCTAGCTTTAGTGTTTCTAAGTCGTTAAAAAAGTTGGTTGATGAAATCTCTACATCAAATAGAGGTGAGTTTTTTCCGGGTATGATTGTTACTTCAACTTGCTCAAGGTGCTCAGTGCCTGAATTTTGTATAGCAACCTCTCCATGAAATAGCTCTGAAACAATTTTACCTTTATACTTAATTTCAATATCTGACTTTGCCATATCTTCCACATCTAAAAGTCTCGATGAGGATGAGCGGAAAATTGTAATTTTTGATATGTCTTTATTCTTTTTCGTTACTATGGCAGTTCCTATGACGCCTATAAAAGCTCCAACGACTACAAAGATTCCATTAACTATTTCGGGGCTCATATCTATCCTTCTATTATCATATTGTTAATAGTGCTTATTTTAGTTCTTCCAGTAATTTAGGTAATACTACCAAAGCCTTGTTAACAGGTGAAATCTTTCTCTAACGTGGATAACCGTGTATTAACCACATTACTAATTGTACTCGCACGACTTCTCTTTATAATGTTTGCAACTTTTATCAATCCATAATTCCATGCTGTTTTTCGAGAACATGGCGCTTCGCCGTGGCAAAAAAGTTTTATTTGAAGACGCGAGTTTTATCATCAATCCGAGAGATAAGGTTGGTGTAACTGGGGCTAATGGCACTGGTAAGTCGTCGTTGTTCGCATTGATCCGTGGGGAACTGGAGGAGGATTCGGGCAATTTCTCGATGGCGGGGAATGTGACGATTTCGAGCGTGCGTCAGGAGACGCCTGCGGTGGAAACGTCGGCGCTGGAGTATGTGATTGAGGGTGATGTTGAACTTGTTGAGATTGAGTCGGCTTTGGCGAAGGCGGAAGCTGAGGAAGACGGCAACGCGATTGGTAAGCTTCACCAGCAGCTAGACACGATTCAGGGTTATGCAGCACGAGCGCGAGCTGGGGCATTGATGCATGGCTTGGGCTTTAACGCCGATCAGGAGCAGCTGCCAGTTTCGAGCTTTTCGGGCGGTTGGCGCATGCGCTTGAACTTGGCGCAGGCGTTAATGTGTCGTTCGGATTTGTTATTGCTCGATGAGCCGACAAACCACTTGGATTTCGAGGCGGTGGTGTGGCTAGAGAAATGGCTGGAGTCTTATCAAGGCGCGGTATTGTTGATTTCGCACGATAGGGATTTTCTCGACCGCGTGATTGATCGTGTGGCACATATCGAGCAACAGCACATCAAGCTATACAGCGGTAATTATTCGAGTTTTGAGCTTCAGCGTGCGGAGCAGTTGGCGCAGCAGCAAGCGAATTACGAGCGTCAGCAAAAAGAAATTGCGCACATGCAATCCTACGTCGATCGCTTTAAGGCAAAGGCGAGCAAGGCTAAGCAGGCGCAAAGTCGCGTTAAAGCCTTGGAGCGTATGGAGAAGATTTCCGCCGCGCACGTCGACTCGCCGTTTAACTTTAGTTTTCCAGAGCTTGGCCACGTGCCGAGTCCTTTGTTACAGCTTAAAGGAGCAAATGCTGGCTACGAGACAGAAGAAGGCCAAGTAACGATTCTCAATAAAGTGGGCTTTACCTTACTACCGAACGACCGAATTGGTCTTTTGGGAAAAAACGGCGCGGGTAAATCGACTTTAATTAAGGTGTTGGCGGGCGAACTAGCGATTCAGGCGGGCGAGCGTGTTGAGGCAAAGCATTTAAACATTGGTTATTTCGCGCAGCATCAGCTCGAACAACTACATCCGCAAATGTCGCCGATCCAGCACCTGCAGCGTGAATATCCAGACGCCACTGAGCAAGAGTTACGAAATTTCTTAGGTGGCTTTGACTTTAATGGCGACAAAGCGCTGGAGCCTGTGGCGCCGTTTTCCGGCGGCGAGAAGGCGCGTTTGGTCTTAGCTCTGTTAGTGTATTCCAAGCCGAATGTACTGTTACTGGATGAGCCGACCAACCACTTAGACTTGGAAATGCGCCATGCCATGAACGTGGCGTTGCAGGGTTTTGAAGGCGCGGTGGTGTTGGTGTCGCACGATAAGCACATGCTACGTATCGTGACCGATGATTTGTATTTAGTGGCTGATGGAGGCGTTAAACCGTTCCAAGGTGATTTGGACGATTATGCCAAGTGGGCGCTAGAACAATCGACCATGGAAAGACGTTTGAATAAAGAAAAAGCTGATGATGCACCGTCTGATGCGCAGCCTGACATGTCTGGTAAAGAAATTTCGCGCAAAGAGCAGCGTCGAATTGATGCCGAGAAGCGCAAAGCTTTACAGCCTTTGAAAAACAAGCTGCGAAAAGTTGAGCAGGAAATGGATAAGGTGCAAAAGCGCAAGGAAGAGCTTGATGAGCTGATGGCTGAGCCATCCCTATACGACGATGCTAACAAAGGCAAGTTGGCGGAACTCAGCGGCGAGTATGGCGAAGTTAACCAACGCCTCGAAACGCTGGAAGAAGATTGGCTGATGTTGAACGAAGAGCTGGAAGGGGCATAATACCTCTTTAGGTCATTCAGGTTCTTTATTTGCAGATATTGAGCTACCTTTAGCAAGATTCCAAATCTAGTTTGGAATGACACAATCTGAATGACCTAGTAAATGTTCACCTAAGCCCTTAAATAACAAGAAAAAGGCGGATTCTGGCCAAATGTGGAAAAGGCTTGGTTTTGGTTCCATCCAAGCCTGAGCCTTGGTAGACTTAACCGCATTAAAGCCTTTGGTGCTGCGAGCACAAAACATCCATGATTGAACATGACAGAATAATAAATCCGACCGAAACCACTGACGAAGAGCAGTTTGACCGCGCTATTCGCCCGACGACCTTGCAGGATTATGTCGGGCAGGAAAAAGTCCGTGAGCAGATGGAGATTTTTCTTAAAGCGGCCCAAATGCGCAAAGAAGCGTTGGACCATGTTCTTATCTTTGGCCCTCCTGGCCTCGGTAAAACCACGCTATCGAACATTATCGCTAATGAGATGAACGTTGGGATTAAGCATACCTCCGGCCCTGTTTTGGAAAAGGCGGGCGATTTGGCTGCGATGTTGACGAATCTAGAGCCGAACGATGTCTTGTTCATTGATGAAATTCACCGTTTGAGCCCACACGTCGAGGAAGTCTTATACCCGGCGATGGAGGATTATCAGCTGGATATCATGATTGGCGAAGGCCCAGCGGCACGTTCCATCAAAGTCGAGTTACCACCCTTTACCTTAGTCGGCGCGACCACTCGTGCTGGTCTATTAACATCACCTCTACGCGATCGCTTTGGTATTGTGCAACGTCTTGAGTTCTACAATATTAAAGATCTGACGGGGATCGTTATGCGTTCGGCCCAGATTCTCGGCTTGCAGATTGAAGAATCTGGTGCGCTTGAGATTGCACGCCGTTCTCGTGGCACGCCACGTATTGCTAACCGGTTATTACGCCGTGTTCGTGATTTTGCAGAAATTAAGTCGGATGGTTTGATCACTGACAAAGTTGCTGACCGCGCTTTGGATATGTTGGATGTGGATGCCAAAGGTTTCGATACCATGGACCGTAAGCTCCTGTTAACTATTATTGAAAAATTTAGCGGTGGCCCCGTGGGCTTAGACACATTAGCGGCGGCGATTGGTGAAGAACGCGATACGATTGATGATGTGTTGGAGCCATTTTTGATCCAGCAGGGCTTTATTCAGCGCACGCCAAGAGGCCGTGTAGCAACCAAGCATGCCTATGAGCACTTTGGAATCATCCCTTCTTCAGGTGACTTGTTTGATAAGTAGACTGTGATAAGTAAATTTTCGTTAAGTAATGGTTTTCGGGATTGCTTTAACACTTTTCCGAGCCTGAAACGTTATAATAATAGGGCTTAAATATAATGGCGCGTGAATTTAATTGGCCGGTTAGGGTCTACTACGAAGATACTGACGTGGCTGGCGTAGTTTATTACGCTAACTATTTAAAGTTTTACGAGCGTGGCCGTACGGAATGGTTACGTTCATTGGGCTGGGAACAGGATGTATTGATTGATAAAGGGCTGGCCTTTGCGGTCGCTCATGTCGATGCAAAATACATTCGCCCAGCTCGTTTTAATGATCAGCTGATTGTTAAGACACGAATTAGCTCGGTACGAAAGGCGAGCGTTATTTTTGAGCAAGAGATTTATCGGGTTGATGAAAACAGCGATGAATCTGATGACAATAAACAACAACTAGTGAATAAGGCAACAATTCGGGTGGCTTGCGTTGATATGGACACCATGACGCCTGCTCCTATGCCACATTATTTACAAGAGGAGATTGCACGTGAGTGGTGCTAATGACATGTCCATTGCTGGTTTGATTTTAGAAGCCAGTATTCCAGTACAGCTAATTATGCTGTTACTTTTGATCATTTCCGTTATGTCTTGGGCGTTGATTTTTCAACGTTCTGGTGTCCTTAATACCGCTTCAAGAAAGAGTAAACAGTTTGAGGACAAATTTTGGTCAGGTATCGATCTGAGCAAACTATCCACCGAACTGTCTCAAAGCGACCAGAAAAAACAAGGCTTAGAGTCTTTGTTCTTAGCCGGTTACAAAGAATTTATGCGCCTTCGCCAGCAGAGTGGCGTCAGCCCTGAAGCGGTGATGGACGGTACGCATCGCGCCATGCGCGTGGCGCACAGTCGTGAAGTGGAAAAGCTTGAGCAAAACCTATCGTTTTTAGCGACAGTTGGTTCGGTAACGCCTTATATCGGTTTATTCGGTACCGTATGGGGCATCATGACCTCGTTTATCGCGCTGGGTAGCGTTAAGCAGGCGACATTAGCCATGGTGGCGCCGGGTATTGCGGAGGCCTTGATTGCGACGGCGATGGGTCTTTTCGCGGCGATTCCTGCGGTGATTGCTTATAACCGTTTTACTAATCGTTTGCAGCGAATTGAAATCCGCTATGAAAACTTCCTAGAAGAATTCTCGGGTATCTTGCACCGTAAGGCACACAGCTAAGGTCGACTATTATGCCGCAACTTGTACGCAGACAGAGACGCCGACTCAACGCAGAAATTAATGTAGTGCCTTACATTGATGTGATGCTAGTGTTGTTGGTGATCTTCATGATTACCGCGCCATTAATTACGGCGGGTATTCAGGTTGATTTGCCGACCGCTGACTCGGAAGTTATTTCTTCAGATGAAGAGACTCCTTTTATTGTTTCCTTTGATAGCGAAGGTCAGTATTACTTATCTATCGGTAGTTCTGCTGAAAGTCGTGCAGAGCCTATGAGTAGAGAAGAGCTCTTAGATAAAGTAGTTAATGGGCTGGAGGATTCGCCAAATGCTCCTATTTATATTAATGGCGATAAATCTGTTTCATACGGTGAGGTTATAGAGTTTATGGATCAACTAAGAAAGATTGCAGGGATAGAAAACGTTGGATTAATGACTGAGCAGTCTAACTAGGTGAATTGAGTTGTCTGATAAGAAAAAAACGTTACCAATTATTCTATCGGTTGTGCTACATCTAGCGCTAATCGCTGCTATTATATGGAAGTTTATCTGGGAGCCTAATATTCCAGAGCATAAATATGTTGATGCGCCGATTCAGGCTCGTATTGCGCAAGCGCCCAAAACGAATCCTCCGCCACCAAGCGCTAATGAAGAAAAAAAGCGCGAAGAGGAACGTTTAAAAAAGCAACAGCAAGAGCGGTTAGAAAAACTTGAGCGCGAAAAGAAAATCGCTGAGCAGAAAGCTCAAGAGAAAGCCGAAGCTGAGAAGCGTGCTAAAGAGCAGGCGGAGTTAGAGCGTAAGAAAAAACTAGCGCTTGAGAAAAAGCTTGAGGAAGAAAAGCGCAAGAAAGAAGAGGCTGAGAAGAAACGTTTAGCGGAAGAAAAGCGTAAGAAAGAAGAAGCCGAGCGTAAGCGCAAAGAAGAAGCTGAGAAAAAGCGTTTGGCGGAAGAAAAGCGCAAGAAAGAAGAGGCTGAAAAGAAGCGTTTAGCCGAAGAAAAGCGTAAGAAAGAAGAAGCCGAACGTAAGAAGCGTGAAGAAGCGGAGCGAAAACGTAAAGAAGAAGAGCAGCGCCTGTTAGAGGAGTTAGCAGCGCAAGAAGGCGAATTCTTTGATGCAATGGAAGGTGATGTTAAGAAAGCTCAGGCTTTGACGGAACTTGAGAAGTTAAAGGCTCAAATTAGAAGTAAGTTAGTCAGGCTATGGAATAAACCTTCAGTGCAAGGTTCGTGTACCATTACGATTAAAACCGCACCAGGTGGTGTAGTCTTAGATACAATTATTGTTGGTGGTGATGATGTTTATTGTCAGACAGGTATCGCGGCAATTAATCGGGCATCGCCATTACCGTACTCAGAGAACCCTGATGTTATTGAGGAACTGAGAACCATTACATTTACTTTTGATCCAAGTTTAAAAGATTAAACAAACCGAGAGTAGAGACTCTATGAAACATATTTGTAAAAAACTAGTGGTATTGTGGTTAGGTGTTATGGCCTATGCGGCGAATGCCGAGGTGCAAATTTACATTACAGAAGGGCGTGATGACGCTCGTCCTGTGGCTGTGGTGCCTTTCAAGTTTGAAAGTGCGTCAGAAGTTAAAGTGGAACCACCACATGACTTTGCACAAATTATTGCTAATGATTTGGAGCGTAGCGGTAAATTTAAGCCGGTTGAAATCGCCGAGTTACCACAGTCGCCAAATCAAATTACCGAAGTCGATATTGATGCTTGGAAAGAGCTCGGCGTTGATGGCGTTGTGTACGGTATCGTTAAAGAGACGGCACCAGGTAAGTATATGGTGTCGTATGACTTGATTGATCCTTATAACGATAAGGCCGTAATGGAATCGAACATCCCATCGGGAAGTTACCCCTTGGTAGACCAGTCATTTCATCTGATGGTCTTGAAAACAAAGTTAGTCAATAGCGATAACTTCCGTTGGGCGGCACACATTGCAGCGGATGAAATCTACGAGGCTTTAACCGGTGAACGCGGTGCTTTTGCCACGCAAATTGCTTATGTGCAAGTCGATCGGTTAGCGGCTAAGCCTTATAACTTAAACGTGGCTGACAGCGATGGTTTTAATCAAACTAACGTTTTCTCGTCGAAAAGACCGATTATGTCACCAACTTGGTCGCCAGATGGTAATAAGTTAGCCTACGTCAGTTTTGAAAACGGTCGTTCGGAGATTTTTATTCAGACTATCGCAACAGGACAGCGAGAGCTGATTGCGAGTTATAAGGGCTTTAACAGTGCTCCAGCATGGTCACCAGACGGCACAAAAATGGCGATGGTACTGTCAAAAGACGGTAATCCAGAGCTTTATGTGATGGATTTGGCGAGCAAAAAGTTAAGCCGTTTAACGCGACATTATGCGATTGACACCGAGCCATCGTGGAATCCGGATGGCAAAAGTTTGATATTCACCTCAGATCGAGGAGGAAAACCGCAAATTTATAGTGTTTCGCTTGCAGGAGGCGATGCAGAAAGGGTAACCTTCGAGGGAAGGTACAATGCTGGTGCGGAATTTGCACCAGACGGAAAGACTATTGTGATGGTTCATCAAAACAATGGTAATTTCCATGTAGCCGCACAAGACATCGACACGGGGAACCTAACTGTCTTAACTAAGACTAGTTTAGATGAGTCGTTGTCAGTTGCTCCAAACAGCAGCATGATTATTTTCTCTACTGTTGACGGGCGACAAAAAGTTTTAAGTGCGGTATCAATGGATGGACGATTTAAAGCAAGACTACCGGCCAACGTTGGTGAAGTTAAAGCACCGGCGTGGTCTCCGTATATTTTGTAATTTGTAATAAGTTAAATAACAATCCTGGAGGATGACAATGAAACGTTCGGTACAATTACTATTGGCTTTGTTTGCAGCATTAGCGTTAGCTGCCTGTAGCACAACTGAGCCGGCAGACGATACTACTGATACAACCGTTCAACAAGACGATGGTTCAGATGCTGAAGCTGAAGCGTTAGCACGTCAACGTGCTGCTGAAGAAGCTGAAAGACAACGTATCGCGGCATTGTTGGAAAACACAACAATCTACTTCGATTTCGACAGCGACGCTATTCGTAGCGGCGATATGGAGTTATTAGAAGTTCATGCTAAGCACATTCAAGCGACTGGCAAGAAAGTAATCCTTGAAGGTCACGCGGACGAGCGTGGTACTCCTGAGTACAACTTGGCTCTAGGCGAGCGTCGTGCGAAGTCAGTGGCTCAGTTAATGAGAACTTATGGTGTTTCTGGTAGTCAAATCGAAGTAATCAGCTTTGGTGAAGAGTCTCCAGCTAACCCTGGTCACACTGAACAAGCTTGGCAAGAAAACCGTCGTGTGGAAATTAAATATCAATAATGACTTATCGTTACACTAAGATAATCGCATTATCATTGCTCACAGCATCTGCTGTGGGCAATACTGCCGCTCCAGTGGTTGATGGAAAAGCAGTCGAAGCGATTCAACAATATCAAGAAAATGACCAAAATCAATTAGTCGGCGAGCTTATGCGTCAGGTCATGCAGCTTCAGCAGGAAGTGAGTTACTTACGCGGCAAGTCTGAAGAGCAGGGTTATCAAATCCAAAAGCTGCAACGTCAGCAAAAAGAATTATATGCTGATCTTGACCGTCGCTTAACCGAAGCGAGTCAGGGTGGGCTTTCAGGCGCTGAACTGTCTGGTACTGAAGGTGGTGAGTCTACCGGTGGCGCTGACGCCAGTGACCAAAACCTTAGTGATGCACAACAAGCTTACAACAAAGCGTTTTCTCAGTTCAGTAACAAAGAATATGCCTTTGCTAAAAGCTCGTTTAAGAGCTTTGTTAAAGATTACCCTAAGCATCCTTTAGCAGCTAACGCGCATTATATTCTTGGACAGTTACACTCTAATGATAAAGAATATCAACAAGCAGCGTTCGAGTTTGAAGCGGTGTATAGTCAATTCCCGGAGACGGAAATTAAAGACAAGGCGATGCTGAAACTTGCTCAAACCCATGAGTTAAGTGGTAATAAAGCAGAAGCCAAGAAAAC
This sequence comes from Kangiella geojedonensis, assembly GCF_000981765.1. Lineage (GTDB taxonomy): Bacteria > Pseudomonadota > Gammaproteobacteria > Enterobacterales > Kangiellaceae > Kangiella > Kangiella geojedonensis. Next base: position 1,727,829 of record NZ_CP010975.1, on the reverse strand, counting down.
ATATCAAGCACTGGTCAAAGCGTTTCCGAATACCACTGCTGGCAAGCTAGCTAAGGTTAAACTGGGTTCTTTATAGAGCTCTAATTAACCATGATAACGATTGAAAAGCTGTCTATTTAGGCAGCTTTTTTGTTACAATCCGCACAATTTCTAGTCTATTCCCTGTATTTAGGTTCATTTTGAGCAAATTAAGAATCACTGAGATTTTCCACTCTTTACAAGGCGAAAGTTTAACGGTTGGCCTGCCAACAGTTTTCGTACGCCTTACAGGCTGTCCGCTTCGTTGTACTTATTGCGATACGGACTATGCGTTTGGTGGTGGCGAATGGATGACCTATGAAGAAATTTTAGCCGATATCGAGCAGTATAATTGCCAACACATCTGCATGACAGGCGGCGAGCCGTTAGCACAGAAACGTGCTTATGAGTTTTACCAACTGTTGTGTGAAAAAGGTTATAAAGTCTCGACCGAAACGGGTGGGGCCCACGATATCTCGGTGCTTGATAAACGTGTGATGGTGGTGATGGACCTCAAAACACCTGACTCAGGTGAGATGTCACGCAATCTCTATGAAAACATCGAGCACCTGAAACCGACTGATCAGGTGAAGTTTGTTATTTGCAGCCGGAAAGACTACGACTGGTGCAAAATGACGGTTGATAAGTACAATCTAACCGATAAGTGTGAGGTGCTGTTTTCACCGAGTTATGGGCAGGTTGAGTACGCGGATTTAGCCGAGTGGATTTTGAAGGATAGGTTGAAGGTTAGGATGCAGGTGCAGTTGCATAAAATTATCTGGGGTGAGAAACAAGGCGTCTGATTGGAATTGTTAAAATACTCATCTGCTTTGTTATTCTAATCAATTCGAAATACTTACTTACCTAAGTAAACTCCGTGTTTGAATTGATTGAATGCCGCGCAGGCTGAGCATTTTTCCTGCTTCCAATAATCTAATAAAATTTCGGTTTTATTTGGGTCAAAAAGAATTTTATCAGCTTTAGATAGTCTGAGAGGTTGTCATCCCGCTACTTGATAGCGGGGCCAGTGTCTTATAGATAGAGTTGTTATTTCTTAACAAGTTAATTGAGTTAGGTAGCGAATAACATGACAAAAAGAGCAGTAATATTACTTTCTGGTGGATTAGACTCAACAACTGCTTTGGCTATTGCCAAAGAGCGAGGTTTCGAGTGCTACACCATGAGCTTTAATTACGGTCAGCGTACAGTAGCCGAGTTAAAAGCTGCTGCCAAAGTGTCAGCTCAATTTGGTGCGACAAAGCATATTGAAGTTAATTTGGATATGTCGGAAATTGGTGGTTCAGCTTTGACCGACCACTCGATTGATGTGCCAACTGGTGAAGCAATTGCAGCAGAAGAGGCGATACCAGTGACTTACGTACCCGCCAGAAACACCGTCTTTTTATCGATTGCTTTAGGTTGGGCTGAAGTTCTGCAAGCCCACCACATTTTTGTTGGTGTCAATGCTGTGGATTATTCAGGTTATCCTGATTGCCGGCCTGAGTTTATTGAGGCCTTCGAAAACATGGCTAACTTAGCGACTAAAGCGGGCGTTGAAGGGCAGAAGGTGCATATAGATGCGCCGCTGATTGATATGACAAAAGCACAAATTATTGCTAAAGGAATTGAGCTAGGCGTTGATTACGCTAAAACAGTATCTTGCTATGACGCGGATAATGATGGGAAAGCTTGTGGTGAGTGTGATTCTTGTGTCTTGCGTCGACAAGGTTTTAAAAGCCAAGGTTTCTCAGATCCAACTATCTACCAGTAAACCATTCCCCTACTGATTTTAAGCGGTCATTAAAGTGTCATGTCCGTTAGACCCTTAGCAGTCGTTACTAAGTTATTGTAATATCTAGGATTTATTCGCAGATAAACAAATCTGTCATAAACGTCAAGATTTGTTCACTGGAAAACACTGGCTCCTTGTAAATAATTGGCCTCGCTATGAGCAACTACACAATTATTTTAAGGAGATATTATGAACGTTTACCAAAAAATCACTCTGGGGTTGGCCACTATGCTATCAGGGGCTGTATCGGCAGATAACTTTGTCATGACCTCACCAACCGATTACCGTAGCTATAAAAGCTCACAGGGCGAAGTAATTAGTGTCGGGTTGATGGAGACCATGGGGGCGAACTGGAAGCAGTACTCGAGTTATTTTGGGCAGGAAAACCAATGGTTATGGGTTTCACATGATGGTAACCGAGTTTATTGGCTGAATGAGTCACAGCAACTGGACTTGTTGTTTGATGGTGATGACCCAGTGGGTACTGAGTATCAAGTTAGAATCGACGGCTGCACCGATAGGGCGGTGTTAGCTGGCAAGGAAGCAAACCTGTCATCCTCAGCGGGTGACTTTAATGATCTGGTCAAACTGGATTTCACAGGTTACTGTTTTGATGCAGGACTAAAGAGCGCATGGTTTGCTCCAGGCATTGGATTGGTTAAGTGGGCTCAAGACTCGGTGCTAGGGGTGGTTGAATTTGAGTTAGAGCATGCTAAGGTGGACCGCATGACATTACCGAATCAAAACGGCATTGAACTTTCCGCACAGTTTCCTGCAGAAACAGTGATGCTGAATCAACAAAAAAACGTAGAAACTTCTATCACCTTAATTAATCATTCCGATCAGACTCTGACTCTGGACTTCACATCGGGTCAAACCTTTGAAATCTATTTATACGATGATCAGGGTGAGTTAGTAAGCCTATGGTCATCAGATATGATGTTCACCCAGGCATTGCATTCTATGGATATAAAGCCAGGAGCAGCAGAACGATTTGGCGGTGAGTTGGAGCTAAAAGACCTTGATGGACAACCTTTAGATATCGGTTCTTACAAGATTAAAATTGAGATAAAAGGGAACCTTTCTCCAGAGGCTAGTAGCTTTAGCCACATACCGCTTAGCTCAGAGTCAGTACTGCATTTAGATAATATGATGACTCATTACTAATTTGCGGGCGGGGAGCATTGCCCAAATAATACACATTCAGTATAATACGCGCGATTTTAAAGGGGTTAGCTAAAGCTATCCCCTTTTTTAACACCGGTTATGGCTTACGCGATATCGGAGACACGAATTTTCAAGTCTGCTTAAGCGCGGGCTTTGCTAAGAGAGCCTCTTAGCAACTTATTGATTTTATTGCTTTTAAACTATTATTGGAGTCTAAAATGGCTGTTGAACGTACTTTTTCTATCGTAAAACCTGACGCAGTAGCAAAAAACGTTATTGGTGAAATCTACTCGCGTTTCGAGCGTGCAGGTCTTCGCATTGTTGCGTCAAAAATGATTCACTTGTCTCGTGAAAAAGCAGAAGGTTTCTACGCTGAGCACAAAGAGCGTCCTTTCTTCGGCGCATTGGTAGACTTCATGACGTCTGGCCCTGTAATGGTTCAAGTGCTAGAAGGCGAGAACGCTATCAAAGCAAACCGTGAAATCATGGGTGCTACTAACCCTGCAGAAGCACTTCGCGGTACAATCCGTGCAGACTACGCTGTATCAGTAGACGAAAACGCAGCACACGGTTCTGATAGCCCAGAATCAGCTGAGCGTGAGATCAGCTACTTCTTCTCTACTGAAGAAATCTGCCCTCGCACTCGCTAATTTAGTTTTTATTTCGCTTCTCAGCGAGCTACTTTCTCTTGCGTGGCCAAGAGAAAGTAGCCAAAGAGAAGGCCACCCCAATATTAAGGTCATGCAAGCATGACTTCCCTCATAACAATTCATCCATTTTACGCATCGTGAAATACAGTCCTTCCATGGGCTGAATTTCACTAATCAAATCATCCAAGATTTGATTTGCTATGGCTTCATTGTTTTTCGGCTTAATATTACGGGGTAGAAGAGCTCTTTCCTCAAGTTAGGTATTGGCTTAGAGGAATGGAGCTTAGTTATTTTGCTATTGACGCTGTAAAAGCCTAGAATAGCGTAAAATTTGTACAGGTTTGCGGGTGATTTATTACTGCAAACCTTCAATGTTTTTGAAGCCTTGAACACATTTAAGGTGAAATCAAAGACATTTTAATCGCAAAAAGGTATTCCTAATGAGTAATTCTCAACCGGTTAACGAAAAAACCAACCTACTCAACCTGACGCGCGATGAAATGGTCGAGTTCTTTGTTGAACTTGGTGAAAAACCATTTCGTGCTCAACAGGTCATGAAGTGGATTCATCAATTTGGCGTCGATAATTTCGACGATATGACCAATATCAGTAAGGCATGTCGCCAAAAGTTAGCAGATGTAGCTGTGATCGAAGGTCCTGAAGTGTTAAACATTCAGGAATCCAGTGATGGCACCATTAAGTGGGCTTTGAAGATTCCGGGCGGTCAAGCGATTGAAACGGTATTTATTCCAGAACGTCACCGTGGAACCTTGTGTGTTTCATCACAAGTTGGTTGTGCCCTAGAGTGCAGCTTCTGTTCAACAGGATATCAGGGCTTTAACCGAAACCTAACCACAGCTGAAATCATTGGCCAAGTCTGGCATGCGGCTCGTTACTTAAATGGTAAACATAAAAGCGATGATCGCGCGGTGACTAATGTGGTGATGATGGGCATGGGCGAGCCGTTGGCGAATTACCAGCCAGTGATTAACTCCATGGAATTGATGCTGGATGATTTTGCATATGGTCTTTCTAAGCGTCGTGTGACCCTAAGCACCTCTGGCATGGTACCGCAGTTGGACCGTATGGGTGATGATATTGATGTGGCTTTGGCGATTTCTTTACATGCCCCGAATGACGAATTGCGAGATGTTTTAGTACCGATTAATAAAAAGTATCCTATTAAAGAGTTTATGGCGAGTGTGCATCGCTATATGGAGAAATCGAACGCTGCGCGTAAGGTAACCGTTGAGTACGTGATGCTGAAAGATGTTAACGACAGCATAGAACACGCGAAACAGTTAGCTAAGCTATTGAAAAATACGCCCTGTAAGATTAATCTAATTCCTTTCAACCCGTTTCCACAGACTCATTACGAAACCTCGACTCCGAAAGCGATAGATGCTTTTAGTGATTACTTACATCGAAATGGCTTTGTGGTTGTAGTTCGACGTACGCGTGGTGATGATATCGATGCTGCGTGTGGCCAGCTCGCGGGTAAAATTAATGATAAAACGAAGCGCCAACAAAGACGTACTCAGTACTCTGGTGACATTGATGTAAGGGCGCTAGTATAAGATTAGTTAGATATAACGATAAACAGGTAGGTATCGATGAAACATATTAACTGGATTGTGCTTGGAGCAGTAATTGCTGTGAGTGGCTGTCAAACGACTAGCCGAACCACTACAAAAGCAGCTACTAATGATCGAATAGAAGTTTCAGACACTGACTATAATGCAAAGAAAGCTGCACAATCCAGGTTGGCGCTCGGCCTAAAGTACATTGAAAGAGGCTATATGGAGCGAGCTAAGCAGAACTTAGTTAAAGCTTATGAGCATGATCCCGACATGCCTGATGTTTTGTATGGCTTAGGCTACTACTACCAAGCAGTCTATGAGTATGATAAAGCTGATGGTTACTATCGCCGCGCGTTAAAAAAGGCGCCGGATAATCCTGACTACCTCAATGCTTATGGGGCATTCTTGTGCGAGTCTAAAAAAGAGTACGCAGAAGGGATTAAGTACTTTTTAAAAGCTATTGCGGAACCAGACTATACGTCGGTTGGTGAGACTTATGAAAATGCGGGTTTTTGCAGCCTAAATGCTAAGCAGTTTACGCAAGCAGAAGAGTATTTCGAAAAAGCGCTTACACTTAATCCAAATTTAAATAAGTCGCTGTATGGTTTGGCTCAGGTGCATTATCAAAAGGGTAATGCTAAACGGGCTGAAGATTATTTGTACAGGTTCGAAGGTCGCACAAAACCTACGGCAAACTCTTTACTACTAGGTTATAAAGTGGCTAAAGAAACTAACCGTAGAGGTAGTATGCAAAGTTATGGTGAAAAATTAATGCAACTATTTCCTAATTCACCACAAGCAACTGAATACCTTAATATTCGATAAATTATATGACTGAAGAAACCGAACAGCAGTCTCAGGAGCACAGTTTTGGTCCTGGGGCTTTATTAAAGCAGACTCGTGAACAGCAAGGGTTATCTTTAGAGGACGTGTCTACTCGTTTAAAGTTAACACAGTCCGTTTTAAAGAAAATCGAAGCTGATGATTACGAAGGTGATCTGCCAGTGACGTTTTATAGAGGTTATTTAAAGAACTACGCAGAATTACTGAAAATAGAAGGCGTTGATGTTTGTGCAAACTTTCAAGAGTATTGCCAGAAAAACAACTTATTTAGTACGCCACCTCAAAGACTGGAAGGTTTAGAGCTTGATAAGCCGATAAACTCTGGTAACTGGATTTTTAAGGCTGCTACAACCATTATTATTCTCGCTTTATTGTTTGCTATTTATTATGTGGTTGTGGAAAAAGAACTGTGGAAAAAGTTTGTTCCTAGTGACAGTCCATCTCAAACCATAAATACTGGCAATGATGGCCTAGAGCTTGACCCTTCAAGCGGTGGTGGCTTAACGATGGGTGAATCAACCAGCCCTGATCAAAGCGCAGGTAGTTTAACGGTAGAGTCCGAGTCTGCTCCAACTAATGAGTCAGCCACGGATAACATCGATACCGAGGGTAGCCTAAGCCTAGGAGGCGATAATCTAGGAGAGAGTAGCCAAGGCGACAATAATGCTGCGTCTTCAAGCGAGAACCAAGAAGCGTCTCAGAGCAGTTTGGTGAGCGATAATCAGACCTCAGCAGCAGTGGAGTCATCGGTTAGTGGAGCTTTGTCTCTAAGTTTTTCAGGAGACTGTTGGGTTCGTATTCAAGACGCCAGCGGCAAAGTGCTTGCGTTAGGGATAAAGTCCGCGGGAACTAGCTTGCAACTGTCAGGAAAAGCACCATTTAACTTGACCCTAGGTAAGGCTTCAGCGGTACAATTGACCTATAACGGTGGTGCGGTGGATTTGTCCAGTTATCCTGATAGTCGTGCAGCCAAACTAACATTAGGCGATGACGCTTAACGTTTTATATTTTTTATCAATGTCTTTCGCCACTGATGGTTGTGGCAAGTGAGAACCGAGTAATATGAATAACCCTTCTTGGATTCAACGTCGTAAATCCCGTCAAATTATGGTTGGTAACGTACCAGTGGGCGGTGATGCGCCCATCGCAGTACAAAGCATGACCAATACTGACACAAATGACGTTGAAGCTACGGTGAAGCAAATACAGGCTCTAGCCAATACTGGAGCTGACATCGTTCGAGTGTCAGTGCCAACCATGAAAGCTGCTGAAGCCTTTAAAGAGATTAAAAAGCAATCTCCAGTTCCTTTGGTTGCAGACATTCATTTCGATTATCGCATAGCGTTAAAAGTTGCTGAATACGGAGTGGATTGCTTACGAATTAACCCGGGTAATATCGGCGCTGAAGAGCGTGTGAAGGCAGTGGTTGATGCGGCGAAAGCTCGTAATATTCCGATCCGTATTGGTGTCAACGCTGGCTCCTTGGAGAAAGACCTTCAGGAAAAATACGGTGAGCCAACGCCAGAAGCTTTGGTTGAGTCTGCTTATCGTCATATCGATATCTTAGAGCGTTATAACTTTAAAGATTACAAAATCAGCCTTAAAGCATCGGACGTTTACATGACCGTGGCGGCCTATAGAATCTTAGCCAAAGAAATCGATAATCCCCTGCATTTAGGTATTACGGAGGCTGGTAGCTTCCGCTCCGGTACGGTGAAATCATCGGTTGGGTTGGGAATGCTTTTGGCGGAAGGTATTGGTGATACCATTCGCATATCTTTAGCAGCGGATCCTGTGGAAGAAGTTAAAGTGGGCTTTGATATTTTAAAAAGCTTGGGTTTACGTCAACGTGGTATTAACCTTATTGCTTGTCCTTCTTGTTCTCGCCAGCAATTTGACGTGATTAAGACCGTCAATGCGCTTGAGGAGCGTCTTGAAGACGTTAATGAGCACTTAGATGTTGCCGTTATTGGTTGTGTTGTAAACGGCCCAGGTGAAGCGAAAGAAGTGTCAGTGGGCTTAACTGGCGGCTTTAAAAAGAGCATGCTGTACCAAGACGGTGAAAAAAGCCACAAAGTAGCGAATGAGGACCTGGTTGATGAATTAGAAGCCCGAATTCGTGCTCAAATTGCCGCTAAAAAAGAGCGGACAGACGAAAAAACTAAGGGTGCTGAACAGCTACCTATCGAAGAAGTTAAATAATTATTGTCTGGATAGAGGCTGTCTGGCTCTATAATTTCTGAAAAAACGGCGAAATAACTACTGTTTTTCGCCAAATTCGCTATAATTTCGCACTTTCACAAAAAATATCACTTGAACGGATAGGGATAGATTTTGGCGCAAAAAATTCAAGCAATTCGCGGCATGAATGATACCTTGCCGGAACAGACTCCATATTGGCAGAAGTTAGAGGCAATTCTCCGTCGTCTGATGGGGAGTTATGGCTACTCTGAAATTCGTATGCCAATTGTGGAGAAGACCCAGCTGTTTAAGCGAGCGGTTGGTGAAGTGACCGATATCGTCGAAAAAGAGATGTATACCTTCGAGGATAGAAATGGCGACAGTTTAAGCTTAAGACCAGAAGGTACGGCAAGCTGTGTGCGTGCGGGCATTGAGCACGGGCTGCTCTATAACCAAGAACAGCGTTTGTGGTATATGGGGCCGATGTTTCGTCATGAACGTCCACAAAAGGGGCGTTACAGACAGTTCCATCAGTTAGGTGTAGAAACCTTTGGTATCGCGAGCGCTGATGTTGATGCTGAACTTATTTTGATGACGGCGCGCTTATGGAAAGAGTTGGGATTAGCTGACTCAGTAAGGTTAGAGATTAATTCCTTAGGTTCAAATGAGGCGCGAGCAGCATATCGTGATAAGTTAGTGGCCTTTTTAGAGCCGATTAAAGAGCAGCTTGATGAAGACAGCCAGCGTCGTTTAACTACTAACCCTCTACGAATTTTGGATAGCAAGAATCCAGAGGTGCAAGCGTTAGTTAAAGATGCGCCGAAGCTTTCGGAGCATTTAGACGAAGAGTCAGAGCAACACTTTAAGGTGCTATGCGACATACTCGATGCTAATGGTGTTTGCTATGAGGTGAATACGAATTTGGTTCGAGGTCTGGATTATTATAATCGCACGGTTTTTGAATGGATTACTGATAAGCTAGGCGCGCAAGGGACTATATGTGCTGGCGGTCGTTATGATGGATTAACTGAACAGCTTGGTGGTCATGCAACTACGGCCAGTGGCTTTGCGATGGGTATCGAACGAATTGTTGCTTTGTTGGAAGAGATTGAGCCGATAAAACCAAGGTTAGCGGATGTTTATATAGTAGCGTTAGGTGAAGCTGCCGAAATTAATGCTATCCAGTTAGCTGAAAAGCTAAGAGATGAGTTACCAACACTAAAAGTGCGAAATAACTTTGGTGGAGGTAATTTCAAAAAGCAATTTAAGCGCGCGGATAAAAGTGGTGCAGATATTGCGCTTGTTATCGGTGAGGAAGAAGTGCAAGAACAAACGGTTGGCGTTAAATTCTTGCGTGAGCAAAAAGATCAATTGCAGTTAGCTCAGTCGGACGTGGCAGAGCAGCTGAAATCATTAATTAAACAGTAATAGAGTTAGGAGACCAGTAATGGCTCAGTATGAAACAGAAGAACAACAGGTCGAAGCGATAAAAACCTTTTGGAAAGAAAACGGTAAAGCCATTATCTTGGGGGCGGTTATCGGTTTTGGTGGTATTTTCGGTTGGGATTACTACAAAGATCATAAAGTCGCACAAGCTGAAGCTGCCTCTGCGCAATATGCAGAAGCTTTTAACAACATTGTGGCGGGCAGTGATGATCAAACTGAATTTGTCGAAAAAGCTGAGACACTAAAACAAGACTTTAGTAGCTCAACCTATGCAGCATTAGCAGCATTAAAGTTAGCTGAACTAGAGGTCTCTAGCGATAATTTTGATGCAGCTATGGAACAATTACGTTGGGTTGTTGACCAAGGTAACAAGACCTTTGCTCCTGTAGCACAGGTTCGTTTAGCTCGAATCTTGTTAGCTCAAGAACAGTATGATGCAGCTATTGCTGAAGTTGATGCGGTTACTTCTGAAGCCTATAAAGCCAGTGCTTTGATGGTCAAGGGCGAAGCTCAACTGGCAAAAGGCGACCGTGAGGCGGCTAAAAACACCTTTATTCAAGCCCGAGATGCTTCGCAGACTGCGCCGCATCCTTTGTTAGCATTGCGACTATCTGAGTTTGGAATCGAGAAATAATTAATAAAACGAATCGAGTATTCTACAACGGGATAAAATATGACACTAAACGTTAAGTCTAAATTACTAACTTCATTAGCAGCTTGCGTACTGCTTGCAGCCTGTTCAGACGAAGTCGTCAATGAACCGACAGAACTTCAAGATGTGGAGTCTCAGTTTGAGATCGATGTCCGTTGGTTTGAATCTGTGGGCGAAGGCGCTGATGATAAGTTTAATGATTTAACACCAGCTGTTTGGAATGATTACATCATAACGGCTGATATTAAAGGGCTGGTAACGGCATTCGATCGTGAGTCAGGCGATATTGCTTGGGAAGTTGAGCTTAATGAGCCACTTTCTGGCGGCATCAGTGCTAACGCTGGTTTGGTTGCTATCGGTTCTAAAAAGGCTAAAGTTATCGTCTTAAATGTTGAAGACGGCTCTGAGCTGTGGCGTGCTGACGTGTCTAGTGAGGTGTTAGCAAAACCAGCTATTGAAGGCACTAAAGTTGTTGTAAGAACGGCTGACGGTAGAATCTTTGCTTTAGACAGCACGGATGGCGACCAAGAGTGGTTTTATGATCGTGTTATACCGAGTTTAACGATTCGTGGTACATCGGCACCGCTTACTGCTAATGGCATTGTCTTAACAGGGTTTGCTAACGGTAAGTTAGCGGCATTCAATTTAGACTCTGGTGATTTGTTGTGGGAGCAACGAGTTTCATCGCCAAGGGGTAGCTCCGATATTTCTCGCATCGTAGACGTGGATACTACTCCCGTTTTATACGGAGATACTTTATACGGTGCTGGTTATAATGGGTACGCTATTGCGATGGATTTAAGCAATGGTCGTTATTTATGGCGCGAAGAGTTATCTACGGTAAAAGACTTGTTGGTTGATACTTTAAGAGTTTACGCCGTCACTACCGATGGTACCGTTGTTGCGATTAACCGCACCACTGGTGACGTTGCTTGGAAGCAAGAAGGGTTAAAATATCGTAGCCCTACTGCAGCAGCAGAGTTGGGTGATGATTTGGTACTTGGCGACTTTGAAGGTTATGTACACTTTTTAGATAAGTCGACAGGTGAAATTGTGGCGCGTGATCACTTAGATGATTATGGGTTTGCTCACAAGCCAATCGTCACTGATGATGAAGTGATTCTAACCAGCCGTTTTGGTTTTATGTATGTCTTCAACAAAGTTGAAGAAGATTCTGAAGAGTAATTTTTATGCTTCCTGTTATCGCGCTCGTTGGTCGTCCCAACGTTGGCAAATCTACGTTATTCAATCGACTGACTAAGTCGCGCGATGCCCTTGTAGCTAACCTTCCTGGATTAACCCGAGATCGTCAATACGGCCAAGCCAAGTTAAAAGGGCAGCCCTTTATCGTGGTGGATACTGGCGGTATCGCTGGTGATGAAGAGGGGATTGATGACCTCATGGCGAAACAATCGCTTCAAGCGGTTGAAGAAGCTGATATTGTGTTGTTCATGGTTGATGCCAGAACTGGCATGACAGCGGCCGACGAATATGTCGCTGAGCAATTGCGCCGTCAACAAAAGCCTGTGATTTTGGTGGTAAACAAAGTAGATGGCGTCCATGCGGATGCCGCACTCGCTGAATACTATAGCTTTGGCTATGGCAATATTTTGGGTATTGCCGCTGAGCATGGCCGTGGCGTTTCTACCTTGATTGATCAAGTCCTAGATTGTCTAGAGATTGTTCCTGCTAATGAAGACGAGCAAACCATCGAAGAGCTGCAAGCTCGTGGCCTGAAGTTGGCTGTGGTAGGCCGACCAAACGTGGGCAAATCGACCCTGATTAATCGTTTTCTGGGTGAAGAGCGCGTGGTGGTGTTTGATATGCCAGGAACAACACGTGACAGTATTTATATTGAGATGGAGCGACGAGGCAAGCCTTACACCTTAATTGATACAGCGGGTGTTCGCCGTCGTGGTAAAGTTAAAGAAACCGTCGAAAAGTTTTCTGTACTCAAAACGTTGCAAGCTATCGGTGATGCTAACGTTGTGGTGATGGTGATGGACGCCCGTGAGCCTATTACAGATCAGGACCTTAGCTTAGTCAGCCATATTATTGATGCGGGGCGCTCAATGGTGATTGCCATTAACAAGTGGGATGGCATGACTGAAGAGGAGCGTGATGAGGTTAAGCAAGAGATTGACCGACGATTAGGCTTTGTAGACTTTGCTCGAATTCACTTTATTTCAGCTTTGCATGGCTCTAATGTTGGGCACCTTTGGGAGTCTGTTGATGAAGCGTGGGAAAGCGCATTAGTCGAAATGTCAGCATCTCAACTAACGCGTTTGTTAGAGCAGGCCTATGATCGCCATCAGCCTCCTGCTATTAAGGGTCGACGTATCAAATTGCGTTATGCGCACCCAGGTGGTCACAATCCGCCGTTGATCGTTATTCATGGTAAACAGGTCAGTAAGTTACAAGAAAGCTATAAACGCTATTTGATTAACTTCTTCCGCAAGAAATTAAACCTTATCGGCACTCCAATTCGTCTTGAAACAAAAGAGGGTGATAATCCCTTCGCCGATAAAACCAATAAGAGCCGTGAACTGTCTCGTCGTCAACGTTTGAAAAAGAAACGGGCCATTAAGAAGTTCGGTAAGAAATAACTACTAAGAAGTAAGCTTTATTCAGGCTTACTTCTTACTTCACCATCGCTAAATCTCGTCACCAACACCTTTGCTTTTTTTGCAGACTCAGCATTTCTTATAGCTTTACCATTGTCGTCAGTGGTTAGAGTGTAACCCCGTTCTAATGTAGCTAAAGGACTGATATTATTGAGTTTTTGTGCAGTCAAAACAAAATCTTGGCGGAACTCTTTTAATTGTTGATTAATGGCTTGCTGAAGCTGTTTCTGCCTCGCATGTAGTTTTTCTTTTGACTCTTGTAAGTGCTTTTGAGGTTTATAGCCTGCTAAACGAGTTGTTGCGCTTTGTAGGCTGACAGATTTGTTCTCTAAGTAGCGCTTTTGAGCGTTGTTGAGTAGCTTCGTTAAGCGCTCCAAGTCAGTTTTGCTCTGAGCCAGTCGCTGTTTCGGGTGAACAATTTTGGCGCTGAGTCTATCCAAACGGGCTTGTTGAATTTGAAGTTTATGTTGAAATTCATTCACTAACCGTCGCTCTAAGCTTTGAAACTTGTGCCTAATGTCCATACGGTTCGGCACCAGTAGTTCTGCTGCTGCAGAGGGTGTTGGTGCTCTGAGGTCGGCAACTAAGTCGCTGATAGAGGTGTCTACCTCATGGCCAACAGCTGATACCACTGGAATATGGCTGGCACGGATTTCTCGAGCCAACTTTTCATCATTGAAGCACCACATGTCTTCGAGCGAGCCACCGCCACGAGTCACTAACAGCACATCGCATTCAGCGCGTTGGTTAGCAACATGTAACTGTTCGACGATACTTTTTGCCGCTTTTTCACCTTGGACTTGTGTCGGGTATACGATCACTGGTACTTGAGGCATGCGGCGATTTAGTACCGTTAGAACGTCTCGTATCGCTGCGCCAGTTGGTGAGGTGATGATACCAATCTTACGTGGCAAGCTTGGAATCGAACGCTTGAGCTCTTCGGCAAACAATCCTTCATTATTCAGCTTTTCTTTGAGGCGATTGAAGGCAATTTGCAAAGCGCCTTCACCAGCAGGCTCCATATACTCGCCAATAAGCTGTAGATCGCCACGCGGCTCATACAGACTAATTTTGGCGCGCATCAGCACTTGTTGGCCGTCTTCAGGAGTGAAGCGTGCGCTGCGATTCCGGTTTTTGAACATGGCGCACCGAAGCTGAGAGTCTGCGTCTTTTAGTGTAAAATACCAATGACCTGAGCGAGGTGTCGCTAAGTTCGAGATTTCTCCAGTGATCCATATTTGACCAATTTCTTTTTCAAGTTGTCGTCGAACGTTCAGCGCAAGTTCGGTGACGCTGTAAATTTTACGTTGTTCTGTCGGTTCTTGCGGTTCTAAAAGCGGTTTAATCATAATGTGGACGTCGAAATTGGTTATTTAGTTGTTTTTCTATTTACCTGTGCTGTACAGACACGTTATAATAACGCGCTTCATCTAGCCAGTGCCTGTCGCTCTGGCGCTTAAATAATACGTGGTACACCCTATGCGCATTATAGAGGAAGCTCTAACCTTTGACGATGTTTTATTAGTACCAGGACATTCTACCGTCCTTCCAGCTGATGCTGATTTGCGTACTAAAATCACCCGTGAGTTCGCTCTAAATATTCCACTTGTTTCCGCCGCGATGGATACTGTGACAGAATCAAGTCTTGCTATTGCGTTAGCGCAAGAAGGTGGGATGGGCTTCATTCACAAGAATATGTCTATCGAGCAACAGGCTGAACATGTTCGCCGCGTGAAAAAATACGAAAGCGGTATCGTTAGCGATCCCATTACTGTGACTCCTGATACAACCATTGGCCAGTTAAAACATATGACTGCGCAGCATGGTATTTCAGGTATGCCTGTAGTAGAAGGCGATCAGCTTGTTGGTATTGTGACGAACCGTGATATTCGCTTTGAAACTCGTGATGGACAACCTGTATCGTCTGTCATGACGCCAAAAGAGCGCTTAGTCACCGTTCAGGAAGGTGCAAGCCAAGAGGAAATCTTGGACAAGTTGCACACCAACCGAATTGAAAAACTACTGGTTGTTAATGATAACTTTGATTTGAAAGGTCTAATCACGGTCAAAGATATTAACAACGCAGAAACCAAACCCAATGCTTGTAAAGATCGCTATGGTCATTTACGTGTCGGTGCCGCAGTTGGAACGGGCGCTGAAACCCCTGATCGTGTATCGGCTATCGTAGAAGCTGGGGTAGATATCATTCTTGTTGATACGTCTCATGGGCACTCACAAGGTGTGCTCGACCGCGTTAAGTGGGTTAAAGACAATTATCCAGACAAACAAGTCATCGGCGGTAACGTGGCTACCGGCGCTGGTGCTCGTGCACTCGTTGATGCTGGCGCTGATGGTGTGAAAGTTGGTATCGGCCCAGGCTCTATTTGTACAACACGTATCGTAACGGGTGTTGGCGTACCGCAAATCTCTGCGATATCGAGTGTTGCTAAAGAACTTGAAGGCACAGGTATTCCGTTCATCGCTGATGGCGGTATCCGCTTCTCTGGTGATATGTGTAAAGCGATTGCAGCTGGTGCTTATAGCGTTATGGTCGGCTCAATGTTAGCTGGCACAGAAGAAGCGCCTGGTGAAGTTGAGTTATACCAAGGCCGTTCATACAAGTCGTACCGTGGTATGGGCTCTTTGGGCGCTATGTCACAGAAAAACAGCTCTGCGGATCGTTACTTCCAAAGCTCAAATGCAGCGGATAAACTTGTTCCTGAAGGTATTGAAGGCCGTGTTCCTTACAAAGGAAGCATGACGCAGATTGTCCATCAAATGATGGGTGGCTTACGCTCAAGCATGGGTTTAACCGGTTGCAAGACTATTGAAGATGTTCGTACTAAAGCACAGTTTGTTCGAGTGACCAGTGCCGGTATGAGCGAGAGTCATGTGCATGATGTGTCGATCACAAAAGAGGCGCCAAACTACCGCGTATAACTTTGCTGCCTAAAGTGTCCGATAGCATTGTTAGAATTTTACTCAATCATGCTCACTTACTTCAGTAAACTGCGCAGTTCCGTAAAGTTCTACCTCGCTCTCGAAAACTTTAGTTTGCAAGAGGTGTGGTTTGAAACTACAAGTTGTTCGACCTTAATAAAGACAGGTGAACGAAGCCGCAGATTTTAAGCCTGCGGCTTTTTGATTTTTTAAACGATACGCGTGTAGCGTGTTGTAGCTAGCTAACCTAGAAAGGTAAGAAGATGCAAACAGATATTCATGATCATCGTATATTGATTTTGGACTTTGGTTCTCAGTACACACAGCTTATTGCACGTCGAGTACGTGAAATTGGCGTTTACTGTGAGTTGGTGCCTTTTGATGTTAGCGACGAGTACATCCGTGAGTTTAACCCTCAGGGCATTATCCTATCCGGTGGGCCTGAGTCTGTATCAGGCGAAGGTACACCAAGAGCACCGGAGCTAGTATTTGAATTGAATATTCCTGTGTTGGGTATTTGTTACGGTATGCAGACTATGGCCTATCAGTTTGGCGGTAAAGTTGGTGGCTCCGATAAGCGCGAGTTTGGTTACGCGGAAGTGTTCATCAATACCCCTAACGCACTGTTGGATGGTATCGAAGATCGATTCAATACTGAAGGTAAAGCATTGCTCGACGTCTGGATGAGTCATGGTGATAAAGTTCTTGAAGTTCCTGAGAGCTTTGAAGTAATCGCTTCTAGCGATAATGCGCCTATCGCGGCAATGGCCCATAAAGAAAAACCGTTTTACGGCATCCAGTTTCACGCAGAAGTGACTCACACTAAGCAGGGTGGCCGTATGTTAGAGCGTTTCGTCACCGAGATTTGTGGTTGTGAGCGCTTATGGACTGCTGAAAATATTATTGATGATGCTATTGAGCAGATTAAAGAACAAGTCGGTGATGATGAAGTTGTTCTAGGTTTATCTGGTGGCGTTGACTCATCAGTAACTGCAATGCTGTTACACCGTGCCATTGGCGACAAGCTAACCTGTGTTTTTGTTGATAACGGTTTATTGCGTCTAAATGAAGCGGATCAAGTGATGGCGATGTTTGGCGATAACTTTGGTCTAAACATTATTCGTATTGACGCGGAAGATCGCTTCTTGGACGAACTGAAAGGCGTTGATGAGCCAGAAGCTAAGCGTAAAATTATTGGCAAAGTTTTCGTTGATATTTTTGATGAAGAATCGAAAAAATTAACGAATGCTAAGTGGCTTGCTCAAGGTACCATTTACCCTGACGTGATTGAGTCTGCAGGTGCTAAAACCGGTAAAGCTCACGTCATCAAGTCTCATCACAATGTAGGCGGCTTACCAGAAACGATGGAGCTTAAGCTTGTCGAACCACTACGCGAATTGTTTAAAGACGAAGTGCGCAAAATTGGTTTAGAGCTAGGGCTTCCTTATGACATGTTGTACCGTCATCCATTCCCAGGCCCAGGCCTAGGTGTGCGCATTTTGGGTGAAGTGAAGAAAGAATATGCTGACTTATTACGTCGCGCAGATGCCATCTTCATCGAAGAGCTGTACAAGCATGACTTGTACCATAAAACCAGTCAGTCGTTTACGGTGTTCTTGCCGGTGCGCTCTGTGGGTGTGATGGGCGACGGCCGTAAGTATGACTACGTCGTAGCACTTCGTGCGGTTGAAACTATCGACTTTATGACTGCTCGCTGGGCGCACTTACCATATGAGTTCCTAGAGCTGGTTTCAGGCAGAATTATCAATGAAGTTGATGGTATTTCGAGGGTTACTTATGATATTTCGTCGAAGCCTCCAGCAACTATTGAGTGGGAATAATTAGCGGAATAAACATATCTTTTTTATTTTCTGCGGTGTTGGAAACTTGCTCAATCAGTCATGCACAATGAGTACACGCCTTCTTTGCGCGAGTTTCCGCTTAGCATAAATCGAAAAAGCTAATGCTTCTTTTCACTAATAAATACTTTGTGGTTTATGAAAGAAGCCTTTCCCCACAAACTATAGCGTATAGTATGGGTTAGCGATTAGCGTAACCCATCACTTAACCATCGTTACTCAAGAATAATGACCAATTTCACTGAACAAGACCGTCAATTCATGCAACGCGCTTTTGAGTTAGCGGAAACCGCTAAGGAGAAGGGCGAGGTTCCTGTGGGTGCTGTTTTGGTGAAAGATGGTGAAGTCGTTGGTGAAGGCTTTAATCAACCGATACTAAACAGTGACCCCACGGCACATGCTGAAATCGTTGCTTTACGAGAGGCTGGCTCAAAGCTTGAGAACTATCGCCTAGTTGATACGACTTTATATGTAACGTTAGAGCCATGCGCTATGTGTGCTATGGCTTTAGTGCATGCCAGAGTGTCTCGGGTAGTTTATGCAACTGAGGACCCTCGTACTGGCGCGGGTGGTAGCGTGTTGAATCTTCTTGACCATGCGTCGTTTAATCACCGTTGTGAGGTGAGTTCAGGCCTGTTACAAGAGCAATGCTCAGAGCAACTTAAGACTTTCTTCAAAGCTAAGCGTGATAACAACCGTACCAAATAACTAAATTATATTTGACAAAGTTTCTATTTTTACTATATTCAACATCATGAACATACAGCTTATCGTTAAAAAACACAGCAAAAAGGCACTTAAAAAACGTGCCCTATTCTGCTGTGGGTGATTGAAACGATAAGTTAAACCAATATCAAAACCCGCACAGGACAGCCTTTGCGGGTTTTTTTATGCCTATTAACTACTAAAAATTTGAACAATACCTATTGAGGAATAAGAGGATGACAACAAACGATTCATGGCATTTGCTTAAATTTGGGGGGACTAGTGTCTCCACTCGACAAAATTGGAACAATATTGCGAGTATTATTAAGCGAAAACGTGCCAAAGGGAAAAGCGTTTTTGTTGTCCATTCTGCGGTGAGTGCTGTTTCTAACCGTCTAGAAGCATTGATCGAGCTAGCGCAACAAGGGGAATATCATGTGGCTTACAAAGAGCTGGTGGATATTCATCAAAACTTATTGGCTGACATGGAATTGCCGAGTGATTTACTGGCGGAGCGCTACAGTTACCTCAAGCGTTTAATTGATGGGATTCATTTACTTGGCGAGGTGAGTGACCGCGTTAGAGCATTAGTCATGTCACAAGGCGAGCTTTGGTCAACGACAATAGGCCAAACCTATTTGAGTAGAGTTTTTGAGGAAAACGTCAGCTGGCTAGATGCACGTGAATACTTATATGCTCGCGAAAGTCGAAATATGGATTACCTTTGTGCGAGCTGTCACTTTGAACGTGATGAAAACTTATTGAGGGATGTCAGTGATACTTCCATTGTGATCACACAGGGCTTTATAGCCAATACCAGTGATGAGGAAACTGTGTTACTAGGGCGTGGTGGTTCTGATACTTCTGCAGCTTACTTTGCAGCTAAAATAGAAGCGGAACGATTGGAAATATGGACCGATGTACCTGGTATTTTTACTGCAAATCCGAACCAAGTGGCGAGTGCTCGACTGTTAAAGCAACTTAATTATGAAGAAGCGCAAGAGATGGCTTCAGCTGGCGCCAAAGTACTGCACCCACGAGCGATTCGTCCTGCTCAAATTAGTCAAATTCCGGTGTATATCCGCTCGACGATTGATCCTGATATTGATGGAACCGTTATCAGTAGCATAGAAAATAGCTGGGGAATGGTTAAGGCCATTACAGCGAAAGAACACATTACCTTGATTTCGATGGAAAGTCAGGGCATGTGGCAACAGGCTGGCTTCTTAGCCGATATTTTTGCTATTTTTAAGCAACACAATGTATCTGTAGACTTAGTATCGACGTCTGAGACCAATATTACGGTTAGTTTGGACAGCTTAACTCAAGTGGTGAGCGAAAAGCAGCTGAAAGGATTAGTACAGGAGTTGTCTCAGATGTGTCGTGTCAACGTGATGCATAACTGTTCTGCGGTTTCTATTGTGGGCAAAAATGTACGTGCTATTTTGCATAAAATTGCACCTGCCTTTTCAATTTTCGAAACCTACAAAGTGTACTTGTTATCGCAAGCAGCATCAGATCTTAACTTAACCTTTGTTATTGATGATGAACATAGCAGTAAAGTGATTTCAGCGCTGCATGAATTATTGATTACGAATAACCCCAATAGTGAAATTTTAGGTCCTACGGCGAAAGAGTTGAAGCAGACTGAATCGGTTTCACAGGCTAAAAAGTGGTGGCAAGATAAGAAAGATACGATTGAGGTATGCTTGGCGGAGCGGGATAGCGCTTATATTTACCACTTAGATTCGGTACGGCAGAACATACAAAACCTACAAAGCATTAGTGCGATAGATCGCGTATTCTTCGCCGTAAAGTCGAACAATAATCGTGACGTACTACAGACAGCTTACGATGCTGGTGTTGGCTTTGAAACCGTCTCAAGTGGCGAAGTGAACCATATCTTAAACTTATTCCCGAGCATTGATAAAAGTAGGATCTTTTTTACGCCGAATTTTGCTGACAAGCGAGAGTACGACGAAATACTACAAAAAGGTATTCGCCTGACTTTGGATAGTACTTACCCGTTAAAGCACTGGCCTGAGATTTTTGAGGGTAAAGAAATTTTCTTGCGTGTCGATCCTAATATAGGAAAAGGGCATCATGAGAATGTGCGTACCGCAGGGGCGACTTCTAAGTTCGGGATACCTATTTATGAACTAGAAGATTTACAACCAATTATTGAAAAGCATAATGTCACTGTAGTCGGGCTTCATGCCCATGCTGGGAGTGGTATTTTGACCAATGAGCATTGGGCTGAACATGCTCGTTTATTAGCTGAAACTGCATCAATGTTTCCTGGAGTGAAGTACTTGAACTTAGGCGGTGGCTTCGGGATTAAAGAACGAGCGCAGCAAACTGAGTTAACCATGAGTCAAATCGATCACAGTTTACAAGAAGTCAAAGCTGAGTTTCCGCAGTACGCACTTTGGATTGAGCCAGGGCGCTATATTTCTGCAAATATTGGTGTGCTGGTTTCTAAAGTGACTCAGGTTAAGCAAAAGCAAAACTATTATTATGTCGGTCTTAATACTGGCATGAACTCGCTGATGCGCCCAGCCCTGTACGGCTCTTTCCATAACATCGTTAACCTGACTCGACTTTACGCAGAAAAAGAACATCTAGCGACAGTCGTAGGGCCTATTTGTGAAAGCACAGATAAGTTAGGCGTTGAAATTCCTTTCCCAGAAACAAAAGAAGGGGACTTAATTCTAATCGAAAACGCAGGGGCTTACGGACGTGTGATGGCGACTCAATACAATATGCGCCAGCCAGCTGAAGAGGTTTGTATTTAGGGAGAGGACATTCTCCCTATTATAATTAAGGTACGGGTGTATACCCTAGTGCTTTTATGTATGGATCAATGATTGGTAGAATATCTTTATAATCTTTCTTATATAGTTTCATACGTAGATTAGCTAAAGTAAAATAGTCTTTTGGAAAGTCATCATCATTGATGAGAAGACTAAACATATCTTTGCGGTTCATCTTGTCACCAAATAATAACTGTCCACTAAGGCTATCGTAATAGTACCAGTCACCGTGAGGTGTTTTTATGCTTGTTGTAAGATCAGTATAAGGGAATATTAATCGATACATTGCAATGTCGTCATTCATCGCTGCTTTATCTAAAGGCTTGTTATTAAAAGAGTCTCTGATATCCGCGTTAGCTCCACTTTCTAATAACTTCTTAACTATTTCTATAGAACCATGTTGGCTAAAGTAGTGGAGTAGTGTGTCTTTTCCATTTGCTGCAATATTAGCGTCTACATCCTTCAAGGTCTCGATTAGCTTGATAGCATATTTATCTTTGCCCATTTCCCCTGATAACATAATATTACTGACTATATAAAACTGGTTATATTGTCGCTTACTTATTTCATTAAGCACTACTTCAAATTCATGCTCCAAGTTTTGAATAATGGCAAATGCTAAGTAGCCATTGAGCTGTTGAAAGGTGTAATTATCTACTTCGCCTAGCTTCCAGTCTTTCTTTTCTGGAGCACCGAAAAAAACGTGTTCTATATCATTACTTGCGATAACTTTAATACTAGTTATGCAAGTAACTGCTGCCATGAGAAGTATAGTTATTCTCCCTTTCATTCTAGCTCCTTAATCGATTGTATAGTTAACTTTAATTTTTGAAGGATCTTGATTTAACCCTTTCCACATTAAGCAATAGGTTTGCTTTATTGGC
This sequence comes from Kangiella geojedonensis, assembly GCF_000981765.1. Lineage (GTDB taxonomy): Bacteria > Pseudomonadota > Gammaproteobacteria > Enterobacterales > Kangiellaceae > Kangiella > Kangiella geojedonensis. The sequence goes on along the minus strand of NZ_CP010975.1, from coordinate 1,705,675 downwards.
GCTTCAAAAGACTGCTCTAAAGTTGATACTTTGTGAGGCTCGATAGGGTAGCTGACTTTTTCACCTTCGTGGAAATGAAGGTTGAACTCGACGTCATGGTTTGATTGAAAGTCGAAGCTTAAAGTTTGCCCAGCGTCCATCTCTGGGCAAATTTCACCGATCTCATTCTGATGAGTTGTCACGAGGATGAAATGTTTATTGGTTAAACTATCGGCCGATGCTGTCATTGAGCCAGCCAATAACAGTAAATTACTTATTGCTAACGTTTTCATTCTACCCTCGCTTTCTTTTTGTTGGTGTCGTTATAGTTCTTTCAATTGCTGGCGCTGTTCCTCGATTTTTTTCAAGGTCGATTCAACGTCAGCCAACTTTCCTTTTTCTTTTTCAACAACGGCTTCCGGCGCCTTGTCGGTAAAGTTAGGATTATTGAGCTTACCAGAAATGCGTTGTAAATCCTTGTTCAGCTTTTCAGCTTCTTTATCCAATCGAGCAAGCTCCTGCTCAACATCAATCAAGCCAGCCATTGGAATTAAGATTTCCATGTTTCCTGCTAAGGCTGTAGCCGACATAGGCGCTTCATCCCCAGACTCTAACCATTGAATGGATTCTAGTTTAGCAAGCTTTGATAAGAAGGTTTTATTTCCCTCAAGTCGTTCTTTGTCGCTGTCAGAGCCATTTCTAAATAACACGTCGAGCGGCTTGCCCGGAGCAATGTTCATCTCACCTCTGATATTACGAACGCCAACGATGACTTTTTTAAGCCATTCAATATCTTGCTCAGCTTGTGTGTCAATCAGTGCGTCATCCACTTGTGGGAAGTCTTGAAGCATGATGCTCGGGCGCTCATCAGTTCTCTTGCCTGCTAGCGGAGCGACTTTCTGCCAGATTTCTTCAGTGATAAATGGCATGAAAGGGTGCAATAAGCGCATTAGCGATTCAAGCACGGTAACCAAGGTATGGCGTGTGCCACGCTTCGCGGCGTCGGAATACTCGTCGCTGTAAAGTACCGGTTTAGATAGCTCTAAGTACCAGTCACAATAGGTGTTCCATGTAAATTCATAGAGGGCGTTTGAGGCCAAGTCAAAGCGGTATGTATCAACTGCCTTTTCAAATTCAGTGACGGTTTTCTGTAACTCGCTTTTGATCCAGCGATCGGCAAGGCTGAACTCCATGTCGCCGCCGTTTAAACCTGTGTCTTGGTCTTCAGTATTCATCAGCACATAACGTGCTGCATTCCAAATTTTGTTACAGAAATTACGGTAACCTTCAACACGATTTAAGTCGAAGTTAATGTCGCGGGAGGTTGATGCCATCGCACAGAAAGTAAAGCGCATGGCGTCAGTACCATAGGCTTCGATACCATCAGGGAATTGCTTGCGCGTACGCTTCGCAATCTTTTCCGCCGCTTTCGGATTCATCATGCCCGTCGTACGCTTTTCGACTAAGGTTTCAAGCTCGATGCCATCAATGATGTCGATAGGATCTAAAACGTTGCCTTTCGACTTAGACATTTTCTGACCCTGCTCGTCTCGAATCAGGCCAGTGATATAAATCTCTTTGAACGGAATTTTGCCCGTGAACTTTAAACCCATCATGATCATTCTGGCGACCCAGAAGAAGATAATGTCGAAACCAGTCACCAAAACACTCGTTGGTAAGAAGGTTTCTAGTTCAGGTGTTTTTTCTGGCCAGCCTAGTGTAGCAAATGGCCAAAGGGCAGAGGAGAACCAGGTATCTAGCACGTCTTCATCACGACGTAACTCGATATCACCTAAATTGTATTTTTCACGGACTTCTTCTTCAGAACGGCCAACGTAGACACCACCTTTGTTGTCATACCAGGCAGGAATTTGGTGTCCCCACCACAGCTGACGACTGATGCACCAGTCTTGAATGTTTTCCATCCAGTGGTAGTAGGTGTTTGACCAATTTTCTGGGACAAACTTAATATCGCCATCTTTGACGGCTTTTAGTGCTGGCTCAGCAAGGGGAGCGATTTTAACGTACCATTGAGGTGTTAAGTACGGCTCAATAACCACGCCACTACGATCACCGCGAGGCACTTTTAATTTGTGTGGTTCAATCTTTTCCATCAAGCCTAATGCTTCAAAGTCTTCGACGATTTTCTTACGAGCATCATAACGGTCGAGACCGCGGTATGCTTCGGGAGCGTTGTCGTTAATATGAGCCGTAGGCGTGAGAATATTAATCATTTCCAGATCATGACGCTGACCCATTTCGTAGTCATTAAAGTCATGAGCCGGAGTAATCTTGACACAGCCGCTACCAAAGTCTTTCTCCACATAATCATCGGCAATGATAGGGATTTGACGTCCGGTTAGTGGTAAGTCGATAGTTTTGCCGATCAAATCTTGATAACGCTCATCGTCAGGATGGACTGCTACAGCGCTGTCGCCCAGCATAGTTTCTGGACGAGTAGTGGCAATAATTACGTGGCCAGAACCGTCGCTAAGCGGGTAGCGCATGTGCCACATATGACCGTTTTCTTCGTGCGACTCAACTTCTAAGTCAGAAACCGCGGTAAGAAGTTTCGGATCCCAGTTAACCAGTCTATCGCCACGGTAAATTAAGCCTTCATCATGAAGACGGACAAAGGTTTCTAAGACTGCTTCTGATAAATCATCATCCATGGTAAAGGCTTCGCGTGACCAATCACAAGAGTCACCCATACGGCGCATTTGTTGGGTGATAGTACCGCCTGATTGCTCTTTCCAGTCCCAAATACGGTCTACAAATGCTTCACGACCTAAATCATGGCGGCTCTTGCCCTCACGATCCAATAAGCGCTCTACCACCATCTGTGTAGCGATACCAGCGTGATCCGAGCCCGGTTGCCATAAGGTATTGTCACCTTTCATGCGGTGGTAACGGGTTAGGGCATCCATGATGGTATGCTGGAAAGCGTGTCCCATGTGCAAGCTGCCGGTGACATTCGGCGGGGGAATCATGATGCAATAACTGTCGTCATTACCTTTTGCGCCGCCTTTTGGCGAGAAGTAGTCGTTATCTTCCCACTTCTTGTAGGTTTCTTGCTCGATTGCTTGCGGGTTGTATGCTTTATCCATGGTCGTTTCGTGGTTTCTGCAGTTTCAGTAACAAAGCTTTGAATTATAACGCTTGTGAGCGAGATATCTATATTTGCAGGATATTTATTCTTAAATCCTTGCGCCAAAACCAGACACATTGACACCGGTTAAGTGATGTTCTAATAAGTTGTCTTGTAACGTACTGATTAGTAAGGAATTAAACGTTTTCTTTGTGTGATGGTTTTTTTCCACTATAAACAAAGGATGGCGGTAGATTTAAAGGCACCCAGTTTGTTTTAAGATGCGGGAAGTATTCTTTTATCAATGCCTTGTCGCTTAGCCAGTACTGGTATTGCAAGAACACCCCGTTTGGCTTCAAAACAGAGCGGATATGCGTTAAAAGCTCATGCTTCATTTCTAGGGGGAACAGAGCCAAAGGAAGACATGAAACCAGGCAGTCGACACTATCAATGGCAAAATCTTGAATAATATCTAAAGCTGAACTGTGTTTTAGCGAAAATTGGGGATGCTCAATTTTTAGTAGCAGTGGCAGTAGCTCTTCGGATATCTCATAGGCGGTGAGGTGGGCTTGTTGTGGCATGTACTTCAACAGCTCTTTAGTGATGATACCATCGCCAGCCCCAAGCTCGATAATTGTTCGTGCATCGGAGGGGATTTGCTTGGCTAAATTGCGAGCTAAAAATTTTGAACTACGGGCTATGCTGCCGGTACTTTTTAAGTTTTTTAATGCGTAGCGCGTAAAACCCTTCATGCGTTTCCTAACTATTAAGTTTTAAAATATTAAGTTCTAAATAGTGTGACGTTTTTATGATGTTATTACCATAAGAAATATCAGTATAGATGAAATATTACAAACTTGAAGGGGGCTTTATGTCCTTTGGTTCTATAGAAAGTGTTGATTGCTGTTCTTTTTCTAAGCACTCGTTTAACACTTCTTCATAAAGAGCTCGGTGCTTTTTGGGTAGAAGCCAGCGAATCCACTTAGAGTGCTTTTTGTATACTTCAGAGTTCACCATTTCTTCGACACTGCTGAACTGGTGGGTTTTGCCGTTAATCTTTATTTCAGGGTTAAGAAGGCTTTGTCTAATTTTTTCACGAGCCTCTTCGTCACTGATGCTTTTATCAAAGGATTTGTTGGCGCTAGTGGCAAATTGGGGCGGTTTTAAATCGAAGTAAGTTTTCAGAGCAATCATCACCAGTGCTACGCCAATAGAGTTATCAAGCATGGTTGCTATGAAGCCTCCGAAAATTATCGCAATGTGAAGTACGATAATTCTCTTGTAAGGTTTGAACATTTCTTTAGGAGCTGTCTCAATATCGCGGTGTCTATATGCAATGATGTACTCCACTATATGGGCAAGGAACATTGCTGCTATAGTGATTTGAATGCCACGCTGGGAAAGCATATAGCCAGCGACGTTGAGAATATTGCTGTTTATGCCGGAGTCGGTGCCCAGCAACTGCTCATCGAAGAAACTGGCTATGAAGCTGCCGTGTCCATAAGTAAAGAAACCGTAATGCACACAAAAGAAAGCACCTAGAAATAAGCCGCCAAACTTAAAGAACGCCGGCGTGTCTGGGCGAATGGTCATTCTGCAGACAGTGAATAAACCAATAATGATGTTCTCGAACCAGTACAAAAATATGATATCAAAAGCATTCCAGTATCCGAGTAGAACACCGATAAGGGGTACAATATTAGCTAACGCAAGGGCGATACTCCCGGGAGTAATACTTCTCTCTTGAGTAAGCGTTGCCTTCATACCTAATATTTTTTATGGTCGAGAGGGTAGCCGCGTCCACGATAAAATTTGTATCGCTCACGAGCAGACTCTTTTTCCGCTTCTACGTTGGGAACGATTTCAAAGCATTTTAAGAAATAACTAAAGAAGGGTTGTACTTCGCCACTTAAGTTAATTAAGCAATCATGTTGGTTTTCGGGAGGTTTTTGCTCAGACGTGGCAAAGCCAATTTGTACCGGCGGTGGCTTATTGGGGCCTTCACCAACGATGTTGTGAGGCACAAATTCATTAAGCTCTTGTGTCCAAAGCCACTCGTCAACAGCGTGGGCTTGTTCTTCATCTTTAGCGTGGATATAGACCTTACGCCCTTGCTTGTACAAACTTTGTACGCACTTACCAATCAGGCGTAGATAAGCCTCTACGCCTGATTGACTTTCCAGTAAGTGAAAACCTACTTGGGTCATGAGTTTAGCCTTATTTAGCGCGGTTGATCACGATCTGTGATAGCAATGGCACAGGGCGGCCTGTCGCACCTTTTTCTGCACCAGACTTCCAAGCAGTACCTGCAATATCAATATGCGCCCAGCGATATTTCTTGGTGAACTTTGCTAAGAAACAACCCGCTGTGATACTTCCCGCTGGCATACCGCCTAGGTTGGTGAAGTCTGCTACGTTACTTTTAAGTTGTTCGTGATACTCATCCCAAATCGGTAAACGCCAAACGCGATCAGTCGCCATCTCACTGGCTGTTTCGATTTCGTTGGCTAAAGCGTTATTATTACTCATAACGCCTGAAGCTTCGTGACCTAGCGCCACGATAACTGCACCAGTAAGCGTTGCGACATCAATGACAATCTCAGGATCGTACTTATCGATATAGGTTAGCGCATCACAAAGCACCAAACGGCCTTCAGCATCAGTGTTTAAGATTTCGATAGTCTGGCCTGATAGAGATGTTACCACATCTCCAGGACGACTCGCGTTACCACTTGGCATATTTTCAGCCGCCGCAACAACACCGATCACATTGATTGGTAAGCCCATTTCAGCCACTGACTTGATTAAACCAAATACCGAGGCTGCGCCACCCATATCAAATTTCATCTCGTCCATCTTAGCGCCAGGCTTAAGAGAAATACCGCCAGTATCAAACGTAATACCTTTGCCCACGAATACAAGAGGTTTATCACCTTTTGTACCGCCGTTGTATTCCATGCAAATTAATTTGCCAGGTTCGTCCGAGCCTTGCGACACAGAGACGAATGCGCCAGCACCCATCTCTTTGAGTTCAGACTCATCAAGAATATTAGTGGTGATAGACGAGTACTCTTTCGCCAACTCTTCAGCTTTATTAGCCAAGTAAGTTGGGTTGCAGATATTGCCCGGTAGGTTTGCAAGATCACGAGTTAATGATTGACCTGCCGTGATTGAAGTCGCGTGCTTAATGGCTTTTTCACCTTCCGGCAAATCGCCACGAGACTCAATGAATAACGTCATTTTGCGTAGCGGACGGCGTGTCTCTGGCTTCTCACTTTTTAATTGATCGAAGACATAAAGGCTATCGTTAGCGGCTTCTACCGCGAAGCGTACTTTCGAGTAAAGTTCTTGGCCTTTAACATTTAAAAGCGGCAATGAGTTGATGGCATCAGTTGCGCCAGTTTCATTCAATAGCTTAATTACTTTACCGCAGATCTTTTTATATTTTATGGCATCAAACTCACGTTCTTTACCACAGCCGACCAATAAAACACGATCACAGCTAGTACCAGGAACGCTATGAAGTAACAAGGTTTGTCCAAACTTACCTTCCATATCGCCACGCTTGACGATAGAGTTGATATAGCCTTCGCTAATATCATCAATCTGCTGCGCTGGAGCAGACAGTTTACGAGATTCAAATACACCTACGATTAAGCAACCTGTTTTTTGTTTTTCTGGGCTACCACTCTTTACAAAGAATTCCATAGATCACCTGCAAATTGTTAATTTTCGTTTATAATGCCGTTATTGGCATAAACCGTGCCCATAGTTTAACTGATATTGCCATAAATACCAGTTTCGGGGCAGTCAACAGACTGAGAAAATCTTGATACTAAGTCGTTACCTAAATCGCGAAGTCTTTACCAGTACACTTGCCATTCTGGGCGTGTTATTCGCTATTTTTATTAGCCAGCGTATTGTTAAATATTTGGCACAAGCTGCTTCGGGAGATATTTCTGGCACCATGGTGTGGCAGATGGTTTTACTGTACTCTCCGGTTCTGCTTGGCTTTCTACTGCCTTTGGCATTTTTCTTAGGTTGTTTGTTGGCTTTCAGCCGATTGTATGTCGATAGTGAAATGGCGGTGCTGCGCTCGGTTGGTGTGAGTGAACGAAAATTGATCAGTTTATTGATTCCTATTGCAGTAATTGTCGCTCTCATCGGTGGTGCTGTTGCGCTATGGTTAGCGCCAGTTGCGAACGAAACGACCTATCAAATCCGAGACGAGCATGCGAGTAAGCTTGAACTCAGCATGTTGGAGCCGGGCCGTTTCCAAATTTTCCAAGAAGGAGAGGGCGTGGTTTATGCCGACTCCTCTGAAAGCTCCAGTCACTTAGGTAATTTTTTCCTAGCTGAGCTACCGGCAGGAAATAACCCCTACACTCGAATTATTTCAGCTAAATCTGCCGAGCGCTATTATGACGAAGAGCTGGATAAAAACTTTCTGCAGTTAAACGATGGACTGGTGTACGAGTTAGATGCCGATAAGAATGTTCGCAAAATTACCGAGTTTGAACATTACTACGCGAGACTTGAAGCAGAGCGCTCAATAGTCTCTCGTCGTAAAATATCGGCGACACCGACCATGGAGCTCATTCAAACTGCGGACGGTGCAAGTTGGGGAGAGCTTCATTGGCGTTTAGCGGTTCCTTTGTCGGTTCCGTTTCTTTTGTTCTTGGCGATTCCACTCAGTCGAGTTCGGCCTCGAGAGGGTAAGTTCGCAAAAATGCTTCCAGCATTGATGGTCTATATTATTTATATCATTTTGATCGTGGTATTCAGGAAATGGGTTGAGGCTGAGAAAATCCCAGGATGGTTAGGCTTTATCCCTATTTATATAGTCATGGGGCTGTTAGCGTCGAGACTGTTGTATGCTCATGGTCGTGCCAATACTAAAAATACAGGCTCACCGTCGACAGAAGGAGGTGGCGCGTGAATATATTAAGGTTTTATATTGGTAAAACTATTCTAGCCACCTCGCTTATGACGCTATTCACGCTTGCGATCATCCGTGTACTGTTTGCTTTGATTGATGAAAGCGGTGATTTTGATAAAGGGAGCTATTCCTTTATTGATGGATTGTCCTATTCGTTATTGCTGTCCCCTCAATATATTTACGAATTTTTCCCGATGGCAATTCTGATCGGCTCAATAGCTGGATTAGGTGTTTTAGCTTCGCGTAGTGAGTTGACTGTGATGCGAGCTGCGGGCAAAACCACCTGGCAAATCATAGGTGCAGCATTATCTTACGGTTTGGTGTTGATCGCATTCTCCGTATTCCTCGGTGAGTATGTTGCTCCGAAAACAAGCTTAATGGCGGAAAATCTTCGCAACCGAGCTTTGTATGGCGAGCAATTTGTGGATAGTAATCAAGGACTGTGGTTAAAAGACGGCGCAAATATGGTTCACGTTGGAGAGGTCATGGGGTCATCACGGCTTAGTGATGTGACCGTTTACGAATTCAACCGTGAGAATGAGTTGACCAAAATGATTCATGCTGACACAGCGGAGCTTATTCGAGGCTCATGGCAATTGAATAAAGGGGTAGTCACTCAACTGGGCTCCGATATCAGTAGCGCGGGTGAGGACGAGTCTATTCAACGTTTTGATAAAGTTGAACGATTACCTTTTACTCAGCAGCCATGGAACACGGGTATTAGCTTGGATAATTTATCAGCTCTGAGTATTGAGCCTGAGAATATGAATATTGTGAGCCTATATCAATACCGTACCTATCTGGACAGTAATGGCCTAGACACTAAAAATTATGATCTGGCTTTTTGGCAAAAAGTGTTCCAACCGATCAGTACCGCCGTGATGATTATTTTAGCGGCATCGTTTATTTTTGGGCCCATGCGTAGTGTTTCTATGGGCGCTCGGGTCTTAGTTGGCGTGTTAACTGGAATGGTCTACTTCTTTGCAGTTCGTTCTTTTGGCCCAGTCAGCTTGGTTGCTGGCGTTCCAGCATTTTTAGGCGCATTAATGCCGCCACTGATTTTTACAGTAGCGGCTTGGTATTTATTGAGAAGAGCTGGTTAAAAAAAGAAAAAGTGGGAGCTACTTTTTCTTCTTCTCTTTATCTGGCAGCGCTACCACTCGAGTCTTTGTGAGCATATCGTGCCAGCCGAGTTTCTTTTTGGTGAAGGGGCTGACTAACATTCCAATGCCTAGTATTGAAATAATGCTTCGAATCAATGCCGGACCGAAAGTGACAGCTTTGCCATTATCTTGAACCACCATAATTTTCCAAGCACTCATACCCACGGTTTGCCCATAGCGAACGTGCGAGCCAACGAAGTAGAGTAGCAGTAGTAAGGTCGGGAATAAGGAATAGACTTGGTAGGTTATCGTATCTTGCCAGCCTGTTTCAGTACTCATGTCATCGACACCCAACATCCAGCGAATTAGTGGGAACGTAAATAAACCCCATAAGAACCAAATAGCAATGCTAATTAAGATGTCATATAGCCAGGCGCCCATTTTCTTGGTGAGCGAAGCTGGGGTTGTGATAAGGGTTTGCTGTGTGTCTTGAGCCATAGCGCTTAAATGCTTGTGTAAAACTGGCGCTAGTCTAGCAAAACAGGCCTGTAGAGACTAGCTGAAAGATTCTTTTGTAGCATTTCAAGTGCTTCACTTTCATCATAAAGTCATTCCTGCTATAAAAGGTCAATTGTATGTTGAGCAGGATCTTATAATGAAATTCACAAAAAAATTAATGATATCAGGAGCTTTATTGGCGAGTAGCTTAAGTGCTTTGGCTGGTGAAGATTATAGTCAGTGGTTAAATGATTTCTTTCAGGATGTTCAGGAGTATCGTCAATCACAAAACCCAGTCTGGGCTGCCCGCGAAGGCGATGAAAGCGCCAAAGGGAAACTGCGTGATGTTAGTCCAGAAGCTTATGCCAAACGCAAAGATGCTTTGTTAAAGCTGATTGATGAGCTGGAAAGCATTAAGCGTGAACACTTATTAGCGGATGAGCAGATAAGTTACGATATGATGATGACTCAGCTTAAACAGGAAGTGGCTGAAATTGATTATAAAACCTACGAAATGCCACTAACGGCAGAGTATGGTTTCCATGCGCAAACGACCAACCTATCGAATGCATTTCGCTTTAGAACCGCTGAAGACTATAAAGATTATATTGCTTTGTTAGGCGCCATACCGACATTCTTCGAACAAAATGTTTCTAATATGCGTGCTGGTATGGAGCGAGGCTTCACGGTACCAAGAGCGGTGTTGGATGGTTACTCAGACAGTATTAAGGTCTATATCAAAGAAGATCCGACAGAGACAGTTTGGTATCGCCCGTTCAAATCATTGCCAGAGTCTATTAGTGCTGAAGATAAAGAGGCACTGCAACAGGAAGCGGCAGAGGTTATTGCTTCAAGTGTGGTTCCTCAATACCAAGCTTACTTAACATTCTTTGAGCAAGAGTATTTACCTGCTGCCAAAAAGACCATTGCAGCTTACGATTACCCTGATGGTGAAGCTTTTTATCAGAATCAAATCAAGCACTACACAACCTTAGACTTAACGCCCGACGAGATTCATGAGATTGGGCTGAAGGAAGTGGCTCGGATTCGCAAAGAGATGGAGCAGGTTATTGAAACGACTGGCTTTGAGGGTTCTTTCGACGAGTTTTTACATTTCTTACGAACCGATGAACAGTTCTATGCCAAAACTCCAGAGGAGCTGTTGAAAGAAGCGGCATATATGTCCAAGAAGATGGATCACCAGCTGCCTAAGTTCTTCGGTAAGTTACCTCGCCAGCCATACGGTGTGGTGCCTGTGCCAGAGGAAATTGCCCCTAAATACACTACAGGACGCTATTCAGGCGCTCCAATTGATAGTGATAGAGCCGGTGAATATTGGGTCAATACCTATGCTTTGGAAAAGCGCCCTTTATACAACCTTGAGGCATTAACGTTGCATGAAGCGGTGCCTGGCCACCACTTACAAACTGCGTTGGCTCAAGAGCTGACGGATCTCCCTAAGTTCCGTCAGAATACTTATATTTCGGCGTTTGGTGAAGGTTGGGGCTTATACAGTGAGAAGCTGGGGTTAGAAGCTGGGTTCTATGAAGACCCTTACAGTAACTTTGGGCGTTTGACTTACGAGATGTGGCGAGCAATGCGTTTAGTGGTCGATACCGGTATGCATGCGAAAGGCTGGAGTCGAGAGAAGGCAATTAACATGATGGCCAGTAATACAGCCTTATCCACACATAATGTGCGCACCGAAATTGATCGCTATATTAGCTGGCCAGCACAGGCACTTTCTTACAAGCTTGGAGAGTTAAAGATATTGGAACTGCGCGAAAAAGCGGAGAAAGAGCTGGGCGAAGACTTTGATATTCGTAAGTTTCATGATGCTGTGTTGAGCAATGGCTCGATTCCGTTGAGCGTACTGGAAGATCAAATCAACCAATTTATTTCTCAGGAAAAGCAGTCAGTTATGGAAAAAAACTCATAAGATCAAGGTATTAGAAGTTCAACTGCTCTTATTAACAAGCCCGGCATTAAGACCGGGCTTTTTTATGATCTAATTAAAAACTTGACTTGATATCAAAAGTTATCATAATGAAACTCTAAGGTGTCAAAAAGAGATGTTTAAGTATCTTTTTGATACTTTCCTTATATGTTGGATTCAACGAAACGGAGTGACAGTTATGAGTCAAAAGAATTGTGCAGAAACAGTGGATAGAGTTCAGACCGGCGTTGCTCGTGGGATGCTCGTGTGTGGTATTACGTACTTGATTTTGTTATGGGAAGCATTAACAGAGAAGGGGCGTTTAAACGAGATTTTAGACTTTGCAGCCATTATCGGCTCAGCACTAACCGTAATAGTAACCTTTGTCTCTTTATGGCCAGTTATTAAGCAAAAGTTAACCGGCAAGACTCTTGTAAAGAATGAACCTGAAAGTTTTGTTTCTGGGGCCATGTTGGCCAGCTTTAAAAATGGTTGGATTGCTTTAACCTTAACGCTGGTTGTTTTGTTAGGCGCTGCAAAATATTTGGACTCTTTGGGACTGCCATTAAAATTTTATTTCGTGTTATTGTTTGCCGTAGCAGTATTATCAGCCAGCATTAGTTTTTTTTGGCTCACGCGTGAGGATGATCTCGAAGAACTAGAGGAGTAGACACGATGCACCCTGAACTTGATAATCGTATTCGGGTTTTTCGAGCGGAACATAGAATGAGCCAAAGTGATTTAGCAGAAGCGATTGGCGTGTCTAGAAAAACCATCAGTACTATCGAAGTCGGAAAGTTTGTACCTTCTACGATCATTGCACTAAAAATTGCCAATTATTTTAATGTCCCAGTAGAAGATGTTTTTAGTCTGATCAACGATGAAGAATAAATGGCCTAAAAAGCTATTTAACAGTATTGCAAAAACAGCTTATTGGTTTATAATGCCCCGCACTTTTAGGGAGTTATCGCTTCTTAAAAGTGCGTAATCTAAAGTGCCGGAGTGATGGAATTGGTAGACATGACGGATTCAAAATCCGTTGCTCTTGCGAGCGTGGCGGTTCAAGTCCGCCCTCCGGTACCATCTTTTCTAGGGAGTCCCTAGTTTCAAAACTTCTTCTTCCCAATTACGCTTCAAATATCATCTAGTCCCTAATTATTTTTGTTAACCAGTTCACAGCTGTTCATCAAAGCTGGTTGTACCAGATGTATAGCCATCCAAAAACCTTATCAATCCATTTAATAATAAGTCATATTTAACTTGATAAGACTGACCCCTGTTTGAATCTTTATCAACGTTTAAAACTATCCGTTTGAAATTCTTAAATTTAACTAATAAAAACAAATAGTTGTAGTCATTTTCCAGTTTGACTCTACTGTGTGATTTATAGTTTTTAGTTTTAAACTACTGTTTTTTACACTCAGAAATATTGATGCTATAAATCTATTCGGCTTAGTTATTCTAATGATTAAGTTAAGCTTAGATTGAAAACAAACATAAAAACACTTAATAGCACCGATGGGGGTAGTCGATGTTTAAAAAACTATTGCTGTTAACTGCAGCACTCACTTTTACTGGACTGAGCCAGGCTAATACTGGCGTGGCTTTTGTTCATGGTACGGGTAGTCAAAGCGATGCCTATAACGATTATTGGACGGGGAGCTTTGTTCAGTCCGTTGTTCAAGGTCTTCCTAACTCAAGTAACTACACTGTCATTAACTGCGATTTTGAGCAATATATGTGGACGTCTGGCGCTGCAGGTTGCTTAGCAGGTCAATTAACGACATTTATCAACCAAAAAAATATTACTAGCTTGACGCTCATAACACACTCTAACGGTGGTAATGTCGCACGCTGGATAATGTCGAACCCGACGTGGGATAGCCGTTATCCGAATATTATCAACAGAATCGATGAAGTGATTGCTTTAGCGCCGTCAAGCGCTGGAACACCACTCGCTGACGCCGTTATCGATGGTAATGTGTTCGAATCGGCTTTAGGTTGGTTGTTAGGTTATAAGAACGATGCCGTTCGCATGCAACAAGAAGCTTGGATGGCGAGCTACAACGCTAATTGGTTATATGGCACTTCTGGTCGACCTGGACTACCGAAGCCATTCCGAAGTGTCGTGGGCACAGACGTTGAGTCCGCGATCTGGGATAGCGACAGTTATTGCGGTGGCTATTCTCAAAACGTCGGTTTGGAATTTACTCAGAACTGGTTGGATAGTTGTTCTGATGGGTTCTTAAATTGCAGCTCTCAAAATGCCGCTGGGTCTGTATGGTTTTATGACACCAGTAAAACGTATGGTGATGAGCCGTTGAGTCACGCACAAAGTAGACGCAAATGCTTTGGTCTCGATAAATTCCTTCGCGACCGTATATAAGGAGCTGATATGAAGACTTTATTATTAACCTCTATGATCATTTCTTTGAGCGGTGTTGCAGGGGCAGATAATGCCAGCTCAAAGTCACAGCGTGATAATTCATATACAGGAGTACCTGTAAATACAACGCCGGCGCAACCAGGCAGCCAGCGTGAGTTAAAAAGTGTTAGCTATAGCTTTCCTGTTAATAACATTGAAGAGATAGACTTTTCACAGAAGCAGTCGCACATTCAAAGCCGTCAGTACATGAAAGACGTTACTGGTGCACAGTTGAAGTCTGGCGTACAGCTGACGACATCAGCTAAAGGTGCGTTGGTTCGAATTTCTGCTTTCGACGGAAAAAGTGCTCTTGAGCCTCAACAGTTAACGGTTAAAAGCCCAAAAGGGCAGCTGTACCATCAAGGTAAAGCCTTTGATACGCTGGTCAGCAGTAACGCCATGCAAAAGAATGGTATGGGGTTTCAGCAAGGTACTACAGGCTTTAAGTTTGATGATAGTCTTGGTGCGGGAAGCTTCTCGTTAAAGGCAGAAAAGGGCGTTTCAAGCCACGCTAAGTATCGTATCAATGTGTTTGAGAAAAACAGTGATACTGAAATGCACTTAACAGCAAACAAAAGTAATTACCTTAATGACGAGGTTCTAAAAGTAGATGCTCGTGTTTACAACCAAGGTAAAGTTGAGAGTATCGTTGCTATCAAAGGACAGCTGGTTTCTCCGACAGGTAAAACTTTTGCGGTTGATTTCACAAAGGATAAAGACGGGTACTCGTTGAACAAACCATTGAATATGTCTGCACATTCAATACCTGGAGCTCTGTGGGAGTTACATACAGAGGCTCAAGTAAAAGTGGGCGAACAGCTAGTTCAGCGTAACGGCCAACTGCCTTTTGCTTTTGCTCATCAAACTGCAAAAGTTTCAGCACAGCCAGTCATCTCGGGGCAAAAACAAAAGCCTGTAGCGACAATTCCAGTCAACGCTAAAGTTGATGGTCGTTATGAAGTCAGAGCCGTTCTTTATGGCACTGACACTAGCGGAAATTTAGTTCCGGTTATGATGACTCATAGCGCTGCTAACTTAGCTGCGGGAGAGGGTGCTATCCAAATGAAGTTCGATCCCAAGTTGTTGAAACAGTCAGGGGTATCAGCACCGTATCATATAGAGCAGCTAGAACTTCGTGATCAGAACCAAATGGCGTTAATGAGTCGTTAATTATTGATAAATAACACAGCCTAATGGTAAATAGGAGAAGCTTTTTATGCTTCTCCTTTTTTTTATAATTTATTCAATGAGTTACGTCATATATTGAGCTGTAGCCTCTTGTTTGGGAATTATTCTCATAAAAAAACCATTATTTGTACTAATTCTGTACAATTTAGCAAAATGTTACTAAATGTTTCTGGAGCATTAATTGCTTGCAGATATGACTTACTTCGATTGCAATACTCTACCGTGTAGAAAAAAATTTTAATAAATGAATAGAAAGTTATTGCTGATGATTAGTTTTATGACGGTAATGTCATGTGCTAATCAACAAAGTCAGATGGCGCCCCCACCGTCATTAGAAGACAAGAAGATTCAACCTGTATGTAGCGCGCCTCCACCTCCGCAGAATATTTGGAAGCTGGAGCCAGTGTTAAAGGAAAAAGGATTAATTACTGAAGATATGACCCGACCTGAGAAAGAGCAGGTTATTCGGGACTATATTAATAAAAAGAACTCTGCTTATATTAAATGTGTAAAAGGAAAGAAATGATGAAAATAAAGCTTTTATCTGGCTTGCTTGCCGCTGCGCTCCTCCCCAGCGTCAGTGCGGCTGTTGTTGAGAATCAAGTGGAAATAACACCTAAAGATCCTGCACTGGTTAATGAAGAGCGTATTTTGTACTGGCTTGAAAAGCGTGGTGAGCTTGGTCAAGACGCCTCGGAGCTAGAGCGCAAGGCTGCTTTGGAGAATTATTTAGAAGGATTGTACAGTAGCAATAAGGTTGCTTTGCCTAAGATTGAGTTGGCACGTTTACAAAAGCAACATACAAACTATAAGAATAATAAGCTGGCCGCTCAAAAGAATGACAATAATAAAACCGTTAAAGTATTAGCAGTACTGATCGATTTTCCAGATCTAAAGCATGATGCTCATGGGTTAACTGCTTCTGACACTGATATGTATTACAGCACATATCCTGTTTCTCATTATCAGGACTTAATGTTCTCGACGACAGGATTTACGGGGCCAAGCGGGCAAAACTTCACGTCAGGGTATCAGTATTATCAAAATGAGTCAGGTGGGACTTTCAGCTTTACAGGCCAAACTTTTGGTTGGGTTACTGCTGATAATAATGCTAAGCATTATGGTGAAAATGATGCGGACAACAATGATAACGATAAAAATGTACCTGCCTTGATTAAAGAGGCGGTCACTAAAGCCGTTGCTGCCAATAGCATCAATCTAGCGGACTATGATATCGAAGATCCTTATGATTTAGACGGTGATGGCAACGTAGATGAAGCAGACGGTATTATTGACCATGTGATGGTTTACCATTCTAGTATCGGGGAAGAAGCTGGTGGTGGCAATTTAGGTGATGATGCGATTTGGTCACACCGTTTCTTTGTAGACACTAATACAAATGGCTATACAGTTCCTGGCACTGGAAAGAAACTATTTGGCTACACGATTCAACCGATTGATGCCGCTACAGGGGTTGTAGTGCATGAGTTCGGCCATGATTTAGGTGTGCCCGATGAATATGATATTGCGGGTTCTGCAATAGGCTCCCCAGTTGCTTACTGGTCAGTGATGGCTGGCGGAAGCTGGGCTGGAGATGTTGCTGGGACTCAACCGACAGGCTTTAGTCCTTATGCTCGTGCCTACTTCCAGTCTTTATTTGGTGGTAACTGGATTGATGAGCAAACCATTGATTTCACTACTATGGCTAGTGGTGCTCAGTCATTCGATTTAGTAGAAGCGGTGAACCACAACGGCTTAAATCAAATCAGAATTGATATGCCGAAGCCACAGGTAGACTTTGCTGCACCCTATTCAGGTTCATACCAATACTACTCTGATGAAGGGCATTATCTAAACAACAAGCTATCTTTTGATGCAAACATTCCAGCTTCAGGTAACAGCACTTTAGGCATGAAGGCTCGCTGGGATATTGAAGTCGATTACGATTACGCGCAAGTTCTTGTGAATGGCACGCCTATTGCAGGAAACCACACTAAGGTAAACAATCAGTACCATAACAGTGTGACTAACTTCATTACTGGCAAGTCAAAAAACATTTCGGGTGCTGAAGGTTCATTGGGCTGGGTTGATTTAACGTTTGATATGTCAGCATACGCAGGTCAGTCAGTATCTATCGAAGTACGTTATGTTACAGACCCTGCTGTTGGTGGTTATGGCTTGGTCATTGATGATATTGCCTTAAACAATGGTTCTGATTTCTTTAATGATGGTGCCGAAACTGAGGGCAGTCTCAACTTAGCAGGTTTCTTGAGAGTCAGCGACAAAACTGATGGTAAAGCTCAACATTACTGGGTTCAATTACGCAGTGAGGCAGGACAAGACGAAGGTTTAAAGAAGACTGTGTACACACCTGGCGTTGTAGTCTGGTTTGCAGATGAGTCTTACTCTGACAATAAAGTTGAAGAGCATCCTGGTCATGGTTTCTTAGGGGTTGTAGATGCCGATCAAAATCCTGTCAAGCGTAATGGCACAATAGCAAGCTCAACGTTACAGGTTATTGATGCAGCTTTCGGCTTATATACTCAGAAGAACTATAGTGGTGATTCACACTTATCACCAACAGCTAAGTTTGATGACAGTTTAGATTACTCATTACCTGAGCAACCTGAATCAGGACTTGTGTTGCCTACTCATGGGTTATCAATTGAAGTAACTGCTCAGGCTACTGACAATAGCACTGCTACAGTAAAAATCTCTAAAGCTGGAACTGAGTTGAAAGCTAATTTTGATTTTGATATCGATTATCAACAAGTAACCTTTACCAACAATACCAGCGGTGGTGACAATAATTACACTTATGCGTGGGATTTCGGTGATGGCTCTGTTATTTCAACCGATGAAGCTCCTACACATACCTATGCTCAAAGCGGTGTCTACACAGTAACGTTAACTGTGACGGATGGTGAAGCTGTGGTAGATAGCGAATCAAAGTCTGTCAGTATCGCTGATGAGCTTTCAGCTGAAATTGTCACCTCTGTTGATGGTGCGGTACTATCGGTATCAACCAATGTTGTCGGTGGTTCTCCTAGCTATACTTACTCTTGGGATTTTGGTGATGGAACTACCGCTAGTGGCGATACTGGTGAGCATACTTATGCTTTAACGAGTGAATACACTGTTACCTTGCTTGTTACCAGTAGCGATAAACAACAAGTTGAAGTGACTAAAACAGTCCAAGCGGTAGTTGCGATGAGTGCGGCTATCAACACCTCTATAGATGGGTTAAGCGTTAACTTCAGCTCCAGCGTTAATGGTGGTGATGGCAGTTATATTTACTCATGGGACTTTGGTGACGGTTCCAGCGCTACGGGCACTAACCCTAACCATACCTTTGCTTCAGCTGGACGTTATGATGTTGAGTTAACGATAACTGACGGCACAGGAGCTGAAATAACTGTGAGTAAATCTATTACGGTTGCAGAAAAGTCGTCAGCAAGTAGTGGCGGTGGTGGTAGCACAAATCTACTATTACTTTTGCTATTAGCATCGGGTGTTATGCTACGTCGTAAGGGTTAGTTCTAAATGTAATAAAAAAGCCGCGATATTCGCGGCTTTTTTTATGGGTAAATTATGAACTAAGTTCTTGGAGCTTTAAGAGGTTTCATGGTTATGAGCATCAATGGAAGCAGAGTGAGGTTTAAAAAGAGTGCTACAGCCATTGCCAGCCCTGTGAGTAATCCAAAGTAAATAGACGGTATGAATTCGGACAAGGCTAAAATAGCGAAGCCAAAAATAACAGTGACCCCAGTATAATAAATGGCTTTACCAATACTGCCATGACAACGCTTCATGGTATCTAGGTAGTTGTAATCTTTCTGGAACTCAGCTTTAAAGCGATGAACATAGTGAATCGAGTTATCGACCGCAATACCAATAACAATAGCAGCGATTGTTATGGTCATCATATCCATAGGAACGCCCATCCAGCCCATAATCCCTAAGACCAGCGCGGCGGAAAGGGCGTTAGGAATGGTCGCTAAAATCGCTAGCATTAGTGAGCGGAATAGGACTAGGAACATCAGCAAAATGGCGAGGTATACTGCCCCGATAGTTTTGATTTGAGAATCAAAAAGGCTTTCTAACATATTGTTATAAAGCACTAACATTCCAGTGAAGTGCACTTTGTCTTGTGCGATACCTTCTTCGTTTACGATGTAGTCGTTGATGGTGTTAATCAATTCTGCACGCTTTAAGTCGTGATTCGTTTCTTGAACACGAATGTTGATTCGTGTTTGATCACCATCTTCCGATAGATAAGGCGTCATCAACACTGAGCGAACTTCTTCAGGCGTCTTTTGGTGCACTAAGCTTAGTGTCAGTTCATCAGGGTATTCACCATTATTCATCTTCTCTAAGACTTTTGAGTAGGTGGCAATGGATTGAACCTTACCTGTAACTTCTAGGTTATCGATGAAGTCGTGAATGCGCTCGACTTGTTTTAACTTCGCGCCTGTAAACCAGTAGCCAGCATCATAAATGCCTGCATCAAATTCATCGCCGAATTCATCTTCAAATTCATCATCCGCTACTAGAGACTGCTCTTCACCCTTATCAATCACAATATCAAGAGGTGTTGTGCCGCCGAGTTTCTGATCGATAACCGTCATGCCTTGATAGATTTCAGTGCTTGGCTTGAAGTAGTCGATAAAACGGTTTTCGACTTTTAGTTGAGTAATACCGTAAGCACTGAAAGCAATAATGCCAGCCGTTAAAAAGAAAATGACAACTCGGTAATTGACGGTAAAACCATAGATCCAGTTGGTAATCTTGTAAGTAATGCTGGTGCCACTGGTGTGGGTATCTTGCTTAAGTAATTGGATAAAGCTTGGGAATATGACAAAGGTAATGATAAAGCCCAATACAATACCTATAGTCATGATCCAGCCAAAATCAATCACAGGGCGTATGCCGCTAATAAGTAAAGAGATAAAGGCGACAATGGTGGTTAAGGCTGTATAAAAACAAGGCCAGAACATGGTTTTTAGCGTCGACGAAACTCGAAGCTCTTGCGATGACTCTGGGTTAGCTGAGATGAAATCACGATAGTACACCGCAAGGTGCACATTTAGAGCCAGAATCACAATCAGCAGAATAGACGGGAAGTTTGAAGAGATTACAGTGATGCGCCAGTCTAAAAAACTGAGAAGACCTGCCAACATGATGACAGTCACCACACAAGAGAATAGTGGCAGTACAACCCAGCGAACTTTGCCAAAGAACACAAACAAAGCCAGCATGATAAAGAGTAGAATGCCGATACCAAAAACCGTAATGTCGTGTTGGATAAACGTTAGCATGTCGTTAGTGATCATCGATATACCACCTAAGTGCATATCGGCTATATCACGGTAATCTTCCATGATGGTTCGAACTTCAGCAATAATAGCGCTCGTGCGTTCTGAGACTTTCTTGCTATGAGTATCAAATTGATTTTCTAACCGCTCTAGCTGCTTAATCTCTTCGTTAGACAGTTCCGTGTTAGTTGCCTTAGCGCGAAGCTCGTCACGAGCCTCGAGTAGAGAAAAGTATTTTTCGTCCCGTTCAAAGTTGATTTGAACCGCACTGGTTTCCCCATCCTCGCCAACCAGCAAGTTTTGATAGATGGGACTTGAAGTAAATTCGTTTAATGCTTCTTCTCGATCGGTGCCCGGACTTTGTAAGGTTGGTATTTCTTCACCAAGAGCATCGGTGTCTAAGGTTAATCCTTCAATTAACGGCACATTTAAAATACTGTTGATAGTTGAAACGGTATCTATTTTTTTAAGGTCTTGAGTTAATGACTTTAAGCCGTTAATTGACTCATCGCTCATTAACCCCTGGTGGGGTTGCCAGGTGATAATGAGAAAGTCATCTGAGCCATACTGTTTATTGACTTGGCGGTAATAATCTAGGGATTTGTCGCTCTCTAAGACTAGCGATTCGCCTGAGGCGTCTAGCCTGAATTTATGCAGCTGGCTGGCAGCTAATACAGTAAGCAATATAACAATAATGAGACTGACCAAAGGGTGGTCAAGGACAGTTTTCTTATACAGTGTAAAGAAAAGGTTTTCTTTGTGTTGGGTCATTATTGGTCCTAGTTTTGTTCATCGCTAGGCGGCGCATAGAGTTTTGGCATAGCGCGTACGCTTTTAACGATATTATCTTTAATTTGTAGAATTTCTATGGGGTAACCATAAAGCCGCAAACAGGTTCCAGACTGCGGGATCGTTTCGAGGTATTCAGTGATTAAACCATTGAGTGTCTTAGGCCCTTCCGTCGGCAACTCCCACTCAAGGGTTTTATTGAGATCGCGAATGGTCACCGTGGCATCAATTAAGTAAGCATCTTCGCCATCTTTTTGAATATCTCTATTAATACTCGACATCTCAGTCGTGAAGTCACCCACGATTTCTTCAAGAATATCGTCCAGTGTGACTAAACCTTCAATGTCGCCATACTCGTCAACAACTAAACCGATACGGTCACGCTTACGTTGAAACTTCATCAGTTGAGTATGTAACGGCGTGCCTTCTGGTACGTAGTAAATTGGGTCTAAATGGTCCAAGATACCTTCTGATGAGTTGGACTCCATTTCCAATACTCGTCCAAAATTCCTCGCATGTAGAAAACCTTCAACATTATCGATTTCACTTCGAAAGACCAGTAGCCGGGTATGGATACTGTTACGGATTTGCTCGAGGATATAATCCATATCATCATTCAAATCGATGCCTATGATTTCGTTTCGAGGCACCATGATGTCATCCACGGTAACCGTTTCTAAGTCCAGAATGCTGAGCAACATCTTCTGGTGACGGCGCGGTATCATGGTTCCCGCTTCATTGACCACAGTACGGAGTTCTTCTTGGCTTAAGTGGTCATCTTGGCTAGAGTTTGAGTTCACGCCAAACAACCTCAGTAAACCATTGGCTAAAATACTGATTAATTTAATGGCAGGGTGGAATAGGGTTGATAACAACTTCAATGTTGGCGCAGCGAAGAATGAAATCTTTTCTGGATTCAGCGCAGCCAGTGTCTTAGGAGTGACTTCAGCAAATATGAGTATCACCACAGTGAGCATTAATGTTGCTGCAAAAATGCCACCTTCGCCCCAAAAGCGAATTGCAATAACGGTAGCAATGGCTGAGGCAAGAATATTGACAATATTATTGCCGAGCAGAATGAGCCCTAGTAACTTATCCGGCCTTTTTAACATCTCATAGACTCGCTTAGCACTTTTATCACCACTCCGAGCTCGGTGTTTTAAGCGATAACGATTGAGCGACATCATGCCGGTTTCTGAACTGGAGAAAAACGCTGACAAAAGAATCAGTAAACCCAGTATTAAGAATAAGGTCCCAGTTGACAATGATTCCAAGAATTAACTCCGTATTGTTCTTATAAAATGTACTGGATAACCAGCTTGGTACCAATGAACCCTACACTTAAAATAACAAAAGCAATGATGCAAAGTCGGGCAAAACGTATACCGCTTAGCTTTGAGCTCTTATACCCCAAGTAAAATGTACAGAAGCTGAACCAAGCCAGTAGCGATAAAATGATTTTATGGAGCGGTTGGGCTTTAATCACGGACTCAGGAAGGCCAAAGCCCAAGCCGAACGCGATACCAAGACTAATGATGCCGGATAGCACTAGAGTGGATAAGAAGCCTTCCATCTCTAGCAATGGAGGAAGTAAAGGATGAATACTTGAAGGTTTATGGCGAAGTTTACTGTGCAAAACTAACACCAGAATACTTTGTAATGTTGCCGCTAATAATAAACTAAAACCGATAATCGATAGCCATACATGCAACACGCCCAATCCATTATTACTGAAGTTAACGATATTAGGCTCTTCAGGAATGATGGATAACCAGTTGATTATTCCAGCAATCACGGCGGTATATAGCATTAAGTGAGGCGTTTGTTTGCTAAAGCGATAGATCGCCACCAGTAACACTAAGATTAAAGTAATCAAGGATACAAGGTTAAGCAAAGACAAGTTCTGTCCCGACTCGCTGCTATTGTCAATCAGTAGGTAAACCGTGAATAAGTGTAGGGCGGCAGGAATCAATGGTAACCATTTTCCCCAGTCAGGAACCTGTTGCTCAGGATGCTTGATGCGACGCATTAAAAAAAGTGCGAGACCAAGATAGGCGAGTCCAGTTATAACTTGAAAAATGAGAGTCACGTTATTGTAAATAATTATCAGTCGATTCTAAGGGCTATTTTAGAGGAAAACAGCGCGTTAACAAGCGGTTCTAACGATAAATAGTGGCACATGCCTCTTGTTTATTCGTTATAATGCCTCATAATTTTAAATATCGTCAAATTTCAAGTGGGTTCTAAGGCCTCGATAGAGGCTAAATACAATAAAGACCACTGACTTAAAACTTATGAGTGAGTTATAGCGAATGTTTGATAATTTAAGTGATCGCCTTTCTGGAGCCCTGAAAAACCTGACTGGTAAGGGCAAGATTACCGAAGATAACGTTAAAGAAACCCTGCGCGAAGTCCGTATGGCCTTATTAGAGGCTGACGTAGCGTTACCGGTTGTTAAAGATTTTATTGCTGCCGTTAAAACGCGTGCCGTCGGCACTGAAGTTGGTAAGGCGCTCGATCCAGGCCAAGCCTTCATTAAAGTGGTCAATGATGAGCTCGTTAAGGCTATGGGTGCTGAAAATGATGCACTCGACCTGAACGCTAAACCACCAGTGGTCATTCTATTAGCAGGTTTACAAGGTGCGGGTAAAACTACCAGTGCTGGTAAATTGTCTCACTTATTAATTAATCGTGAGAAGAAGTCGGTGATGGTCGCCAGCGCCGATGTCTATCGTCCTGCAGCGATTAAACAGTTGGAAACAGTCGCCGGAGAAGTGGGGGCGACCTTCTTCCCGAGTAGCACTGAGCAAAAGCCAGTCGATATTGCAAAAAATGCAATCGAAGAAGCACGTAAGCAGTTTATGGATGTCATCATCATCGATACGGCAGGTCGACTAGCGGTTGATGAAGCGATGATGAGCGAAATCAGCGAATTACAGCAAACGGTTGAGCCAACAGAAACTTTGTTTGTAGTCGACTCGATGACAGGTCAAGATGCTGCGAATACGGCTAAAGCATTTAATGATGCTTTGGATTTAACCGGTGTTATCTTAACCAAAGCCGATGGTGATGCTCGAGGTGGTGCGGCTCTGTCGATCCGCCAAATTACCGGTAAGCCGATTAAGTTTATCGGTATGGGCGAAAAGCTGGATCAGTTAGAGCCATTCCACCCTGAGCGCGTCGCGTCTCGTATTCTTGGCATGGGCGACGTTTTAAGCTTGATTGAAGAGGTCGAGCGTAAAGTCGATAAAACTAAAGCTGAGAAAGTTGCTAAGAAAATCATGAAAGGCAAAGGTTTTGACCTGCAAGACTTTCGTGAACAGTTATTACAGATGAGCAATATGGGCGGCATGGCTGGCTTAATGGATAAACTGCCTGGCATGGGACAAATTCCTGAAGCGGCGAAGCAAAAGGTCATGAATGACAAATCGACCGGGCGTATGGTGGCTATGATTAACTCGATGACGCCGAAAGAACGAGCTCGCCCCGAACTGATTAAAGGTTCACGCAAGAAGCGTATAGCCAACGGCTCTGGGACACAAATTCAAGACGTTAACCGCATGTTGAAGCAATTTAACCAGATGCAGAAAATGATGAAAAAGATGAAAGGCAAGGGAGGCATGATGAAAATGATGCGCAGCATGCAAGGAATGACACCTCCTGGCGGTGGTGGAATGGGAGGCATGCCTCCTTTTGGCCGGAAATAGGTTGTACTTGAAGTTAATTTAGTTAGAATCTGGCGACTAAACTTTCAATATTGGAGAATTCTATGAAATTACTTGGACTATTTGCTGGTACTGCTCTACTGGCTATGTCGGTTACGGCACAAGCTGAAGACAAGGGCACTGAAAGTGCACAAGCACAACAGGCTGCTGGTATGGAAGCTATGATGATGCAGATGATGAAGCAGCAAATGGCAAAGGCATGCGAAGATAAAGAAATGCTATCGTGCATGGAAGTAACTCAAGCTGAATGTAACGAGATGATGGATGGCATACTTAACAAATGCATGGCCCCAAATTTCAGTCAGCTGATGGCTGCACAAGGTATGAGCGAAGAAGAACGTGATGCTTTAAATACTGAAATGGAAAACTGTGCGAACGGTATTTCTGAAAAGCATGGTATCGATCCTGAAAAAGCCAAGAGCTGCTCTCCAAACCAGCAATAAAATCTAACTTATTGATTTTATAAGCGGTTAAGGCCACGCCTTAGTCGCTTTTTTTGTGTTTATAGTATGGCTGCTAGGCGTTGTCTCTATAATTAGAGCTATAGAGTTTGCTATAATTAGGCTCGTTTTGCTATTTGATACCCTTGACTCGTTAAAAAACGGAAATTCAGGCGAAAAGCCCGAAATAATTGGATATATTGGCAAAAACGGTTTCCAAATGGGCGTGATTTCATGTAAAATTCGCGCTCTTAAAAATTTGTAAACCTCGAAAGCGCCTTAAAGCAGGGGGCTTCGGGGTACTTTGTATTTAATATTAGAGGATTCAAACGTATGGTTAGCATCCGTTTAGCACGTGGTGGTTCTAAAAAGCGTCCTTTTTACCACTTGGTAATTGCTGATATTCGCGCACGTCGCGATGGTCGTTTCATTGAGCGCGTAGGTTTCTTTAACCCAGTTGCTCGTGGCAACGAAGAGCGTTTACGTGTGGACAACGACCGTATCCAGCACTGGATCGGTGAAGGCGCAAAAGCAACGCCACGCGCAGCAGCATTGATTAAAGAAGCTGCAGCTAAAGCTGAGTAAGCGATTAATTAAGAATACGATTGATGTCTGAAGCTTTTGAACCGCTTATCGTCGGTAAATTAAATGGAGCTTATGGCATTAAAGGCTGGGTAAAAGTGTACTCTTTTACGTCGCCTAAAGAGAATATTCTTAATTATAAGCCGTGGTATATAAAGCTTAATGGTCAGTGGCAGGAAACTGCTATCTTAAATGGTCGTGAGCAAGGCAAAACTTTGGTGGTTCAGCTGCAAGGCTGTGATGATCGAAACCAAGCCGAAAGTTACCACGGTGTAGACATTGCGATTGCAAAATCGCAACTGCCTGAGCTGGATGATGGTGAGTTTTACTGGCGGGATCTGATTGGATTAACCGTCGTAAATCAAGCCGGAGAGCAGTTAGGGCAAGTGAAAAAGTTGATGGAAACCGGTGCAAATGATGTGTTGGTAGTGAAGCAACCGAAAGGTGAAGAACTACTGATTCCTTATGTACTGGATTATAGCGTTATCAGCGTTGATCTCAAAGCGGGTAAAATGCTCGTGGATTGGGAGTCCGACTATTAACACTGATGCAAAGGCATTGATGAATATTCAAGTCATCAGCCTTTTTCCGCAAATGTTCGAAGCAATTTGCGAGCAAGGTGTCGTAGGGCGTGCGATAAAACAGGGGAAAGTCAATGTGGCGGTAACGAATCCGCGTGACTTTACTCAGGATAAGCACAGAACTGTTGATGATAGGCCGTATGGTGGTGGCCCAGGCATGTTAATGATGACTGCACCACTCACGGAAGCCATTCGTTACGCTGAAAGCACTATGGCTATAAGCGAAAACGAACCTGTTTTTAAGGTGTACTTATCACCGCAAGGGAAAAAGCTAGACCATCAACTGGTTAAAAGTTTAGCGCAGAAGCAACATTTGCTTCTTGTCGCGGGCCGTTATGAAGGCATCGATGAACGCGTTATAGACTCGGAAATCGATTTAGAAATTTCCCTAGGAGATTTCGTTCTTAGCGGTGGGGAAGTCGCAGCTATGGCTGTGATGGACTCAGTGATTCGAACTTTGCCGGGAGTTCTTGGACATCAAGATTCCGCGGAGCAAGATTCATTCGTGGAGGGTTTATTAGACCACCCACATTATACAAGACCTGAAGTTTACGAAGGTCAGCAGGTCCCGCCCATATTGCTAACTGGCGACCACGAGAAAATTCGTCGCTGGAGGCTGAAGCAATCTCTGGGGAGAACCTGGCTAAGACGCAAAGATTTGTTGGAGCAAGTTAAACTTAACGACGAGCAACAGCAACTTTTGCAAGAATTTATTGAAGAGCATAGTGATAACTAGCTTTTCGCAACGATTAATTTTGACAGAGCAAACGCTCAAATGAGGAGCAACAGCCATGAGTAACATCATCCAACAGCTAGAAGCTGAACAAATGAATAAAGAAGTGCCAACTTTTGGTGCTGGTGACACAGTAATTGTGCAAGTTAAAGTAAAAGAAGGCGACCGTGAGCGTCTACAGGCTTTTGAAGGCGTTGTTATCGCTAAGCGTAACCGCGGTTTAAACTCTGCTTTTACTGTTCGTAAAATTTCTTCAGGTGTTGGCGTTGAGCGTACATTCCAAACCTACAGCCCATTAGTAGAAAGCATTGAAATCAAGCGTCGTGGTGACGTTCGTAAAGCTAAAATCTACTACTTGCGTGAGCGTAGTGGTAAATCTGCACGTATTAAAGAAAGACTTGACGTTAAAAAGTAAGTTTTTTATTGCAGAACTAAAAAGCAGCCTTCGGGCTGCTTTTTTTTGTGGCTAGACTTTTTTTGTGGCTAAAATAAAGGAGTCAGTATAATCAAAGTGAGGTACGACAGTGATTCTGCTTTCGCAACATTCACGCTTCAGGTAATCTGTAAATAACTTGATTGCGGGTATATATTATTGGCTGATAAACGACGAAAAAAAAGCAAGGCTTCTGAACAGGACATCAGAGAAATTGAACTGTTCTGCGATCACGTGTGGATGGAGCAGGGGTTGTCTGACGCAACGTTATCCAGCTATCGAACTGATCTTAAAATATTCGCTGGATGGTTAAAGGAGCAAAACTCAGGTTTATTCAGTGTTGAGCAAACTCATATTCAAGCTTATTTAGCTTACCGCTTCCAGCAACAGTACAGCGGCCGTTCAACAGCACGATTATTATCGTCTCTCCGTAAATTTTATGGTTACTTGTGTCAGCAGCACCGTTTAAAAGTCGATCCAACTCAGCAGATTGAAAATCCCAAAATACAACCTCCTGTCCCTAAGTCGCTGAGTGAGAAGGATGTCGAAATACTGATAGAGCAGCCTGACGTTGAGACGCCACTTGGGCTTCGTGATAAGGCTATGCTTGAGTTGTTATACAGCAGTGGGTTGCGTATTACTGAGTTGATTAGCGTTGAGGTCAACCAAATCGGTTTTGTTCAAGGGGTGATGCGAGTTATCGGTAAAGGAGACAAAGAAAGGCTAGTGCCAATCGGTGAAGAGGCTTTGTCTTCGATACAACTTTATTTGAAGCATGGTCGGCCTGAGCTTGCCACCGAGGACACCAATGATTGGCTATTTCTCAGTACCCGAGGTTCAAAAATGACTCGACAAACGTTCTGGTACCGAATTAAGCACTATGCGAAAACCGCTGGAATACGAACGCATTTGTCGCCACATACTTTACGCCATGCTTTTGCGACACATTTATTGAATCATGGAGCCGACTTGAGGACTTTGCAAATGTTGCTTGGGCACAGCGACTTATCGACTACACAAATCTATACTTATGTTGCTCGAGAACGTTTAAAGCAGTTACACTCGGAGCATCACCCACGAGGTTGAACATTACAAAAGCATGTAAATCTTTGTAAATCGGCTTACTTTTGACTGATTGGCATGGCTAAAATACATGCTATACGGGATAGAAGCGGTTGATTAGGATAAGCTACAATCGCATGCTATGGTTATTAATCCTTCAAAGAAGAAACTCCAGACTTATGCAAAATCTTAGCAAATTGCTATTTATCGGACTGTTAGGTTCATTGTTATTAGCTGCTGGCTCCCAAGCTGCGACTAAAGAAGCTACTAAAGCAATGCCGAATGTTAAAAGCCTTAAGCAGGTCGACACTCTTAACAAAGCTCAGATTAAACAGTTATTGCAGGCTAAATTCCCATCGGCCAGTATTCAACATATCGCGCCCTCTGAAATTGATGGCCTATACTCATTTGTCCTTCAGGGTGACCTTTATTACATTGCTAATAATGGTAAGTACCTATTAAAAGGTCAGATGCTTGATATCTCAACGCCCAAAGTTCGCAACTTGTCGTCCGAGCGCATGGCGGAAATTCAAAAGAAAGAATCGCCGATGCGTATGGCAGAGATCAATAAGTTAGACGAAAGTAGTATGGTGGTCTATAAAGCGCCTAATGAGCAGCACGTTATTACCATCTTTACCGATGTGGACTGCGGCTTTTGCCAAAAGCTCCATAGAGAGCGCCAAGATTACCTCGACTTAGGTATCACGCTACGTTATTTAGCATTTCCTCGAGCGGGTCTAGACTCTAAGTCTGCGGATAAGTTACGTGGAATTTGGTGTGCTAGTGATCAGCAAACGGCAATGACTGATGCAAAAATCCGTAACAAGTACCGTAATGGCAACTGCAAGACGCCTTTTAAAGAGCATATGGCTCTAGTGAGAAAGTTTGGTCTCAACGGTACACCTGGAATCATTTTAGAGAATGGCGACTTGATTGGTGGCTATCTGCCAGCGCAAGTTTTGAATCGTCGCTTAAATGAATTGGGTAATCCGTCAACCGTTGCCAATAAGTAATTCTGCTCTCACAACACCTAGCTTATTCGCGTGTAGCTTTACGTTACGTTAGGGATACAAGATAGCTAGAACTTGTCGACCTTCACTGGATAAAATGGTGAAGGTACGGCATGCAGCTCCTGTCGACATGACCTCTAAAGGCGCTCCCATCATCTGCGCCGCTTCGATAATTTCCCACGACGGCTGAATGAGCTCAGGACCTGTTCCTAGCAATACCGCTTCATAGTCTTGTATCTTAAGTTCTTTTAGCGCACTAACGGTTATGGCTTCCACCGTCTCAGGTAACGAGTGCTGATCGAGTTTGTTGAGTGATAGCGTCAAAGGCTCTCTGTATTCACGAGCATTAATCAAGATAGCTCGATCCCTGTAAGAGCGAATCTGAAAATCACCAGCGTTTGTGTCTAAAGAAATATCCATAATGTCCAGAAGTGGTTTGGGGTTTATTTTGCACCAAAGTGTTATTTACAGTATAACGTTGGGCAACCAGAAATGTAACAGATCCTGAGTTTATGCCATTAAACATCCGTCGTAGAGCTTCTAATACTGAACACGCACTTACCGATTCTAGTTTACTCAATAGAATCTACTCCAATCGCGGTATTTCAAGTGCTGAGGAACTCGATTATCAATTATCAAAGCTTGAGTCTTTTCATAGCCTTACCGGCATTGATTCAGCGACCGAGTTGCTGTGGCAAAGCTTAGTTGGTAAGGAAAAAGTTTTAATCGTTGGTGATTTTGATGCAGATGGAGCCACCAGCAGTGCTTTAGCCAAGCTGGTCTTGTCTCGCCTAGGCATGACGGTGGATTACTTGGTTCCTAACCGTTTTGATTATGGTTATGGTTTGTCGCCCGAGTTGGTCGAGGTGGCAAAAGAGATGTCGCCAGATTTGATTATCACAGTCGATAACGGTATCTCCAGTATAGCGGGAGTCGAAGCGGCCAAAGAGGCTGGAATAAAAGTGTTGGTAACGGATCACCATTTAGCGGGTGATGAACTGCCACAGGCCGATGCTATTGTTAACCCCAACCAGCCCGGCGATGAATTTCCCAGCAAAAACTTAGCGGGTGTTGGTGTGGTGTTTTATGTGTTACTGGCGTTTCGTGCTTTACTGCGGGAAAAACAATGGTTTGACTCTTCTGGTGTTACAGAGCCCAATCTAGCTCATTACTTAGATTTAGTCGCCTTAGGTACCGTTGCAGACGTTGTCCCTTTAGACAAAAATAACCGAATTTTGGTTGAACATGGATTAAAGCTTATTCGTGCAATGAAGTGCCGCCCAGGAATTTTAGAGTTACTTAAAGTGGCTAAGCGAGATCCGTCAAAAATTAAATCGACCGATCTGGGTTTTGCGGTTGGCCCAAGACTTAATGCTGCTGGACGTCTTGATGATATGGGATTAGGGATCGAATGCTTGCTAAGCGAGTCGAAGGAAAAGTCGATAGAGTATGCACAGATTTTGCATAGTTTGAATACGGACAGACAACAGGTTGAGCAAGAAATGCAGGATGAGGCTTTGGCCCAAATTGAATCGATGTCATTTGATAACCAAGAGCAATCAGTCTCTTTGTGTTTGTATGAACCTCACTGGCATCAAGGGGTAGTCGGGTTAGTGGCTTCACGTTTAAAAGAAAGAACCTATCGCCCCTGTATTGTGTTTGCTAATGCTGATGAAGCGTACATTAAAGGTTCAGGGCGTTCGGTAAAAGAAGTTCACATTAGGGATGCTTTGGCGCTGGTAGATGCGAAGCAACCCGGACTTATTGATAAGTTTGGCGGTCACGCCATGGCCGCAGGCCTTTCATTGCGCAAAGATAAGTTTGAAGACTTTAAGCGTGCTTTTGACGATGCTGTACAGCAGATTTTAGGCGATAGTATTATGGAGGATGTGGTAGAAACGGATGGAGCCTTGATGCCACAAGAGTATCAATTAGCAAGCGCTGAGCTTCTATCGTCAGCAGGGCCCTTTGGACAAGGCTTTGCTGAGCCAGCTTTCGATGATGTGTTTAAAGTGTTAAATCAACGAATCGTTGGGGAGAACCATTTAAAACTCACTCTAGAAAAAGAAGGGTGCCCGAAACCTATTTCAGCAATTGCTTTCAGAGTCGATCCTGTTCAGTGGTCACAGCCAGTATCGAATATACGAGCTGTGTTTCGACCGGATATTAATGATTATTACC
This sequence comes from Kangiella geojedonensis, assembly GCF_000981765.1. Lineage (GTDB taxonomy): Bacteria > Pseudomonadota > Gammaproteobacteria > Enterobacterales > Kangiellaceae > Kangiella > Kangiella geojedonensis. The sequence goes on along the minus strand of NZ_CP010975.1, from coordinate 1,673,668 downwards.
AAAAAGAGCTACAGCTGATTATTACTCACCTAGAGCCTGTGTAGAATGAAATTTAAGAGTCCACTCTTTCAGGAATAGCCGAGTCACAGGCATCAGGATCACCACTCCAGTTACTCTGGGTGACTGTGCCTTCATCGTTATAGCCAATTTGGACTGTGCAATATAGATCCTTCTTTCCGCCAAACAAGGTAGTACCAATACTGCCAAAGAAATTACCACCGAAGCCACCTACGCCAATATTGAAAGATGGACGATTTTTTATTTCGCGGGTATTCCATTCGGCATATTTCTTGCCGTTGATCTCACGATCGGCGGTAGGTACGCCCCAGGTTTGAATCACGGTATCAATGTTGCTGCCTTGCCATTGAGATAGTTTGGTATCAATTTCGGCCGGCTTGATGCTGGCACAGCCAGTTCCGATTATAGTGGAAATAGTGGCGATAGTGAGAAGCTTCAGCAGTTTCATGGTGACTCCTTGTTTGAACCTGGTTGGATGAAATACAGTCAATATCAATAACAAATTAACAGATTAGCAATAAATTGTCGTTAAAATTTGTAAAAGTAAGTCCTTGATTTTAATAATACGCTTGTTACTCTGTGAAGCAGTTAATAGAATACTCGCGTAATGAATTTATCAGATACGGGGAACCAATATGTCTACGAATAAAGCGGCTGAAGCAGCTCAAGAAACAGCTTCAGAGACAGCAAATGGCTTAGGAATAAGCACGGAACAAATATCAGGTTGGGCTGACTTGGCCATGGAATATGCCATGATTTATTTGCCAAAGTTAGCCGTTGCTCTTGTGATTCTTATCATCGGTCTGATTTTAATTAAGATCTTACTAGGTGGTATGAAGAAGCTTTTTAAGGTTAAAAACTTCGATACAACACTAGAAAACTTTTTGTTGAGCTTCACTGGCATCTTGTTGAAGGTGATATTGGGTATTACCGTGATTAGTACCATGGGCGTCCAAATGACAACCTTTGTTGCCTTATTGGGTGCTGCGGGTTTAGCCATTGGTATGGCTCTATCTGGTACGCTTCAAAACTTTGCTGGCGGTGTGATGCTATTAATATTCCGTCACTATAAGGTCGGTGACTGGGTAGAAATGCAGGGGTATTCAGGTACGGTGAAGGAAATTCAAATCTTCAACACGATTTTGAAAACACCGGATAATAAAACCATTATCATCCCTAACTCGCCGATTTCAACAGACTCTTTAGTGAATTACAGCACTGAGCCAACGCGTCGGGTGGACTTCACTTTAGGCATTGGTTATGAAGATGATATTGACCAGGCTAAAAAAGTCATTCTAGACGTGATCACAGCCGATGAGCGCGTTTTTAAAGATCCTGAACCTTTCATTGCGGTTGCTGAATTAGCCGATAGCTCAGTGAATTTCACGCTACGAGTATGGGTCAATAGCGGTGATTACTGGGGCGTTTACTGGGACAACCTAGAAGCGTTCAAGAAAGCTCTCGATGCTAACGGTATTTCGATCCCATTCCCTCAAACAGATGTTCATCTTCATCAGGTTGAGCAATCTTCATAAGGGTTCGAGGCTAAATGAAAAGGCGCTTTTGGCGCCTTTTTTTATGTTTGTTTGCCGGATTTCGGTTAAAACAGATGATTCTAATGACTATAATCTGTACAATTAGCGCCCGTTTTGCTGAGACCGAATTGGCCAGCAATCCCTTTGATTAAGAGCTGTAAAACGGTAGAGAAAGAAAGTTATGCAAGTACATTTAAGTGCCTTAGGTTGTCGATTAAACGAAGCTGAACTACAGAACTGGGCGACCTCGTTTCAGAAAGTAGGCTATTCCTTGGCAGCCACTCCCGAAGTGGCGGACTTAATTGTGCTAAATACTTGTGCGGTCACTTCTGAAGCTGCTCGTAAATCGCGCCAAACCGTGCGTCGCTTCCACCGTTCTAATCCTGAAGCTCGCATGGTCGTGACAGGTTGCTATGCCTCACTAGAGCCTGAGAAGCTAGAGCAAATCATGGGCGTTGATTTGGTGGTCGATAACTCTGATAAAGACGTCTTAGTTGATAAGGTCAAAGAAATACTGGACATCCCTGTGATGCCAGAGTTTGCCACCGAGCCAGGTGAAAGTGCTTTGTTCGCTCGAAATCGTGAGCGTGCCTTTATTAAGATCCAAGATGGATGCAGATACCGTTGCACTTACTGCATTGTGACCGTCGCGCGTGGTGAAGAGAAAAGCCGCTCGATTGAAGATTTAATTGATGAAATCAATAAGTTGCATGCGGAAGGTATTCAAGAAATCGTGTTGGCTGGAGTTCATGTCGGCGGTTACGGTTCGGATATCGATTCGAGTTTGTATGAATTGGTGGAAAGCGTTCTTGAGCGGACGGAAATGCCAAGAATTCGTTTTGCGTCAGTTGAGCCTTGGGATTTAGGCGAGAACTTTTTTGAGTTATTTGCTAACCCAAGGCTAATGGCGCATATGCATCTGCCCATCCAAAGTGGTGCAGACAGTGTTTTGCGTCGCATGTCGCGTCGCTGCCGTACGGAAGACTTTGCCGAGCTGGTGAAGCAGGCGAGAACTCAAGTCGCTGGTTTTAATGTCACCACGGATGTGATTGTTGGCTTTCCTGGCGAAACCGATGAAGAGTTTGAGCAAACGATGGACTATATTGAGCAGGTCGGATTCGGACATATCCACATCTTTACATACTCTGATCGGGAAGGCACAAAGGCTGCACGCTTGCCCAACAAAATCAGTAAAGAGGTGAAAAAAGAACGCAGCAGACGGTTGCATGAGTTAGCGGCAAAATTAAAAGCTCAAGAGCTACAAGCTCAGTTGGGGCAGAATGTTCCTATCCTTTGGGAAAGCTCTAACCAAACAAATGAAGACGGTAGTCATCGTTATCATGGCTACACGCCGAATTATCATAAAGTTGCTGTAGATGTGCCCGCGGATAAAAGTCCTGAGCGCTTGATACTCAATACTCAATTGATGTCTGTTGATGAAGAGCAAGGGTGCTTGGTTGGTGAGATTACGGATGAAATTCCTGTGGCAGCAGTCGATGCATCAGCGCCAATTAAAATAACACAGCTGTAGTTAACAAATAGCAACGACGGGCTACGTTAGCTCGTCGTTTCGCTTTCGATATAGGGTTGTGCTGCTTGGTTAATGGCTTTCAGCTCTGCAATTAAGTCGGTATGCAGATCTTCTAGTAAGTTGTATTGTTGTTTTTTCAGCTTGGTTTCGTACTGGTTACTTAAACTTTTTAATCGTGGTGTTCCGACGTAACAGCTGGCGCCATGTAGCTTATGAATATGCTGCAATAACTCATCAAAGTCTTGGGCTTGGTAAGCTGCATGAATCACTCGCCCCGTTTCATGATTCGACTCCACCATCATTTTCAACATATCTTGTGCCAAATCAACTTTACCGTTGGCCAGTTTAAGACTTAACTCCCAATCCAATGTTTTCTCTTTATTCGTGTCATTGGATTCGGCAGACTGAACTGCGGTATTAAGCGACGCGTCTGCCTGTGTCCACTTTAATAGAACATTAATTAAGTCTTGTTCAGAGACGGGTTTGGTCATGTAATCATCCATGCCAGAATCGAGTAATATTTCTCGTTCATTTGCCATCGCATGAGCAGTTAAAGCGATAACAGGAGTACTTTGGTTGGTCGCATTAGCTCGAATCGTCCTCGTCGCCTCTAGACCATTCATTTCCGGCATCTGAATGTCCATCAAAATAGCGTCATAGACTTTATCTTTACTTAAAGCTACCGCTTGCATGCCACTCTCTGCGGTATCGACTTTAATTTTGAGGTCTTTCAGTAATGTTGTAACCAAGCGTAAGTTAGCAGGATTATCATCCACGGCCAACACGTAGCTGCCTTTCAGCTCACTGGCGTTCAGCTGGCTGGTGTTAGCCTGTGCTTTTTTACCGGATGTTTCAGAACGGTTGGAGCGCAGTAACTCAATTAGCGAGTTATATAAGGCGCGATAGGTAATTGGTTTTTCCATCGCGCGTGACACGCCAAGAGTTGCAAGATGTTCAAGGAAATCCACATCACTGGACGTGCTAAAGGTAATGACCGGACAACTAAGCTGATTGTTCACTTTGTCACAGATGTGCTCAATCTGTTGCATACGACGGCGGAAACGCTGGCCACCCAGAATGATCAAGTCGACGTTTTTACCGCTTTGAGCATAGAGGTCAACCTCTGTCATTAAGTCATCAATTTTCTCAAAGTTGCGAACCTGCATTTGCCAGTCTTCCAGCATCTGAGTTAACGACAAACGAGTAGCAGGGTGCGGGTCAAATACGAGTACAGATTTAGCCGCCAGGAACTCACCCGTTAAACCATCCTCAGGTAAGGACTCGGCACGTTCACACTGAAGGGTGAACCAGAAGGTAGAGCCATTACCCTCGACACTTTCGACGCCAATATTACCGCCCATTTTTTCCACCAAGGACTTGGATATAACTAAACCAAGTCCGGTACCACCAAACTCACGAGTGGTGCTGCTATCTGCTTGGCTAAAGGCTTTAAACAGGTTGTTCTGCTGCTCTTTTGTCAGGCCAATACCTGAGTCTTTGACTTGTATTTTAAGCTTTAGTCCTTTCTTACCTTCAGACTCCACTTCAGCATAGAGTTCAACACTACCAGATTTAGTGAACTTAACGGCGTTATTCAACAGGTTGGTGATGATCTGTTTTATTCGAATCGGATCGCCCAATAGTGCTTTAGGGACGTCTGAATAAATCAGCGATACCAGTTCAATGCCTTTCTGCGAGGCGTTGGGGCCCAAAATCTTGAAAACATCATCTACGCATTCACGTAAATCAAACGGATAACGCTCGAAGGACATTTTTCCCGCTTCGATTTTTGAATAATCCAGAATGTCATCAATAATCGATAACAGACCTGATGCTGAGCGTTTGATATCGAATAGGAAGTCTTTTTGTTTATTGTTTAGCTCAGTTTTCAACAGTAGATCCGTGAAGCCGATAACGCCATTCATCGGCGTTCGGATTTCATGGCTCATGTTGGCTAGGAACTCTGTTTTAATGCGGCTAGCTTCGACTGCTTGACGACGTGCAATATCCAACTCTAGGTTGTTAACCTCTAGCGTTTCTAAGGTCTCACGTAAGTCTTCCGTGGCTTGATCAACTGCCTGCTGCATTTCTTCCTGATTGTGCTCCATGCTTTCAGCCATCAAGTTGATACCGTCTTGCAGTGTTTTCAGCTCTGCGCTGGCATCCGAGCTAATTCGTGTATCAAGCTTACCGTCTTTAATCTTGTCGACGCCTTTTGCCATGCTGACAATAGGCTCCGTAACACTCGTCGACATTCTGCGCGCCAAGAAGCCGCCAATTAATAGACCGATTAGGCTGATAAGGATGGTGGTGATGATAGTGCTATAACGGCTGAGTAGCGAAAAGTCTTGTGACATCAGTACCGAAACGTAGCCCAACACTTCGGTATTGTTTTTTACGTTGGTTCGCCATGCTTCATGATCTTCAGGAAACTTGGATAAAATAGGGGCGTGGAAAACCACACCATCGTTAAGTTTTTCGACATGGGCGTAACGCATCAAGCTGCTCTGCGCGCCGATTTGAGTGAGATCATGAGGGTTCTGAATACCCATCTTTGACAAGTACTCTGCGGCACCTACCGAGGTCAGAATTCTATTATTTTGATCGTAAATGGCAACCGCTAATAATTCTTTATCATTATCTCGGGCCGCTTGTGCCATTTCTTGAAGCGTTGAGTTATCTAGCGTGATGATGCCGTATTCGCTGGCTAAAGCTAGGTGAGTTGCAATGGTTTTACCACGTGACAGTAGTGAGTCTTCGCTGTCTTGTATGTGATTATTGATAAAAAAGAAGCCTAATAATAGGCAAACTAACAACGTTGGCGTTAAAGCCAAAGTTAGAATTCGTCGACTAATTCCCCAGTTTTTCATGGTGTTGTAGATTTCCCATTGCCTATCGCGCTTTGTATGAAGTCCAAAGTTTCCACTTTCTGCATCAAGCCACCCACCGTAAGGTCATCATAACCCAATAATCGTGCAATTTTTCGGTTAATACCAATCGCAAATTGGTCAGGGTATTGATAAGGCTGCGTTAATGAACCTTCTTCTAAGGCGTGATAAAGGTTCGCCGCTTGCGCCCCTATGTCATACGGCTGGGTAAACAATGTTAGCATTGCTCCTTCTTTTAGTACACTTTCAGCGTGTGCAATGACAATGATTCTCTCGCGATAAGCATTAACCATGATCGACTTCCTGACCTTACCAGGGCGAAAAACATCATCACTTTCGAGAATGATAACTGAGCAACATAAAGACAACTGGCGTAGCGCATCCCGGCCATTAAGCTTGGGCTCGACCATGACTGGGCTATAGGCTAGGTTATAAAAACTGGCTAGCTGCTCAAATGCTTGGATATTGTGTTTAGTTTGTGGCGAGATAAAACTGCCAATTTGTGCTTGATAAACATTAAGGCTTTTCGCAAGTTGTACGAAGCGCTCAATCGGCTGAGAGTGAGTAATGGCATAAACATTATCTTGTGGCGACGCTTGGAGCGATTCGAACGTGCTCTTACTCAACATGAGCGCTAAGACAGGCGTATTGAGTTCAACTTGTTGTAGCTTATTGAAAGATTGACTGCCTATGACAATGATAAAATCTGGTTGGTTTTTTTCTAAGAGTTGTTTCCAGTTATCTTGTCTTTGCCAAAAGATGAGCTGTTCATCAGCTTTCATGTTGAATTGTTCGAGCAAAGTCTGGCGTAACGAATGTAACAGCTCACGCTCTTGAGTGGTGGAAAAAGCGCTGAGTACATTAATCTTGACCACTTCTGGCTCTGGAGCATGTTCAGCTTGCGCTTGCGAAGATAAACCCAGTAGATAAATGAGCATAAAAACCATACCCATTACCTTGACTGGTAAGAAAGTTTTTCGCGTTGCACTCAAGTGTGAATTCTCCAAGCTTTTTGCTGACAAAATCGTTATACTACGGGGTCTTTTGTAGCCTAATCTACCCTGCCTAAGTAGCTGTGGCAAGGGTGATTTTAGTAGGATTGGGCGAAGACAATTATAAACTCAATGCTTGATTTCAGACATTGCAGAAAATAGTCATGAGAGAAGTGACGAGACAAGTGACAAGCAAGTGACAAGAGAGTGGTCATATGAATTTATTTGTATTTGATATCGAGACAATTCCAGACGTTGAAGCGGGACGTATCCTGAATGACTTTGATGGTCTGAGTGATGAGGATGTGGTTTCGGCGATGGAACACCTGCGAGTACAGCAATCAGGCACCACGTTTCAGCCGCTATATTTACACAAAGTCGTCGCTATTTCTGCAGTATTCCGCCATGGCGACAAGGTCAAAGTTTGGTCTTTAGGCGAAGAAGACGCCGACGAAAAAGAGATCGTGCAGCGCTTTTTCGACGGTATTGAGCGCTTTGCACCAACTATTGTTTCTTGGAATGGCTCGGGCTTCGATCTACCCGTGCTCCACTATCGTGCGATGAAAAATAACGTGGTGGCCCAAAAATACTGGGATACCGGCGAAATCGACAATCAGTTTAAGTGGAATAATTATATTAGTCGTTATCATAACCGCCATATTGATTTAATGGATCTATTGGCTTTGTATAACCCGCGAGCCAATGCTCCATTGGATAAAATTGCTTCAATGCTCGGCTACCCGGGTAAAATGGGCATGAGCGGCGCCAAAGTGTGGGAAACCTATAATGAAGGCAATTTGAAGGCTATTCGAGACTATTGTGAAACCGACGTACTGAATACCTATCTAGTGTACCTACGCTTTGAAGTGATGCGTGGCAACATGACCGCGGAAGAGTTAGAGGTAGAAGAAAACTTCCTAAAGCAGTATCTGAAAGAAGAAAATCGACCGCACTTCAACGAATTTATAGAGGCTTGGACTGGGCAATAGTCCAGTACGCCTATTTTTTAATAGTGATCTTAAGCGACCATTCAGCAAAAAGAGACCGAATTTAATGGCAAGAAGAAGACGTAGAAAGGCATTACCCAAAGATCCCGTTCGCGCGGAAGTCCATGCCTTTTCACACGAAGGCCGAGGTATTGCCTCTGTCGATGGTAAAACTGTATTTATTGATAATGCTTTGTTGGGCGAAGACGTATCATTCATCTATACCGAAAAACGTGGCAAGTTTGATGAAGGTGTAGCTGAAGAAATTCATGTTGCATCCGAGAATCGAGTAACCCCGCCATGTATTCATGCGGACATCTGCGGTGGTTGTAGTTTGCAGCACATGAGCAACCCTGCACAAATCACTCATAAACAGTCTGTTCTAGTCGAGCAGCTTAAGCACTTCGGGCAGTACGATCTTGAAAATGATGATTACGAGCTGGTCGAACCGATGCAAGCTGAGGTCCTTGGCTATCGCCGTAAAGCACGTCTTGGCGTGAAATTTGTGCCTAAAAAGGGTGGAGCCTTAGTTGGCTTCCGCGAAAAGCGCAGCAGTTTTCTGGCCACAATTGATTCGTGTGAGGTGCTTGACCCAAGAGTAGGGCAGTTAATTACGCCGCTGAAAAATATGATTTCAGAGCTAGATACCAACAATAAAACCGCACAGCTTGAAGTCGCCATGGGTGACGATCAGGTCGCGCTAGTCGTGCGTCATCTTGAACCGCTGTCGGAAAAAGATCACGGCATGTGGGTGGAATTCGGTAAAAAGCATGGTTTGTATATTTATTTGCAGCCAAAAGGCCCTAAAACCGTTCATAAAATATATGGCCCTGAAGAGAAAGACTGGCTCAGTTATAAGCTTGATGATTATGGCGTCGAGCTACTGTTCCACCCAATGGACTTCACACAAGTTAACGCCAGTATTAACCAGCAAATGGTTAAACGGGCTATCGATTGGCTGGAGCCAAGCAAAGACGACCGAATTCTTGACCTATTCTGTGGCCTCGGAAACTTTACGATTCCTCTCGCGACCCAAGTACAAAACGTCGTCGGTGTCGAAGGTAGCGAAGAAATGGTCGAGCGCGGTGGCATGAACGCCAAACACAATAACCTCGACAATGTAAAATTCTACGCTACAGACCTACAAGCCGACTTCACGCAGGAAGACTGGGCTCAAGAAGGCTTCAATAAAGTCCTTATCGACCCGCCACGAAGCGGCGCATTAGACGTAGTGCAAAACATCGCACGCTTTAATCCTGAGCGTATCGTCTACGTTTCGTGTAACCCAGCCACGCTGGCACGCGACAGCGGTGAGCTAAAGGAAAGAGGGTATAAGTTGGTTAAAGCGGGTGTTATGGATATGTTTCCGCATACGGCGCACACGGAATCCATCGCCTTGTTCCAGAAAGTCTAAAATACTTAATTTCTTTGTTAAAGAGTCGCTTAAAATGCTCAATGACCTGCTAGGTCACCTCCGCTTTTGCGCGGCTCTTTTCCTCGAACTTAAGCATTTTATTTCTTTCTGGGTTTTAAGAGAGCCTAGTTTTAAATAGTCTTTTTCATCCAATACTGCGTTATAAGTCTTATTTGAGGTGCTCACGTACAACTCGTACGATCCGCGCCTCAAAAAGTCTTATGCCTTGTCTTGAAAGAAAAATCCTGCTTTAAAACCATGTCGGTAAAGATTAATCCTCAAAGTAGCTTCGGATAGTGTAAGAGTATTCGAGGCTACGCTTGGTTATTAGCCACAGTGATGTGATTCCATGACTTACATTTTATTATAGTGGCGCCTCATCCTGAGTAACATGAGGTATGTGCCTTTTAACGGTTATCACCTCATATCTATCATTTGAATATATTCCGGTGTCTTCATCTTTGGATTGATATATCTTTAATCTCACGTCTAATTGGTCACCTGGAGCAATGGTTACTTTATGTGCAAAAAAATCATTATAAAAGTGTTCATCTAGCACTGGTGCTGATATCTTGAAACCTCTCCAGACAAACTCCCACTTGCGCTTTGAACGTTCGAGTATTGCGCGTTTGATAAAAAGTGTGGCTGCCTCCTCAATTTCTCTGGTTGGTTCAGCAATATCATCTGGATCACTTAAAAGAAGGATTCCTTTTCTTGGAATTTCAATCTTTGGGATTTCATCTTCAAAAGAACTTGTAAAGCCGAAGCTGGTGATGCTCTTATCTTTCTCAATACTATTGGAAATACGTGAAATGCTATTTTTGAACTTTTTAGATTTCTGAACTTCCTTTGTCGCCTCATAGGTTGAGCGAGGAATAATTATAGTCTTATCACCTTGCTCTATTACTACTTCTTCAGAGTTTATATTAATTTTCACATCTGAATCAGGAGCGAGAGTGTGCTCATATATGAAGCTAGCCAGTACACCAAGTGAAATTGCTTTTAAGTTTTCTTTACTAAATATATTCCTTGCATCTTTATACTTGGTTTTTACCTTTGCTCTAAAGCTTCCTTTGCCAAAGGCCTCTACTAGAACTTCTACGTCATATCCAGGGTTTATAACTGAGTTGGCTTCTTTTACCGCGTCAGCAATAGATACGAGAGTTGAGGCGAGGGTATAGGCATTTATTTTTTGTTTCTCTCCACCGAAGTGGAGTATTACTTCTTCGTTATATTCCTTGATATTTATGACTTGCACGACTTTTCCTTTGTTATTCAGCATTTACCTATATGAAGTTGCTTCAAAGACTTTATTATTTTTGGTATTTATTTACAAGTGTAGCTTCGATTGCGCACTGCAGGCCTTCCTTCGGTCGTATTCAAGTTAAGGTTGTAATTGTTTGACCCAAACCTCGAATTCACTTCGTTCCTTCGAGGCTACGATTGTTCTAGGCAATATATTATATTGCTTAAGGCGTGCTCCAATTACCCCTTAAAGTTAGCCGAGTGAGGCAAAGTTATAGCGTAAATTAGGCAGGAAGCCTAATTTAGCTAAGACGAAACATGGAAGTCTCGTTTAGCGGCGCGTGGGTAACTTTGCTGAGCGAGGGAAGTGCGAAGCACCTAACGTCATGGGGCGTCTTTTCTTTTCGCCCTTTTCTTTGGACGAGCAAAGAAAAGGGTAATATTATTCACTCTATAGATTCCGGCTCGTAGGCCGGAATGACAAAGACACTAAAAGAGTGAGTAAGCCACGGGGGGTAGAATAACCCCAATGGTCCCCCAATAATGACAAAATCTGAAATATCCACTCCCTCACTTCCAATAAATTTATATACTGCTACTATATTTAATTCATGGATTCTAGAGGTACCTTTATACTGGTGCTGTAGCGTTAAAACCTTAAAAAACTCATAAAAAAGAATAATTTGTAGCTATGAAACGGAAAGAACACGACATATTCGAGATAGTGGAGTCTGATCAATTTAACTTTGAGCAGTGGCTGGAGTTAAATCAGTTGTCGCTGGCTGATAAGGCAGTGAAGAAGCTGCGCAAGGCGGTGGAGCTTGCACAGAAGAATATCGCTAAAACACCTGTGATTAAGCTGAATACGTTGGCGGCTGGCTTGGAGCTGGCTGAGGTTCTGACGCACTTCAATGCCGATAATGAGACGCTGACGGCTGCGGTGCTTTTGCCCGCGGTTATTAGTGGGACGATTGATTCAGAGGTTTTAAAGAAGCATTGCGGTTCGGGCATTGCGGAGTTGGTGCGCGGTGCAGGTCAGATGGAGGCGATGCGGACGTTACAGCAATCGTCGGGTGCTGAGAATGATGAGCAGCAGGTGGAAAGCCTGCGTAAGATGCTATTGGCGATGGTCAATGATGCGCGGGTGGTTCTGTTGAAGCTAGCGGATCGTGTGGTGACGTTACGCCATATTAAAGATGCTGAGCGAGATATGCAGATCATCTTTGCTAAAGAAACGAAGGATATTTTCGCACCATTAGCCAATCGTTTAGGGATTGGTCAGTTAAAGTGGGAGCTTGAAGATTTAGCTTTCCGCTATTTGGAGCCTCAAGCTTATAAGAAGATTGCTAAGAGTTTGCGTGAGAAGCGTGTGGCTCGGGAGCAGTATATTCAAGATGTGCTTGATTTGCTGAATGGGAAGTTATCTCAAGAATCGATTAAGGCGGACGTCACTGGCCGGGTAAAACATATTTATTCGATCTGGAAGAAGATGACGCGGAAGAAGGTCAGCTTTGAGGAAATTTATGATGTACGAGCAGTTAGGATTTTAGTGGATAAAGTTCAGGACTGTTACGCGACATTAGGCATCGTTCACGGCAGTTGGCAGCATATACCGAAAGAGTTTGATGATTACGTGGCGACGCCAAAAGAAAATGGTTATCGCTCGATTCATACGGCGGTGGTGGGACCTGAAGGAAAGGTACTAGAAGTGCAGATTCGAACTCATCAAATGCACGACGAAGCAGAAAAAGGCATCGCGGCGCATTGGGCTTATAAAGAAGGCACTAACCTTAATCGTGTTGGTGTTGATGAGAAGATTGAGTGGATGCGTCAGCTACTTGAGTGGCAGAGTGAGCTGGCGGATACGGCGAGCGATGATTTGATGCAAGAGTTTCAAAGTTCCGTATCAGAAGACCGTATTTTTGTTTTTACGCCGCAGGGTAAGGTCATTGACTTACCGTCGGGCAGTACGCCGATTGATTTTGCGTATCGAATTCATACTTCCATCGGACATCGCTGTATCGGCGCTAAGGTTAAAGGGCGTATCGTGCCTTTAACCTACAAGTTAAGCACTGGTGAAGTTGTCGAAATCATGACCAAGAGTGAGGAGCTACCGAGTCGCGATTGGCTCATTCCGTACAACGAATATATTAGTAGCGCTAGAACGCGCCATAAAATCAGTCAGTTTTTCAATAAACTGGATAAAGAAGATAACGCCAATGCGGGTAAGACGTTACTTGAGAGAGAGTTAAGTCGAGCTCACCTGTCAGACGTCGAGCATCGTGAGCTAGCGCAGCGTTTGCACTTAGCGAGTGAGCAAGAACTTTATATTAAAATCGGTTCTGGTGACCTGAGTATCATCCATGCGTTAAACCGTGCCAAAGAATTTAAAGAAACTCAAGAGCCGGTTCGTGACATTAAGCCTACGTTACGTAAGAAAACGAAACGTCAGTCTTATAGCGATATTTCTGTGTCGGGTGTTGGCGATCTCTTAACTCAGATTGCGAAGTGCTGTAAACCTGTACCGGGTGAGGAAATAGTGGGGTATATCACTCAAGGTCGTGGCATTGTGATTCATCGCCAAAGTTGTACTCATATCAAAAAAGCCAATAAAGACCGTCCTGAACGATTAATTCCTGTGAGTTGGGAGGCTGAGGCGACCAATGCTTATGCGGTAGATTTGCGCATCGTGGCGATGGACCGTAAATCGCTGTTAAAAGATATCACTACGATATTGGCTAATGAGCATGCGAGTATTACCGACCTTTCAACTCACAAGCGTAATGAGCAGGTTGAGTTATGGGTTGAAGTTGAACTCAGTCAGGTTGATGACTTAAACCGAGTAATGACGCTCATTAAGCAATTGCCTAATATTTTCACCGTCGAACGCAAAACGAATTAAAACCATGAAACAAACTGAACGCTTACTGGGAATTATGCAAAGCTTGCGTGACCCTAAAAAAGGTTGCCCTTGGGATAAAAAGCAAACCTTTGAAACGATTGTGCCTCATACGCTCGAAGAAGCATACGAAGTCGCTGATGCGATAGAAAATGGTGATATGGCGGAGCTAGAAGGGGAGCTGGGGGATTTATTATTTCAGGTCGTTTTTTATGCGCAGCTAGGGCGCGAGGAGGGCTTATTTGATTTTGAGTCTATCGCAAAAGCAATGTGCGATAAGTTGGTGCGACGTCACCCTCATGTCTTTTCTGATGTTACCTTGGACACTGATGAAGCCATTAAGCAGAACTGGGAAAAGCTGAAACAACAAGAGCGTCAGACTAAAAATCAAGAAAATACTAGCCTGTTAGACGACTTGCCTAGAAGCTTCCCTGCGTTGTCGTTGGCGCAGAAGATGCAGAAACGTGTTGGGCGACATGGCTTTGACTGGCCGGATGTTGGTGGAGTTATTGAGAAGTTAGAAGAAGAGGTTGCTGAGTTAAAAGAAGCGATTTCGAACAATGACATAGCGCACATGGAAGAGGAGCTCGGTGATGTACTTTTTAGCTGCGTTAATCTTTCACGCCACTTAAAGCTTGACCCCGAAGCGGCACTTAGGAAAAGTTGCCGTAAATTCGAGCAACGTTTTAGAGCGTTAGAGACCTTGATCGATAATGATGGTTTAAGTATCGACTCGGCAAGCCTTGAGCAATTAGAAGCCGCGTGGCAGAAAGCGAAACAGCAACTGTAACCACCATTATTGGCTATTTTTGGCAATGAGCCTATCAAGATGGTTGGCAAATTTCATGCGATCGCCTTGATCTAGAGGTGGAGGCCCACCGCTTTGAATGCCACTGGAGCGTAAGGTTTCCATAAAATCACGCATGGTCAGGCGACCTTTAATATTTTCTTTGGTAAACAACTCACCTCGCGGGCTTAGCGCGGTACACCCCTTATCAATCACTTCATCAGCCAGCGGTATATCGGCCGTGATAACCAAGTCACCTGAGTTAGCGCGACGCACAATTTCATTGTCAGCAACATCAAATCCTGACTCTACTTGTACTGACTTGATAAAAGGTGAGGGGGGTACTTTAATATACTGGTTTGCAACGAGGCAGGTGTGTATCTCAGCTCTTTGTGCTGCTCGAAACAAAATCTCTTTGATGACCACTGGACATGCGTCTGCATCAACCCAAATTTTCATGGTGCTTTCTTGGAAAGGAACGAATGACTAGGATCATATAGAAATGTGGTCTTGATGTCCTTGTTGTTTGAGTAATTTAATATAAAAAACTCCTCGCCAATCATCGGACCTTTTTGATATACTGTTTTCCCGTCCTGGGAGTCCTTTCTTCTCTAAGACATACGTATGTAATTTAGTCACTTTAGCAGTGGCGATATGCTTTATTTTTACGTTGAAAGTTTATTTAAAGCATTGATATTCAAAGAATTAGTTATCATTAATTGTGAAGTGGCTTGGTTGGCATGACCTTTCAAGAGTACTTTTGCAATTGGTGGTATTTAAAGCATTTTTAAACGTTCAAGTGGTTGGATTAGGCTTATGACCAAGTATGTATTTGTAACCGGTGGTGTTGTTTCTTCTTTAGGTAAAGGTATCGCGGCAGCCTCTATGGCGGCTCTTCTCGAGTCTCGAGGCCTTAACGTAACCATGATGAAGCTTGATCCATACATTAATGTTGACCCAGGAACTATGAGTCCATTCCAGCATGGTGAGGTATTCGTAACTGACGATGGTGCTGAGACGGATTTGGATTTGGGACACTATGAGCGTTTCGTGCGTAATAGCATGAGCCAGCGCAATAACTTTACCACTGGCCGAGTGTATTCAGACGTGTTGCGTAAAGAACGTCGTGGCGACTACTTAGGCGGTACGGTACAGGTGATTCCGCATATCACTGATGAAATTAAGCATAAAGTTAGAGAAGGCGCAAAAGGCGCTGACGTCGCCATGGTCGAAGTTGGCGGTACGGTTGGTGATATTGAGTCGCTACCGTTTATGGAGGCGATTCGTCAGTTGCGTTTTGAAGTAGGTAAAGAAAACGCTATGTTCGTTCACTTAACGCTACTTCCTTATATCGCCGTTGCTGGTGAGTTGAAAACTAAGCCGACTCAACACTCGGTCAAAGAATTACGTTCGATTGGTATCCAGCCTGACATGTTGATCTGTCGTTCTGATCGCGCGATTCCTGCTAGTGAGAAAGCTAAAGTTGCTTTGTTCACGAACGTTAAAGAGCGTGCCGTCGTGTCGCTTCAAGACGTTGATAGTATTTATCGAATCCCATCTATTTTACTCAACCAGGGCGTTGATCAGCTCATTTGCGAGCGTTTCAAGATTGACGCACCAAAAGCTGACTTGGCCGAATGGGAAGAAGTGTTATACCGAGAAGCAAACCCAAATGGCGAAGTGAATGTTGCTATGGTCGGTAAGTACATGGATTTAACGGAGGCCTACAAGTCATTAACCGAGGCGTTAAAGCATGCTGGTCTACACAATCGTCAGCAGGTTAATATCCATTATGTAGACTCGCAGGATGTTGAAAAACGCGGCACTGACATGCTTAAAGATATGGATGCTATCTTGATCCCCGGCGGTTTTGGTGAACGTGGTGTTGAAGGTAAAATTGCGACGGCTAAATTTGCGCGTGAAAACGATATTCCATACTTAGGTATTTGTTTAGGTATGCAGGTGGCAGTGATTGAATATGCTCGTCACAAAGCCGGGTTAGACAATGCCAACAGTTCTGAATTTGATGGCTCAACGCCTAATCCAGTGGTTGGTTTAATTACTGAATGGATTAACCGAGATGGCTCAACAGAAGAGCGCACAGACGACTCTGACTTAGGCGGAACCATGAGACTTGGTGCACAGCCTGCCAATGTAAAGTCAGGAACTAAAGCTCATGAAATTTATCAAAGTGATGTGATTAATGAGCGTCACCGTCACCGCTATGAAGTTAACAATAACTTACTACCAAAGCTTGAAGAAGCAGGCCTTGTGGTATCATGTACTTCAAGTGAGAAAAAATTAGTCGAGATGATTGAGTTAAAAGATCACCGTTGGTTCGTAGCGTGCCAGTTCCATCCTGAGTTCCGCTCTACGCCACGTGATGGTCATCCACTATTTAGTGCATTCATTGCTGCAGCGAAAGATTATCACGCTGAGAAAAGCAACGCTTAAGCTGCGGTGCAACATTGGCATAAGCCGAAGGCAGGAATATGAAGTTATTGAATTGGGAAGTAGGCATCGATCAACCGTTTTTCTTGATTTGTGGCCCTTGCGTTATCGAAAGTGAACAACTGGCGATAGACACTGCGGGTTATTTGAAAGAAATGACGGATCGCTTAGATATCCCGTTTATTTACAAGTCATCATTCGATAAAGCGAATCGTTCGTCGAGCAAAAGTTTTCGTGGCCCTGGTTTAGAAAAGGGTTTAGAAATCTTACAAAAGGTGAAAGACCAAGTCGGCGTTCCTGTGCTGACAGACGTGCATGAAGATACACCTTTTAACGAAGTCGCCTCAGTGGTCGACGTTATGCAAACGCCAGCATTTCTTTGCCGCCAAACCAACTTTATTCGCAAAGCTTGTGAGCCGGGCACACCAGTTAATATTAAAAAAGGTCAGTTTCTATCGCCTTGGGACATGAAGAATGTGGTCGATAAGGCGCGTGAGACAGGCAATCAACATATTATGGTTTGTGAGCGCGGCGCTTCTTTCGGTTACAACAACCTAGTGTCTGATATGCGTTCACTGTCCATCATGCGTGATACTGGCTGCCCAGTGGTTTATGACGCCACTCACTCAGCACAGTTGCCAGGTGGGCAAGGTTCATCATCGGGTGGTTTACGCGAAGTTATTCCAGTATTGGCTCGCGCTGCTATTGCGGCGGGCGTTTCTGGTGTCTTTATGGAAAGTCACCCAGATCCAAGCGTTGCCAAATGTGATGGGCCAAACTCTTTCCCGATGTACCGTATCGAAGAAACCTTAAAGGTCATGAAAGAGTTGGATACTATTGTTAAGAAAGCAGGGTTTGCAGAAGATTCTATTACTGATTTCGGTAGTGGTGACTTGCTGTAACTGTTTGAAATCATTTAGTTTTAATTATATGTGAACACGATTCACTTTGAAGATAGAGGGTGTGATTTTGAAGATCAAAAATGTTATTGGACGTGAAGTTCTAGATTCTCGTGGTAATCCAACAGTAGAAGCAGAAGTTATTTTGGAGAACGGCGTTAAGGCCATTGCATGCTCTCCATCAGGTGCTTCTACAGGTTCTCGCGAAGCTTTAGAACTTCGTGACGGCGATGCGTCGCGTTACTTAGGTAAAGGCGTATTAAAAGCTGTTGAGTTTGTTAACAATGACATTAAAAACGCTTTAGTCGGTAAAGATGCTTCAGAACAAGCGGCCAT
Organism: Kangiella geojedonensis; assembly: GCF_000981765.1. GTDB lineage: Bacteria > Pseudomonadota > Gammaproteobacteria > Enterobacterales > Kangiellaceae > Kangiella > Kangiella geojedonensis. Next base: position 1,655,687 of record NZ_CP010975.1, on the reverse strand, counting down.
TGATCAAATCATGCTTGATTTAGATGGAACGGAAAATAAAGAAAAGCTTGGCGCGAACTCTATTTTGGCGGTGTCTTTGGCTAATGCAAAAGCTGCTGCACAAGCTTCTGGTAAGTCGCTTTATGCGCACATTAACCGCGATGGTAAATATTCTATGCCAGTACCGATGATGAATATCATCAACGGTGGTGAGCATGCAGATAACAACGTTGATATCCAAGAGTTCATGGTCATGCCTGTTGGCGCGCCGACATTCTCAGAAGGTTTACGTATGGGCGCTGAGATCTTCCACAGCTTACGTAAAGTCTTACAAGCGAAAGGCTTAAACACGGCGGTTGGTGACGAAGGTGGTTTTGCACCAGATCTAGGCTCGAATGAAGAAGCCATCCAAGCAATCGTTGAAGCGGTTGATAAAGCTGGCTACAAGCTGGGTGACGACGTTGCTCTAGCGCTAGACATCGCGTCGAGTGAATTCTACAAAGACGGCAAGTATCATTTAGCGTCTGAAAATAAAGTTTTAAGCTCAGAAGAGTTTGCTGACTATTTAGCGGACTGGGTAGAGCGTTATCCAATCGTTTCGATTGAAGATGGTATGGACGAAGGCGACTGGGATGGCTGGAAAGCACTAACGGATAAAGTTGGTGATCAATGTCAACTGGTAGGTGACGATCTTTTTGTGACAAACACCAAAATTCTTCAAGAAGGTATTGATAAAGGTATTGCTAACTCGATTTTGATTAAAGTGAACCAAATCGGTACTTTAACAGAAACGTTAGCGGCCATTGATATGGCGCACAAGGCAGGTTATACCGCTGTTATCTCACACCGTAGCGGTGAGACTGAAGATACAACGATTGCCGACTTAGCGGTGGCGACAGCGGCCGGTCAAATTAAAACTGGTTCCTTATGTCGCTCTGATCGTGTGGCAAAATATAACCAGTTATTGCGCATTGAAGGCGAACTAAACGGTCAAGCTCCGTACCCAGGCAACGCAGCGTTTAACTATAAGAAATAGTCTTTCAGCGCGAAGCCTGTGGTAAATAGCCAGTGTTATTGCTTGTATATCAATAAGATATTAATCAGTTTCACTGGCTTTAACCGTTATAGGACCAGCACTTGGTCTTTGTGGTAACGAATCGCAATTTAATCGTTATTGTATTTAAACTGGCTTTTCGGGTATTGTTTATTTTATGAAATGGGTGGCTCTTACATTAGTCGTGATTTTTGCGACACTTCAATATCGAATCTGGTTCGGGGAGTCGTCTTTTCGTGAAATTAAGCATCAACGCGAACGTTCTGAACAAATTCGCCAAGAAAATAAAGAACTTGAAATCAGAAACCAGAAAATTGTCGCCGAGATCACTGACTTACGTGATGGCGAGGATGCCATTGAAGAGCGCGCTCGTTATCAATTGGGAATGATAAAAGAGGGCGAAGTTTTTATCCGGATTTTGGATAGTCACTAGTTGAGTTATAGTCATGAGCTCTGATCGTATTTGGGCTGTTATTCCAGCTGCTGGGATTGGCTCTCGCATGAATTCGGATATCCCGAAGCAATATCTAAAAATTGAAGATAAAACGGTCCTTGAGTATGCAATAGACCGTTTTTTAGAGCACTCTCAGATTCATAAGGTGGTTGTGGCGCTTAATCCTAATGACCAATATTGGGCTGACTTACCTTATAAAGATAACCCCAGAGTGATTACTGTGCAGGGTGGTGATAACCGTGTCGACTCAGTGCTATCCGGTCTCGATAATATTGCCGACAGTAATGACGTAACCCGTGACTGGGTGATGGTTCATGATGCGGCTCGCCCCTGTCTTAGCGCTAACCATATTGATGACCTGATTAAAAATAAGGAATCTTCACCAGATGGCGCTATTTTAGCGATAGGGGCAATCGATACTGTTAAAATTGCTAACGCTCGTCAATCTATTGATAAGACTATTGATCGGGATAGTATTTGGTTAGCTCAAACACCACAGTTTTTTCCGTTACAAGCGCTTCGACACTCGATATTAAAAGCTCTAGAGCAGGGCGATACAGTAACAGACGAGGCCTCAGCTATGGAACTTTCGGGGTATCATCCAGCGCTAGTTATTGGCTCAAGAAAGAATCTTAAAATTACAGAGCCGGAAGATTTACTCTTAGCTTCGATTTGGTTAAATCACGGTATTTAACCAAAACGTCATAAAGTCTGGTTGACAGTTTGGGCAAATAAAGCTTTAATGCGTCTTATGAAAACATTATTAAACACATCGAACCATCATCACCATCACGCAAACGTGTTGGCGGTGAGCTATTGTCTTTAATAATCTAGTTTCAATTAAAGAATTCATAAAGCCCCGCCATTGAGCGGGGCTTTTTTTTTGCATTAACGGTTTTATTGATACAATTTTACTTAACACATTATCAAGATACAGAATTATGAGAATTATCAGTCAACTACATCATCACCATCATACACTGCGCGAGCGACGGTGGGATGAGTTGTACTTGATTGAATAAAACTCAGCAAAGAATTCCAAACCCGTTGCTCCGAAAGGACAGCGGGTTTTTTCGTTTTCAGACTTTTTAAATTTTAAATATTGATACTTAGGAGAAATACAATGACGTTAAAAATGGTAATTCCAAAAGGTAAGCTTTACGACAAGGTAGCAGAGTTGTTATCGGAAGTAGGATTAACCCTTATTGGTGACAGTCGTAATTACCGACCAAAGCTCTATGGCTGTGATATAGAGGTTAAGCTATTGAAAAGTCAAAACATTCCAGAAATGGTGGCTTTAGGTCAACACGACATTGGCTTCGCCGGTATGGACTGGATTATGGAGCAGGAAGCTGATGTTGAAGTTTTGGAAGACTTGGGTTTTAACCCTGTAAAGCTTGTGTCCTGTATTCCAGAAGAGTGGGACTGGGAGGATGTTAAGCAACGAAAGATTATCGTTGCATCAGAATATAAAAAGATTGCCAATGATTATCTGACAAAGCTTGGAGTACCTTTTAAGTTACTGCGCGCCTACGGTGCGACAGAAGTCTTTCCGCCGGAAGACGCCGATATGATTATTGATAACACCAGCACAGGCTCCACGATTCGAGCTAATCGATTAAAAATTGTGGATACGGTGGTCGAAAGTTCGACACAATTTATTGCTAACAAAGAGATTTTAAAAGACCCAGCTAAGAAAGAACAAATTGATAATTTATTGTTGCTAATGCGCGGTGTGATGAATGGCCGTAAGCGTGTTTTACTAGAGATGAATTGTGGCAAAGATACGATTGAGCAAGTGGTGAACTTGTTACCAGCGATGCGTGCGCCAACGGTGAGTGAACTGTATAACGCTGATGGCTTCGCGATTAAAGCAGCAATTGAGCGTAAGCTTATTAAAGATTTATTGCCTAAGCTTATCAGCGCTGGCGCAACCGATATCCTTGAAACACCTATTCGGAAAGCACTATGAAACCTCTGTATCAAAATTCTTTAGAGTTAGACGCTGCGGGCGGAAGCTCTGCTAATCCACTGAAACTAGACTTTAATGAGCGCTCTGATAGCCGACCTCTTTGGCTAAGCGAAGAAACACTATCTACAGAGTGTTTGTGGAAGTACCCTGATAAGCAGGGATTACAAACCCAAGCCAGTCAATTCTATGGTGTGTCTGAAAAGCAGTTACTCTTGACTAATGGTGGCGATGAATCGATTGAGTTGTTATTTAAGTTAGCCTGCTTGCAACAACGCAAATTGATTTTGCCACTGCCGGCTTTTAGCCAGTATCTTGTTGGTAAAGACACTTGGAAAAGCGATATTGAATTAATTGAGCCTTTGGACGATATGCGTATTGATTTAACTTCAGCGCTCGATTGTGTAAGCGACAAATCAATATTAATTTTAACCAGCCCTAATAATCCCACTGGTGAGTTGATTCCTTATGATGAACTCGTTAAAGCCTGTGAATTAGCTAAGTCTAAAGGCGCGGCTGTATTTCTTGATGAGGCTTATATCGAGTTTGCCTGCAACAAGACAGACGTTACCCTTGAGCTGATTAAGCGCTTTGACAACCTAGTGATTTTGCGTACCTTATCAAAGGCATTCGGTTTGGCGGGAATACGCTGTGGTTATTTACTGGGGCAGGAGACGTTAGTGGCGCAGTTTTCGCAATTGGCAATGCCGTTCAATCTGCCCACACCCACTATTGAAGTGGCGAAAAAAGCGTTCAGTGAAAGTGCTCGCTTAGAAGTGTGTAATTATGCGCAAACCATTGCTCAAAATCGCGAGCAAATCTCTACATTGTTAAGTTCGTCTGGACTGGATGTGGTTGATAGCAGTGCCAACTTTGTTTTTGTACAAGGAAGTGAAGCCAAATTGCGTTTGATTAAAGCTGCTTGCCAGAAGCGGAATATCTTGATTAAAACAGAGCTTTCCGGACTAAGTGTTAAAGGTGCCGATATACAAGCTATTCGCATAACGATTCCTTTTTTCGTGAAACCTCTATTGAATGCCCTCTGTTGGGCGTTAAAACCTGAATTACTGTGCTTTGATATGGATGGTGTTCTTATTGATACCAGCCAAAGCTATGATGAAGCGATTAAAGCTACGGTCAAAGAGCTTAGTGGTAAAGCCATTACTCAAAAGGATATTGAGCGATTGCGTGGTCAGGGCGGTTATAACAATGATTGGGTATTGGCTGAGGCTTTAACCAATGAACAGTTAGTCGCTTCTGAAAGCGTTGACTTCGACAAAGTGGTTGATGTCTTTCAAAGATATTACCAAGGTAACTCGTCGCAGAAAGGTTTCAAGACAATAGAAAAGCCTTTTGTCAGTCGAGATTTTGCTACACGCTTGTTTGTTACTGGGACTAAAACACGCAAAACTGCCATTGTTACGGGCCGCCCAAAAGACGAAGCCATTGAAGGGGCTGAGCTTGTGGGAGCCAAAGGGTGCTTAGTAATCAGTGATGACGACGTTAACCAATCGAAACCAAACCCTGAGGGCGTTGAAAAAGCAATGCGCTATTTCGGTAAAGAAAATTGCTGGATGATGGGCGATACGCCCGATGATATGGCGGCAGCCAACGGAGCAAGGGCACTAGCTATCGGTATTGGTAGTGAGAGCTTATATGACTTTGGTGCTGATCTCGTGCTTGAGTCGGTTAATGAATTAGAGGAGTTGTTATGAGTAATACCATCACCTTAAATCGTGAAACGAAAGAGACGACTATTGAGCTGGCGCTTAATATTAACGGGTCGCAACAGGTATCGATTGATACGGGATTACCATTTTTTGATCACATGCTTAACCAGCTAGCCACTCACGCAGGTTGGGATTTAACACTGAAGTCAACCGGTGATTTAGAGGTTGACGATCACCACTTGATTGAGGACGTCGCTATCTGTTTAGGTCAGGCCTTTAACCAGGCGTGGCGTCAGCAGGGGAAAATTGTGCGTTATGGTCAACGCTTGCTGCCGATGGACGCGAGCTTGTTAATGGTTGCCGTGGATGTGTGTGGGCGTGCTTACTCGATCACTGACTTGCCTTTTTCGAGGGAAAGTTTAGGCGGTATTGGTACTGAGATGTGGAAGCACTTCTTTTATACCTTTGCGATCAATAGCGCTATAACGTTGCACATCAAGACCGAATACTTTGATAACAATCACCACTTGATAGAAGCTAGTTTTAAAGGTTTAGCTTTCGCCTTGCGTGAAGCCTTGCAGGTTAGTGAGCGCGATAACAGCACCAAGGGAATGTTATGAACACAGCGTCAAGTCGAGTAACAGCGCCCATGACGGTTGGTGTTGTAAATACCAAGGCGGGGAACTTGTTTAGTTTATATGCCTGCTTAAAACGTATTGGTTTTTCAACGGTTCAAGTTAATCAACCTGACGATATAAACCATCAATCGGTTGATGCTTTAGTCGTTCCAGGACAAGGCCGATTTGGACAGGTGATGAAGCAGTTAGTAGCAACGGGATTAGATGAAACCATAAAGGACTGGATTGTGGCGGATAAGCCATTCTTAGGAATTTGTGTTGGTTTGCAAGTCTTGTTTAAGCAATCTGAAGAGGATCCTGGTGTAGCGGGATTAGGAATATTTGAAGGTAAGGTTGAACGCTTAAACAGCCCTAAGCAGCCTATGGTGGGGTGGTCAAAACTAAGTTCTGACGATGAGGGTTTAAACGAAAAAATTGTTTATTTTGTCAATAGTTATGGCGTGAAGCAGTCAGATGTAACAGCCGCTACAGTCACTTACGGAGAACAGTTTATCGCTGCGATCAATCAAGGTAATGCTTGGGCAGTTCAGTTCCACCCTGAAAAGTCGGGCGATGTCGGCGAGGAGGTCATTAAACAATGTCTGAGCTATTAGAAAGTGTCAATAATGGCTTAATCCCACGAGTCATAGTTTGTCTTGATGTGGCGAATGGACGAGTAGTTAAAGGCGTTAATTTTAAGGGGTTGACCGATATGGGCGATCCTGTTGAGTTAGCATTGCGCTATCAAGAGCAGGGTGCTGACGAAATTGTCTTTCTAGATATTAAGGCGACCCTGGAAAATAGAGCTAACGCTTTAGATACCGTAAGGCGAGTGGCGCAAAACCTATCGATTCCGTTTACGGTCGGTGGTGGCTTAAACAGCTATGCAGATGTTGAGCAGTTTTTAAGTGCGGGCGCAGATAAGGTGGCGCTAAACTCGGCGGCGGTTAAAAATCCCCAGCTGATTAATCAGATTGCTGAAGGTTTTGGCTCGCAGTGTGTGGTGGTTGCCATCGACGTCAACAAAGATGAAACCGATGACTATGCTGTCTATGTTAGTGGTGGTCACGTCAGAACAGAGGTTGATGCTTTTGGTTGGTTCAAGGAAGTGGAAGAGCGTGGTGCTGGCGAAATATTATTAACGGCTATGCATCGCGATGGCACGGGAATTGGTTTCGATAATGAGTTGATGTCACGAGTGGCAAAAGAGCGCAATATTCAAGTTATTGCTTCAGGCGGTGCGTCTAACGAACAACACTTTGTGGATACGTTTTTAGCAGGCAGTGATGCAGCTTTAGCTGCGGGCATGTTCCACCGTGGTGAGTATAGCGTGCAAGACGTTAAGAAAGCCCTTAAGCAACAACAAATTTTAACTCGCTAAGCGAGATCAGGAGTTTTAAATGTTAATTCCCAGTATTGATTTATTAGACGGTAAAGCAGTTCAGTTAGAGCAGGGTAATCCTGACAGAAAGATTGTTGAAGACGAAGATGTCTTTGGCTTATTAGAGCGCTTCAGTCTTTATGGTGAAGTGGCGATTATTGACTTAGACGCAGCGCTTGGGCGTGGAAGCAATAAAGAGCTAATTAAGCAATTAATCAAAAAGTACCCATGTCGTGTAGGTGGTGGTATTCGTGACTATGATACAGCACGAGAGTATTTGTCAGCGGGTGCAAAGAAAGTCATTCTAGGAACCTCGTGTCGTTCGGATTTTGTGAAAAAACTACCGAGTTCGCAGCTGATTTTTGCGATTGATGCCAAAGGCGATGATTGGGTTACACACGGCTGGCAGTCAACCGATACCTTAAAAGTATTGGATTTGATTGAAGAGATTCAGGGTAATTGTTCAGAGTTCTTGTACACACAAGTGCAAAAAGAAGGCATGTTGGGTGGCATTGACGAAGCAAGAATTAAAGAAGTCGTTAAAACCTCTAAAATTCCCGTGACCGTCGCTGGTGGCATTACAACGTTAGAAGATATTCAGTTTATCAATAAACTGGGTTCGAATAGCCAAATTGGGATGTCTGTGTATACCGGACGCTTAAAATTAGATGATGCGTTAATGAGCTGTGTCGATTTCGAAAAAGCGCCATTGATGCCAACCATCGTACAGGACGCTGAAACGGGACAAGTATTAATGTTGGCTTATTCGACAAAAGAGTCTTTGCAAGAAGCCATCAATAAAAAGGCTGGTGTGTATTATAGTCGCTCGCGTCAAGAGCTGTGGCAAAAGGGCTTGACCAGTGGCAATACGCAAAAACTAGTCAACATCGATTATGATTGCGATGGCGATACTTTATTATTTAAGGTGAAACAGCAGGGAAATGCCTGCCACTTCGAGCGCTACAGTTGCTTTGCGACACAAAGTCGTGAGTTCACGCTAGATACGTTAGATCGCGTTTTTGAGCAACGATTAGAAGATTTATCAAAAGGTGTTAACGTTCAGTCGTTCACACAAAAACTCTTTGCAAGTGAAGCACTGCAAGTTGAGAAACTGAATGAAGAGTGTCAGGAATTAATAGAGGCGCAAGATAACGATGAAGTTCGCTGGGAAGCAGCAGACTTAATTTTCTTTGCGCTAGTCAATGCTAAAGCGAAAGGCGTTTCAGCCAAAGAAATCATCAGTGAGTTAGGAGCTCGAAATGCAGGTTAACAATTCGACTATTTTGCACTGCCAATCATGGCAACGCGAGAGCAGTAACAGCCACAGTGATGCTGCTTCTAAGGTCAGTGAGTTACTGAAGCAGATTCAGTCACAAGGTGATGCGGCGGTTGAGGCTTTTAGTCAACAATTTGATGGCTTTAGTCCAGAGTGGATTGAACTGAAATCACCGGACAATTATGGGTTAGAGCCTGAGTTGCTGGAAGCAATCGTCGCGGCGGCTAGTCGCATTGAAACCTTTGCGCAATTCCAGCGGGATAAATTGGTCGATAGCACCTATGTCGATGACTGTGGCGAATTTGGTTTTCGCTACCAAGCGATCGAGCGTATTGGAGCTTATATTCCAGGGGGGCGCTTCCCACTTATTTCTACAGCTTTAATGACGCTGATACCGGCTAAACTTGCAGGGTGTCGTGAGCGTATTGCTTGCTCACCTTCTGATCACCCTGCGATTTTAGCCGCGGCTAGCTTGGCTGGCGCGACGGCTTTCCTAAAACTCGGTGGCGCACAAGCAATTGGTGCTCTGGCTTATGGTTACCAAGACCTCGAGCCGGTGCAAATGGTGGTTGGCCCAGGAAATCAGTATGTTAACGCTGCTAAGCAGTTGTTAAACCAGAAGATACAGATTGATGCAGCGGCAGGTCCTAGCGAACTCCTTATACTTGCTGATGAAAGTGTTAATCAAGATTGGGTCATTGCCGATATGGCAGCTCAAGCGGAGCATGACCCACAAGCGCAAAGTTTGTTGGTCAGTGACAGCTTGGATTTATTGAGTGGAGTGGAAAAGTTATTAAGAGCTACTGATGAGCTGTCTAAACTCCTCGACGATAAGCAAATTATATTGCTTGAAGCTGATTCGGTTGAGCAAGCAATCGACTTCAGTAATCAGTATGCCCCTGAACACTTACTCTTAGCCGATCAGCGGGTTGACCAGGATTTACTGTCAAACTTTGGGTCATTATTTGTTGGTGAGAATAGTGCGGTTGCTTATGGTGATTACTGTTCTGGACCTAATCACACACTGCCAACCATGGGTACTGCGAATCGTTCTAGTGGGTTGAGCGTATTGAGCTTTCTCAAGGTTCAGTCGGTACAGGCTGTACACGAGGAAGGCAGGAAGAAATTATCGGCCATGGGCGAGAAAATTGCTGAAGCGGAGCAATTGGTTTGGCATCAGAAGAGTATGGCGGTAAGATCGAGTTAATTGAATAACTGGGTTTTACTATGTTTCGAATCGGTCACGGTTACGATGTCCATAAGTTTGGTGGTGATAAGCCGTTAATCTTAGGCGGTGTATTATTTGAGGGTGAGCAAGGCTTGTTAGCTCACTCTGATGGCGATGTTGTCCTTCATGCTGTTTGCGATGCGTTGCTCGGTGCTATTGCAAAGGGTGATATTGGACATCATTTTCCAGATACCAGTGACGAATTTGCTGGGGCGGATAGTAAAGAGCTTCTTAAGTCCGTGATGAAACTGGTTGTCGAGCAAGGTTATCAGCTGGGCAATCTCGATGTCACTATTGTTGCGCAGGGACCAAAAATGGCGAACAAGATAGAAGGCATGCGCGGTGTTTTATGCGCGGTGTGTGATGCAGACTTTTCTCAAGTCAATGTCAAAGCGACCACTACTGAAAAGCTGGGCTTTGTCGGTCGGAAGGAAGGTATTGCGGTTCATGCGGTATGCCTCTTGCAGCAAGCCTCATGATAAGCCTTACAAACGAAACAGACATCTCTGCCATTGAGTGTTACGAATGGAGCCGCTTACACGGAAAACCATTATCAACTGCTCGTTTCAAGTCTAAGATGAGTGACTTTGTGGTAGAAGAGCACTTACGCTTCGAACTTTCGGGTGAAGGTGCTCATCATTTCCTGTATATCGAAAAGCAAAACATTAATACCGATATCGTGGTGCAAAAACTGATGCGCTTTGCTGAGGTGAAACCGACGGATATTGGCTATGCCGGCAAAAAAGATCGTTTTGCCATTGCACGTCAGTGGTTCAGCGTACAACTGCCGCTATTGAGAGAAATCAATTGGTCCGAGTTTAATGATGATGAAGTAACGGTTCTAGACTCTAGGCGTCATGATAAAAAGCTACGAATTGGTGCTGTTAAGTTCAACCACTTTGATATCAGACTGCGCGATCTCGACGCAGACAAGGAGAGTTTTCAAAAGCGATTAGATAACGTCATTTCAGAGGGTTTTCCCAACTATTTCGGTGAACAACGATTTGGCAGAGATGGAGCTAACCTCACTCGAGGTATTGATTTGCTAATGAAGAATAAAAGGCTGAAAAACCGTAACTTACAGGGCTTATTGTTCTCGGCAGTTCGTTCATTCTTATATAACCATGTGGTATCAGAGCGTATTAGCAAAGGCTTATCTGCTACATTATTGGATGGTGATTTTGTCATGCTTAGTGGTTCAGAAAAAGGCTTTGTGGTTGAAGACTTAGACGCTGAGCAGTCACGCTATACGGACAATGACATCTTGCTAACAGCGCCTTTAGCTGGCTCAAGACCGCAACCTATGAATAAAGCGCTAACCTTTGAGTCCGATTGCTTGGCTAAGTATCAGGTCTTGATTGAGAAGTTGGCTAATAAGCGGTTTAATGAGGAACGAAGAGCCTTGCTGTGTTTTCCTCAAAATGTCACTTCAAACTGGCATAATGACACTGAGTTAACCTTATCTTTTGATTTACCAAAAGGTGCTTTTGCGACCAGCTTTTTGCGAGAGATTGTTTCGCTGGTTGAGACTAAGACGCCTTAAATGCATAAATTACTAAATGAGTCGTATGAAAATATTATTAAGTAACGATGATGGACACTTCGCACCTGGAATAAGTACGCTTTTCGACCACTTGTCAAAGATTGCGGAGGTTACCACGGTGGCGCCCGATAGAAACCGTAGTGGTGCCAGTAATTCATTGACTTTAGACAAGCCGATACGAGTTAATGAAACAGAACGTGGGTTTTACTCAGTGACAGGTACACCGACGGATTGTGTGCATTTAGGAACGCATCAGCTTATGCCTGAGCCACCAGATATGGTGGTTGCTGGGATTAATACGGGTGCCAATCTTGGCGATGATACTTTGTATTCAGGGACTGTCGCCGCCGCGATGGAAGGGCGCGCACTGGGCTATCCTGCAGTAGCCGTGTCTTTGGTGGGGCATAATTGTGAACACTATGTAACAGCAGCCAAAGTTGCGGTGAACATTATCAAAGGCTTAGAGACACACCCAATGGAGCAAAATCGTGTCTTAAATATTAATGTTCCTGATGTACCTTACGACGAATTGAAAGGAATTAAATTAACGCGCTTGGGAAATCGTCACCGTGCTGATACTATAATTCCCGATAAAGATCCAAAAGGTCGTCCGATTTATTGGTTAGGACCGCTGCCTGAAGGCCAAGACGTGGGGGAAGGTACTGATTTTCATGCGGTTTTAAATGGCTACGTTTCGGTAACGCCAATTAATGTTGATTTAACGGCTTACAATAGTTTTGACGAGCTTGAAGGTTTTTTAAAAACTATCGATAACTAATACAGATAATAAATATATGAATGCAACACACATTTCGGGAACTGGCATGACATCTGCGCGGACGCGCACACGCCTTGTGGAGCGGTTAAGAGCCGAAGGCATTAAGAACGAAGAACTATTAAAAATCATAGGGTTAACGCCTCGACACCTGTTTATTGACGAAGGTTTATCGCACAGAGCCTACGAAGATACGGCGCTTCCTATTGGTATGGGGCAAACTATCTCACAACCTTATATCGTCGCACGAATGACCGAAATGCTGATGGAAACGGGGAGTATGAATAAGGTGCTGGAAATCGGCACAGGTTGTGGTTACCAAACCTCTATTCTAGGCAAGGTCGCTAAAACGGTTTTTACCGTAGAGCGTATTCGGGCGCTACACATGCAGGCTCGCAAAACCTTAACTGGCATCGGTCAACATAATATCCAATACTTATTTGCTGATGGATTCAATGGCTGGCATCAATATGCACCATTTGATGGGATTATCGTCACTGCAGCGCCGCCGAGTATTCCTGAGCGGTTAGTCAGCCAACTTGCTGACGGTGGTCGTATGATGATTCCAGTCGGATCGACTGAATCTTCTCAAGATTTAATTCTGGTTCAGCGTAAGGGCGCTAAGATAGAAGAAACCTTTATCGAAAAAGTGAAATTTGTGCCTTTAGTCAGCGGTGTTGCTCGATGAAAATTTTTACCAAAATGTATGATGCTTGCCTGCGTTGGGCGCGTCATCAGTATGCTGTTTATATTTTGGGTTTTATTAGTTTCATCGAGTCCATTTTCTTTCCAATTCCTACCGCAGTAATGTTAGCGCCAATGGCGCTGGCTAAACCAAATAGAGCTTTATGGCTTGCTTTTATCGCAGCTACCACCTCAGTGCTAGGTGGTGTTGTTGCTTACATCATCGGTGCCTTTGCGTTTGAGTCTTGGGTTCTGCCCTGGATTATCGAGCTGGGCTATGAAAGTACCTATAACCGCGCCTTAGATTGGTTTGCGGAATATGGAGTCTGGGTTGTGTTGGTGGCTGGGTTTTCACCAGTACCCTATAAAATGTTCACCTTAACCGCTGGTGCGCTGGGGATGGCATTTGTTCCTTTTCTGATTGCTTCTATCATTGCACGAAGTGCTCAATTCTTCCTTATTGGAGGATTAGTGAAGTGGGGTGGGGAACAAATGGAGCATAAATTGCGTCAATATGTAGAGTGGATCGGTTGGGGCGTGCTGATATTAGGTGTTTTAGCCTATATTATTTATACTGTCTCAAACTAATGGCAAATAACCCTTAACTTTCAATATCTTGAGTTTACAATAACTTCTGCGTAGGGATTAGCTCGTAAATGCAAAAAGAGACCAAAGACATTTTAAAGCGTTCGGCGGTGCGGTCCTTGTGGATTGTGGCGATTGTTTTAGGTCTGTATTTATTGCAAGGGTGCGGTAACCCTCGTTTAGCGCCCGTAGAAGAGCGAGAGGCGACGGGCGAAGGTGCCAAGCTCCATAGCTTTTACCCTCCAACCGAGGTCGATAACAGCCAACAATTCTATATCGTTAAGCCCGCAGATACGCTTTATTCGATTGCTTTTCGGTATGGCTTTGATTACAAAACGTTAGCCGAAGCCAATAATATAGATGCTACTTACACTATCTACCCAGGCCAAAAACTCGATCTTGAAAAAGCGCGTCAATACGAAAGCGATCGCCAAGTGGATACCTCGCAGATCGCAAAAAACGACAACTCATCAAACACTGTCGTCAGTAGTCGCCGTGGCGTACAAGAAGTTAGCCGAACGGCTGTAACCACCGTAGAGCGACCGACAGTAACAAGTACTAACAAACCTAATAATAAACCAACGACTAATACCAGCTCTAGCACTGCAAAGAATACGCCAAAGCCAAAGAAGACCATTTCGACCCCAAAGAAAGCTGAGCCTGTAAAAAAGAAACCAAAAGCCAAACCTGCAACGACTAGTAGCTATACCAGTAGACCTGTGAAGTATTGGATGTGGCCAAATATGGGTAAGGTTATTACTCGGTTCACTGGCGTAAAAGGCTCTCGTGGTATTGATATTGCCGGTAATATGGGAGAACCCGTCAGGGCTGCAGCTCCCGGTCTCGTGGTTTACTCAGGGCGAGGTTTGCGAGGCTATGGAAACTTAATTATCGTCAAGCACAACAATGATTTTATTAGTGCTTATGCGCACAACAAGCGCTTATTAGTAAAAGAAAACGAAATCATCAAAGCTGGGCAGAAAATTGCTGAAATTGGTAATACAGATTCAGATATCCCAAAACTCCACTTCGAAATCCGCTTCAAAGGTAAGCCAGTTGATCCGTTGAGATACCTGCCTAAGAGGTAAGCTCAATTCTTTTGTTGGGCGCTGATAGCTGATTGCAGCTCTTTTATATATACCGATTTTTTGAGAAAGACTCTTCCATTAGCCTTTACAATATCTCCAGTCTCTAAGCTTTCCTTTAACTGGAACGGGCTAATTTCATTTTCATCAGCCAAGTAATATGGCTCCAGAAGATAAGTTTTGAGAGAGTCTAGGTTTACCCCAGCCACTTCGCCAAATGTGAAATCAGCAATGAACAGCTCTCCCATGGAGTCTTTCTCTACCGTGAAGTATGCTTCTAAAAGCCAGCCATCTTTATCTTTCAAGACTTCTACTAAAGCCTTTTTTGACTGGTAATATGGTTCGCACCACTCCCCACCTAGAGTATAAACATTGTAAAGTTTTTGTTCAGTACCACCTAAATGTATTTTGTTAAAGAAACGAGACTCTTGTATCCCGCAGCTATTAGAGTGTTCAATTCGCTTAATGAGTGAGCCTTTGTATTGAAATAATGGTAAGACTTTATCAAAATTTTCCTCTTTTTCATCATATGAGCCTTCGTATTTTTGATAAAAATTTGTACTCATATGTTTTGCTATAAATACAGCTTTGATATTCGGTTGGTTTTTTTCTACATTGTGAGGTTGCTTTGCAAAATAAAAGGCCACAAGTGCTAGGGCTGTTATAAAAAAGCCTAAAAGTACAATCTGTAGGGTTTGTTGTTTCAATTAAACCTACTTTATTACCTTAATCGCTAGCGCATGAATATCGGTCTGCATCATGTCGCCGAGTGCGTCGTAAATCATGCGGTGCTGTTGAATCATACGCTTACCTTCTAGGGCGTCACTTTTAATAACGACAGTGAAGTGACCAAGGCCGCCTTTGGCGCCTGCGTGGCCTATGTGTTTATGACTGTCATCGATGATTTCTAACTGTTCAGGCTGTAAGGCATCAGCGATCAATTGATTCATTTTTTCGATACGAGCAGAGTTATCGGGAGCTTGTTGAGTCATGATTTTGGCCCTTAAGGTAGTACTTTTTTGTAGGGTTTAACGGTAACGTTTTGGTAAACACCAGCTTCAATATAGGGATCAGCGTCAGCCCATGCTTTAGCGGCTTCTAAGGATTCAAACTCAGCCACAATCAAACTGCCGGTAAAACCTGCCTCAGCAGGGTCGTTAGCATCAATAGCAGGAAGCGGGCCAGCCAAAATGAGTCGGCCTTCATTTTTAAGCACTTGAAGGCGATCAATATGAGCAGGTCGAGCCTTTGCTCGAAGAGGTAATGAATTTTCAACGTCTTCTGAGTAAATCATATAAAGCATAAATAATTCCTATCGTGGGCTTACTGGTTCGGCTGTTCTTCGTCGAGATGAACATGATCTTTCAGCATAACAATGCTAATAATAAGTAAGCCAAAGAGTAAAACAAACATGCTGATTAATTTGAAATAGAACCAAAAGTCGGTACTAAAATTAAACGCAACATAAAGGTTTAAGCCACCATATAGCGCTAAGGTGACCACCCATACCCCGTTTACTTTTGCTAACAACGACTTAGGTGCGCTGTCTTTTATCAATCCGCTCGACTTGGTGAGATCTTGTATCACGTATTTCTTCGATGCGAACTGACGAATCAGGATAAACAAGGCGCCGGCCCAGACTGCGATGCTGGTTTTCCACTTAATGAAGTCATCATCATCAAAGTAGTATGCTAAGGCCACTAAAGCCAGCCCGACAAAAAACAGCGCTACATGGCTGGTTTTCACCTCTTTTTTAGTGAAGTAATGCAGAATCATCTGTATGAGGGTGAGTCCACTCCAGATGGCTGCGGCCAAGATCAGGTTCTTGGTTAATAAATAAGCCGCAATAAAGCCGATAATTGGGTAATTCTCTTTAAGAAACGTCATAATAATACCTATTAAATTGCTCGCTAAGTTTACCTTATAGCAAAAGGTAGGCAAACTAGCGGTAACAATATTTGAACGACTTTCATCATTAATGATTAGTGAGCGCTATGTTACGTGATTTACACAGTCACACAACTGCTTCAGACGGTAGCTTAACAGCAAAAGAGCTTCTAACGCTTGCTGCTGAGAGAGGTGTGGATGAATTAGCCATTACTGACCATGATTCGGTTGATTCGGTTGACGAAGCTATTGAATTATCATCGAGCTATAATGTTTCGGTGGTTCCAGGCGTTGAAATTTCAGCTACTTGGAACAGTAAAGGACAAGACACGGTTCATATTGTCGGATTACAAATTAACCATGAGCACGCTGGATTACAGAGTTTCTTGAAAACAATCCAAAGTAAGCGCCGTGATAGAGCTGCCGAAATGGGGAAACGATTAGAAGAGGCGGGCGTAAAAGGCGCGCAGCCAGATATTGAGTATTTAGTCGATAGCCAGCCGATGGTTTGTCGGACTCATCTTGC
The DNA here is from genome assembly GCF_000981765.1 of Kangiella geojedonensis. Lineage (GTDB taxonomy): Bacteria > Pseudomonadota > Gammaproteobacteria > Enterobacterales > Kangiellaceae > Kangiella > Kangiella geojedonensis. Next base: position 1,638,974 of record NZ_CP010975.1, on the reverse strand, counting down.
CCAGTACTTGCTTGAGCGTGGTGAAGTTAAGAACTTTGGAGATGCTTTCAAAAAGTATCTTGCTAAGGGCGGCAAAGCTTACGTTAAAGACGAATGGTTTGATCTTGAAGATGCCGTCGCCATGATTCGCCAAGCTGGTGGCATTCCAGTGTTAGCCCACCCAACGCGCTATGGCATGGGCTCGAATAAACTGAAGCGCTTGATTGAGCAATTTAAATCATTCGGCGGTTTAGGAATTGAAACATGTTATCCTAATATCCATCCAGGACAGAAGAATCTGTTAGCGGATTGGAGCAAGCAGTTCGAGCTTTATGCGTCACAAGGCTCAGACTTTCATTCGCCCGATAAGCCTTGGGCTTTGCTGGGTAAGTTTGCGCCTTTACCCGAAAAAGTTACCCCTGTCTGGGAGTCTCCTACGTGGAGCCATAAGTAATAACTGAAAGAACAAAAATATGACACAACTCATTGAAATTCATAACGAAACACCGCAACCAAGACTGATTAGTCAGGTGGTGGCCAAAATTCGTCAGGGTGCTTTAGTGGCCTACCCGACGGACTCAGGCTATGCGCTTGGCTGTCACATCGGGGATAAAACTGCGTTGGATCGAATTCGGCGGATCCGTAATCTGGATAAGTCACATAACTTTACTCTGGTGTGCCGTGATTTATCGGAATTAGCGACTTATGCGCGGGTCGATAATGCCGCATTTCGTTTGATTAAAAATAACACGCCTGGTCCATATACCTTTATCCTTCGAGCTACGGGCGAAGTACCAAACCGTTTAAAGCATCCTAAAAAGAAAACTATCGGTATTCGTGTTCCAGAAACACCGATTACCCAAGCTTTGCTAGAAGACTTAGGCGAACCGCTCATGAGTTCGAGTTTAATTTTACCTCAACAAGAAGACGGTGAAATTCTAGAACCGTATGAGATTCATGACATATTGAATGGACGTGTTGATGTGGTGATTGATGGTGGCTATTGTGGCCATGAGCCTACCACGGTCATTGACCTAACCTCCGGTTACCCAGAAGTTGTTCGTCAAGGGGCTGGCGACGCAGAGGCTTTTGAGTAAACATTGAGTGAACAAATAAGCGGTTAGTGTTTTTACTAACCGCTTATTTGGACTGCACTAACACTTCTCACCACTAAACTCTTCATTCATGGCTTTCTTAAGATCTTCATCGCTCACATTTTTTACTCGATGTGCTATTGACCAGTTATGGCCGAAAGGATCAACAAAGGCTGCGTAACGATCACCCCAGAAAGTATCTTGAGGCTCCATTTTACCAGTCGCCCCTGTGTCAATCGCTTGCTTAAACGCATCATCGCAGTTGTCTACATAGCGATGAATGGTGACAGGACTTCCGCCCAGAGCCTTTGGTGATTGTGATTTACCCTCTGGATTAAACTCGGGGAAGTCATCGACTAGGAAAATATAGCCATCGTCGATCTTTAAGCAGGCGTGCATGATCTTTTCACCATTTGGCCCCGGAACCCTTTGTAACTCTTCAGCGCCGAAAGCTTTTACATAAAACTCGATAGCTTCAGAGCAAGGATCGCAAACAAGGTGTGCGATGGGAGCCCTTAACTCAATATTTTTATCACTCATTGAAAATCTCCTATAGTTCTACGATTGGCGTGAAGCCGCCCCAGAACATCCGCATACCATCAAAGGGTAAATTTTTCGGATCCATCATGTCAGCCAAGCGCGGATCTTGCATAACCTTCTCGTTAATGGCATCGCGCGCTTCGCGGGATTCATAAAGGATGTATGAGAAGATGACGGTTTCGCCTTCTTTAAGCTGAACACTTTGACCGAACGATGTGACTTTTCCCTCGGGAACGTCGTCGGCTTTGGCTTCGACAACTTTTAATGCTCCGTATTCTTTCCAGACTTCACCAGCGCGTTTGGCCATTTCGATGTATTCATCGAGCTTATCGTTCGGTACAGGTAGTACATATCCATCAATATAGAATGACATGGTTGATCTCCTTATGTTTGACCTTAAGTTAACAACATACCACTACAGATTTTGTATCCGTTAGCTGTCGTTGAGTTGATATTCATACAGAATCTTCGGTTGGTCCTGTGCTAGAAAGTACATCTTGCACCGACTTCCAAGCAGGGAAAGCTTCAGCTAATTTCTGGTGGCCCTGCGATGTTAATTGCCATGCTCTGACACGTGCGTCGTCTGTGGTCGCTGGCTCAATCCAGCCTTTTTTCGCCATGACTGCGGCACTGCGCGTCATGGTTGTGCGCTCAAGAACTAAAAAGTCAGCTAACTCAGTGACTGGTGTAGGGCCTTTAAGCTTTAAAGTCGCCAGCACTGAAAATTGTGTGGCTCGCAGACCGTGTGGTCGTAGCTTTTCTTCATATAACCGAGTTATTGCTCGTGCTTGTCGCCGAGCTTCTAAGCAGTAGCAATCTTTAGTCTCGTAGAACTCAGGAAGCTGCTTATTAAGTGCATTATTCATCATTTAAGTGTATATACACATATTGGCTTATGTCAAGAATTGATTGTTTTATAATCAATATTTGCAATCAGGTCGTCGTTTAGTTGAATTTGAGTCTGCTGAAATACAGAAATATAGCGTTTTGGAATGTTCTCGTTATAATGGACAGTCTTATAAATTTATTAAAAAAGTTACTTCAAAGGATATCCATTGAGTTCTATATCAGTTGGCCAAAAGCGCGTTCTATCCGGCATGCGTCCTACGGGACCATTACATTTAGGGCATTACCATGGGGTTTTAAAAAATTGGGCACAAATGCAACATGAATATGAGTGCTTTTTCATGGTAGCTGATTGGCATGCCTTGACCACGAACTATGATGATACTTCAAAGATTGAGGGCTATGTGTGGGACACGGTTATCGACTGGCTAGCTGCCGGTATTAACCCGAGTTCGTCGACTATTTTTGTGCAGTCCAAAGTGCCTGAGCATGCTGAGCTACACTTATTGATGTCTATGACCACGCCGCTAGGCTGGTTAGAGCGAGTTCCTACCTACAAAGAGCAGCAAGAGAAGCTACAGAATAAAGATCTATCAACCTATGGCTTCTTAGGTTACCCGTTACTGCAAGCGGCTGATATATTAGTGTATAAAGCTGGTAATGTGCCTGTAGGTGCCGATCAGGTGCCGCATGTTGAAATGACTCGTGAAGCAGCAAGACGCTTTAACCATTTCTATGGCAAAGAGCCGGGCTTTGAAGAGAAAGTGACTCAAGCTATTAAAAAGATGGGTAAGAAGAATGCTAAACTTTACAATAGCTTACGTAAAAAATTCCAAGAAGAGGGCGACCAGTCTTCATTAGAAACAGCTCAAGCTTTAGTCGAAAGCCAAGCCAATATCTCATTGAATGATCGCGAGCGTCTGTACGGATATTTGGACGGTGCGGGTAAAGTGATTTTGCCTGAACCCAAAGCGTTGTTAACACCGGTATCCAAAATGCCGGGGCTAGACGGACAAAAAATGTCTAAGTCTTACGGCAACGCAATTTCAATGCGTGAACCACGAGAGTCTGTTGAAAAGAAAATCCGTACTATGCCAACAGACCCTGCGCGTGTTCGTCGCGATGATCCGGGCAACCCTGAAAAGTGCCCAGTGTGGGAATTCCATAAAATTTACTCTCCAGAAGAAGTGAAGGAGTGGGTTCAAAAAGGCTGTACATCTGCAGGAATTGGTTGTGTTGAGTGTAAGCAACCAGTAATCGATAGTGTTTGCGCGGAGCAGCAACAATTTGTAGAGCGTGCCCAAGAGTACGAAGAAAGCCCTGAAATCATCCGTAATATTGTTTCGGAAGGTTGTGACCGAGCGCGAGACATTGCCCGTGAAACGATGGACGATGTACGCCAAGCCATGGGACTTTCCTACAAGTAGCCTAAAACTGACTTTTGAGAATCAATAATGACTGAGCAAAACGGCGAAAGCCAAGAGCAACTAACACCTTCAGAGCAGGAACAGCAGGCTAGTGCTGATCATGTTCAAGGGGAGATGCCGTTTGCTTTAGTTGATGGCGAACAGGTCGAAGAGTTTCCTCAGGACTTGTATATTCCGCCGGATGCGCTGGAAGTCTTTTTAGAGGCATTTGAAGGTCCTTTAGATTTACTGCTGTATTTAATCAAGCGTCAGAACGTTGATATTCGTGATATTCCGATTGCTCATATTACTGAGCAATATATGGAGTATGTCGAGCTGATGAAAGCTTTACACTTGGAACTCGCGGCAGAATACCTGGTGATGGCGGCTATGTTAGCTGAGATTAAAAGCCGAGTACTGTTACCAAGGCCGCCTTCGGAAGATGAAGATGAAGATGACCCTCGTGCTGACTTAATTCGTCGACTTCAAGAGTACGAACAGTTTAAGCAGGCCGCCGAGGATATTGACGAGTTACCTCGTATGGGTCGTGATGTGTATCAGGTTAGTGCGAAAAAGCCTGATATGAATATCATTAAGCCTGAGCCTGAGGTCGATATGAAAGAGCTACTGATCGCGCTCAGAGACGTACTCAGAAGAGCGGAGATGTTCTCAAGCCATCAGGTTAAATTCGAAGCCTTGTCGGTTCGAGAGCGTATGGGTAAGGTTTTAGAACGAATTTCGGCTCAATCATTCACGGACTTTGCGAAATTATTCGACGCTGAAGAAGGCCGTGCAGGAGTGGTGGTGACTTTCCTAGCCATCATGGAGTTGGCTAAAGAGTCCTTACTGGAAATTATTCAAAGTGATAATTACGGACCTATTCACGTTCGTGCAAAAACAAGCGGTAGCATTGAAGGCGACGATGATATAGAAGATGCACTCGCCGAAGTTGAAACGACAAGTGACCAAGCATGAGTATGACTATAGAAAAAATCAAATGCATCATCGAGGCTGCGTTATTGGCCGCAGGAAGTACTTTATCTAAAGACCGTATGGTTGAACTTTTTGCAGAAGATGAAAAAGTGAAAACTGCCGATGTGACCAAAGCGTTGGACATATTGGCGGAAGAAACCGAAGGTCGAGGCGTTGAGTTGGTTGAGGTGGCTACTGGCTTCCGCTATCAGGCTCGACAAGATTATGCGGAGTGGATTGCTCGACTATGGGAAGAGCGTCCATCTCGTTATTCGCGTGCTTTATTAGAAACCTTGTCACTTATTGCTTATCGCCAACCAACGACGCGTAGTGATATTGAGCAAGTTCGTGGTGTCGGTGTTAGCTCATCCATTGTTAAAACTTTATTGGAGCGTGAATGGATCCGCGTTGTTGGTCATCGCGATGTTCCAGGTAAGCCGGCACTTTATGCGACCACCAAATATTTCCTAGACTACTTTGGGCTAAAAAGCCTTGATGAACTGCCTTCTTTAGCTGAAATTAAAGATTTGGACAATTTAAATCCAGAGTTGAAGTTTGATGGTGAGGAAGGTTCAGAGCAGAGTAGCGATAGTTCGGAGCAGGATGACGTTAATAAAAGTAAAAACGTCCTGACTGAAGATGATGAAGAGAATAGTGGTGAAGCGGTAGAGGACTCTAATAATCACTCTGAAAGCCCTAGAGAGATTAATAGCACGAATCATATCAATGAGTCTCAAGATGATTCGGAATCTGGTGAGAACGCTTCTCGGGAGCAAGAGACTGAAACATCAAAGCTTGAGAGCGAGTCTGCAGAAACCACTGAAGGGTCAAGTGAAGGCGAGGAAGAGAGTGAGTCAAGCCTAAAGCCAACAGAACTACACTAATTTTATTGAGTGATAAGTGATAATTGCAAAACTAATCTAAGTATTACCCTCAAAGTTCTTATATAATAGTTTACAGAAGAATTTCGATAACAAAATCTAATAAGATTATTGCCACTAAGTGGGGGGTTGGCTTGAGTTTACTTGACAAAATTCGTTCGTCATTGACGTCCGGTCGTATTGACAATACGGTCGACGAATCAGCGAATCAGGATGAAAGACGACGTAACAAGCGTGTTAATGCACGGCCTGGTACGAAGATGTTGATTATTGATGACTCTAAAACTGTGTGTACCTTGCTAAAAAAGATGCTGGTACAAAATCAGTATGAAGTGGGTATCGCTCTTGATGGGGAGGCAGGCCTTAAGCTCGCAAAAGAGCATCAGCCCGGTCTTATCTTCTTAGATATCGTTTTACCCGGCATTAATGGCTTTCAAGTACTTCGCCAGCTTCGCAAAGACCCTAAAACCAAAAATATCCCTGTCATCATGATCAGTGGTAATGTCTTAGCAACAGAAAAGTATTATGCAGAAAGAATTGGGGCTGACGACTTCATGAAAAAGCCTTTCTCACGCTATGAGGTTTTTCACCGAATTGAGAACTTTATTGGGGTTGATAAGAGAATACGACGTATAGCCTCTTGAGCCTCCTTTTAAGAAATAAGTGCAGTTACATCTCGACTGCACGCCCTGAAACCCCTAAAATTGTCCTAATATCCAAGTAATAAGGCCATTATGTCGAATCAACGAACTGATACGAAGCACAAAGCAGACAAATCCGAAAAACTTCAGAAAATTCTGGCCAATGCAGGCCTTGGTTCTCGTCGTGAAATTGAAAAGTGGATTGCTGATGGCCGAGTCAGTGTTAATGGCTCTATCGCTAGTTTAGGCGAAAGGGCGACTGACAAAGACACGATTCGTGTCGATGGGCGTGTGATTAAAATCAAACCCTCGGATGAAGTGTATACTCGAATCATCGCTTATCATAAGCCACTGGGCGAAGTGTCTACACAAAAAGACCCTGAAGGTCGGCCAACCGTATTCGAGAAGTTACCTCGTACCAGCTTTGGTCGCTGGATCAGTATTGGTCGTTTGGATATTAATACCACAGGCTTATTACTGTTTACCAACAATGGTGAGCTTGCCCACCGCCTTATGCATCCTTCGTATCAGGTTGAGCGCAAATATGCAGTGAGAATTCACGGCGAGGTGACTGATGAAATGCTCAAGAATCTGCGTGACGGAGTCTTGATTGATGGTGACTTGTGTCAATTTAACTATATTCAGCCAGGTGGTGGCGAAGGTGCTAATCAGTGGTATGAAGTAGGATTGTCGGAAGGTAAAAACCGTGAAGTTAGAAAGTTATGGCAGTCGCAAGATGTGGATGTATCTCGCCTGATCAGGATTGAGTATGGCCCCGTAGATTTGCCAAAAAGTTTAAGTCGTGGCCGTTGGATGGATTTAAGTGAAGAGCAAATTCAGAAGGTTGCTGATTTGGTTAAACTTTCGGTCAAACCTCGAAAATCTCAGCCTGCGCCTAAGACCAGTAAGCGAAAGAATATTTGGAAGAAAGGCTAAGCCCGCTAGCGGTTTAGTCACAAAACTGTCACATAACTTGGGTGTGACAGTAATGCAGATTTGCTATATTTGTTGAGTCACTTCTGATACGGCAAATCTTTATGGAAAAGGCTTCTATTCAACTTACCCAGCCTGATGGCGTAGCATCAGATGTGGAGGTGTTAACGTTTGCAAAGCTTAAGACCATGTATCTGACTGATCCGGCTCATTACCTAAACCGGGAGTTAAGCCTGTTGGCCTTTAATTGGCGTGTACTTCAGCAAGCTCTTGACCCCAGTATCCCACTTCTAGAGCGCATCCGCTTTATCTTCATTTGCAGTAATAATCTGGACGAATTTTTTGAAGTTCGAGTCGCAGGATTACGCCATAAATTAGCTCGCGGTGACACTAAACCCAGTTTGAACGGTGCTTCAACCGAGCAGGTGCTTAAAGATATTAATGAACGCGCACACGAGCTGGTTGATGAGCAATACCGCATTTTCAATGAAGAGTTACTGCCCAAGCTAGCGGAAGAGTCCATTCAGTTCTTACCTTCAAGCGAATGGGATGATGAACAATACAAGTGGTTAAAAAAGTATTTTAAGCATCAAGTGATGCCTGTTATTAGCCCCATCAGTTTAGACTTAACCCATCCTTTTCCACGTCTGGTCAATAAGAGCCTACATTTTTTATTACATCTCCATGGTAATGATGCTTTTGGACGAGACTTAGAATATGCCGTACTGCATATGCCTCGATCCTTGCCTCGAATCATTGAGCTGCCAGAAAATGTCGGTGGTTCTAAAGAGCATAATTTTGTCTACCTTTCCTCTGTAATTTCAGAGTTTGCGGAAGATTTATTCCCGGGTATGGATATTCATGGTTGTTATCAATTTCGTCTAACACGGGATAGCGATTTATTGTTGGAAGAGGGGGCGATTGAGGATTTGGCCAGCGCATTGAAGCGTGAGCTTCAATCCCGGAACTTTGGTGCGGCAGTGAGGCTGGAAGTAGGCAAATCCTGTCCTAATAAAATCGTTAATTTCCTACTCCAGAAATGTAACCTAACAGCAGACGAACTGTATCGGGTTGATGGGCCTGTCAATCTAAATCGACTGATGTCTTTACCAGAGTTAGTCGAGCGCCCCGATCTTAAATTTAGAGGTTTTACCCCTAAGGTGCCTGATGAGATTGTTCGTCGTGGTGTCTTTGAGGTTATGGCGGAGCGAGATATTCTTCTTCATCACCCTTACCAAAGTTTTCAGCCTGTCGTAGATTTCGTTCGTCAAGCTGCAACAGATCCTTCGGTATTAGCGATCAAGCAAACGCTGTATCGTACAGGGAGTCATTCAGCGATTGTCGAGGCTTTAATTGAAGCTTCTCACTCTGGTAAGGAGGTGACTGCGGTTGTTGAATTAAGAGCACGTTTTGATGAGGCTGATAACATTGAGTTGGCGCAAAAATTGCAAGAAGCAGGAGTGTTAGTCGTTTATGGGGTAGTCGGTTATAAGACCCACGCCAAGATGACCTTGGTGGTACGAAAAGATGAAAAAAACAAAAAGCTATCGCGTTTCGTCCACTTAGGCACCGGTAATTATCATGCGGGCAATGCGAGACTTTATACCGACTACAGTTTATTAACCAGCAACCTTGATATCTGTGAAGATGTACACCGTGTATTCCAGCAGTTAACTGGGATGGGTAAGGTTTATGAATTGAATCAGTTATGGCATGCACCATTTACCTTACACAAAAACTTACTCAAAGCCGTAGACCGCGAAACTAAAAATGCCCTGGCTGGTAAAAGAGCTCGTATGATCATTAAACTGAACTCTCTAACCGATCAGTCTTTGATCGAAGCTCTGTATCGAGCTTCCATAGCTGGAGTCAGTGTTGAGTTAATCGTGCGAGGAGTCTGCTGCTTATCGCCAGGGATAGAAGGCGTTTCTGAGAATATCAGGGTACGCTCAATTATTGGTCGCTTTCTTGAGCACTCTAGAGTTTACTATTTCTATAATGATGGTGAAGAAAATCTCTACGCTGCATCTGCAGACTGGATGGAGCGAAATCTTTATCATCGAGTTGAAACCTGCTTTCCTATATTACAAGCGGATATCAAGAAGCGTATGCTAAAGGAGCTGGACTTGATGCTCAACGATACTGAACAAAGTTGGTTTTTGGACTCCAGTGGAGAGTATCGATTACATCCAACCGGTGAAACTAAACCTAAAGTTCAGGAACAACTTCTTGATCGTTTGTCAGGTTAAATCTTAGGTGAGCTCTTAATGGATATCAACTTCCAACGATATTCCATGGTAATCCAAGTATGCAGCTTCTCGTTTTAACTCAGCAATGATGAGCTGATGCTCTTTTGCCCAAGACGACGGAATTGTGATGATCATTTTGTGATGATCGAAAGCCTTGAATGTGAGTTCTTCAATATTATGAGGATCGCGCTTCACGTTAAACAGTATGGCTAATCGAAGTATTAGTACGACGGACAATAACGCGGGTTGTGGATCATACTTATTCTCGAGTTGTTCGATAAAGAGCTTTTTCTTTTGGTTGGTAATAATGGCTGCTAAGGAGTCTTTGGTCTGTTGGCTGAAACCTGGCATATCACCGTATTGCACGATATAACCACTATGCATACGGAGTTTAGAGAAGCTAATAGATAGGCCAACTTCATGTAACTGGCATGCCCAATCAAGGTAGTTTTTATAAATAGGGTCATAAATACCCCATAGATCGGCAGTTTGATCGAAAATCAATTGGGCGCTTTGTTGAACCTGCTGGGCATGATCTTGGTCAACATTAAAGCGCTTCATTAGACTTATTGCCGTTTGATGGCGGATATCGTTACCTTTAAGCTCTTCAGCTAGTTCTAACAAAATACCTTCGCGTAGAGAAGCATCAGCAATATGCATCTTGTCTATTTCTAGAGTTTCGAATAGACCGTATAAAATGGCAACACCGCACGTAAAAGTACTTTTCCGACTTTCAGTAAGGCCGGAAAAGTTAATCTTCTCGAAGTCACCGATCTCGATCAGTTTTTGCTTAAGGTGTTTCAGGTGCTCAAAAGTAATAAAACCTTGAGCTAGATTTAAGTTAGTCAAAACTTTGTAGATTGACTCAATGCTTCCCGAAGAACCCAAGCAATGGTCCCAGTTGCCAGATCGGTAGAATTTTTTAACTTCAGAAACCTCGACTGAAGCATTAATTACGGCTTGATTGAAGTATTCATCGGTTATTTTGTTTTCAGGGAAAAACTTTTTTGTGGTAACACAGCCGATGCCTAAGCTGTCTAATACTTCGGCTTCAAACTGTTCACCGAGAATAATTTCTGTGCTTCCGCCTCCAATGTCTATTACCAGGGCGCGCTGCAAATCAGGATGGTTGTGAGAGACGCCATCGTAAATGAGCCGTGCCTCTTCTCGACCAGGCAGTATATCAATAGGGTGATTGAGAATGTTGTCAGCTTTTTTGACAAAGTTAGAAGCATTAACCGCTTTGCGGAGGGTATAGGTACCGACCACTGTCACGTACTGTCGGTCAATGTCTTGAATGCGTTCGGCAAAAAGCTTTAAACAGTCTAACCCACGATTAATGGCTTCATCTGACAGCATGTCATTATGGTCGAGCCCAGCTGCCAGCTGTACCTTTTCTTTGAGTCGTCCGATAACACGTAAAGTATGGCCATCAAACTCAGCGATAGCTAAGTGGAAACTATTTGAACCTAAGTCGATTGCTGCAAACTGGATAGGCGGAGTAGGTTCTGAGTGTTCAGAGTCTACTGTTGCCGCCCGCTGAAGATGTAGATTCTTCAAAAAAGTAATCTCTTACAATCAAGACTTTTTGATAAAGTCTCGTGCATCAATCGCTTGGCCATTGGCTTCCGCCGATGCAGAGTCCATTAGCCACAAATATGCAGGCATAATGTCTTGTGGTGTCGGTAGTGTTTTAGGATCCTCGCCAGGATAGGCATTGGCTCGCATTTTTGTACGAGTTGCACCAGGGTTAAGACTGTTGACCCGAATAACGCTATTCTCCAGTTCATCCGCTAAAGTTTGCATCATACCTTCATTTGCGAATTTTGAGGCTGCATAAGCCCCCCAATACGCTCGGCCTTGGCGGCCGACGCCTGAAGATGTGAATACTAAAGATGAGCTGTCAGACTTTTTAAGTAACGGAATACAGTACTTGGTCAGTAAGAAGGGCGCGTTAACATTGATTTGCATTACGCGGAACCAAGTTTCATCATCAAAGTGTTCATATGGGCTTAGTAGACCTAGATCTCCGGCATTGTGGAGTAAGCCATCCAAGCGACCAAATTCTTTTTCGATGACTTCAGCGACTTTCTGATAGGTTTCAGGCGTATTGTCCTGTAGGTTAACCGGCAAGTAGGCAGGCTGTGGGTAGCCGAGGGCCTCAATCTCATCGTAAACCTTCTCTAATTTACGGGTGTCACGCGAGAGTAGAACGACGGTTGCGCCATATTTGGCGTACTCTATGGCAACTTCTTTGCCAATACCGTCAGTTGCACCGGTAACTAATATAACTTTATCTTGAAGAAAATTATCGTTTGGTTGGTAGTTTTGCATCAAAAAGTCTTAAAATGGTTGGATTATTGAGTAAAGTTATTTTACCTTACTTAGCTATTAACTGGTAGACAAGCGAAAAATTAGGAAATTCCATGAGTAAGCGAATTGCAGTGGTAGAAGATGAGCCGTTATTACAACAAAACTACAGTATGGCGCTGAAAAAATCGGGTTATGAGGTTGTCGTTTATGAGACTAAGCAGGAGGCAGAAACCGCATTTGCTAATCGTTTGCCAGACTTGGTATTGCTGGATATTGGCTTAGGGAATGAGCAAGAGGCTGGTTTTGAAATTTGCCGTAGCTTGCGTCAGAAATCAACTCAATTGCCGATTATATTCTTAACGGCCTTAGACAGTGACTTGGACATCATTTCAGGGCTACGCCTTGGGGCTGATGATTATTTAACCAAAGACATTAGCTTGCCACATCTTCTTGCTCGAATATCTGCACTGTTTAGACGCCTAGATTCGTTACAAACGGCACCGAATGCTAACGCGATTCACGAAGTGGGTTCGCTCGAAATCGACAACGAGCGCTTAAGTGTAAAGTGGAACGGCCAACTGGTCGATCTGACGGTTAGTGAGTTTTGGATTGTTAACGCGTTAGTCTCGCGTCCAGGGCATGTAAAAAATCGAGAGCAATTGATGCAGGCGGTAAAAGCTGTGGTTGATGACAGTACCATCACCTCACACATTAAACGTATTCGTCAGAAGTTCCAGCGTATTGATAAAGAGTTTGATTCGATAGAGACCGTTTATGGTATGGGCTATCGCTGGAATCAAGCTTAGGTTTATCGGTTGCAATGAAATCTTTATCTCTCAAGTGGCGGATATTATTAATTAGCTGTGTATTTTTGCTGATCCCATTAGCAAGTTGGCTGATTGATAGTAAGTTTGAGAGTGATCTCGAAAAGGATAACTTCCAACAAACGGTTCAGCAGGCCAATAATCTGAGAAGCTTTTTTGAACAGTTGATCCAACATGATAATAATTTTAGGCAAAAGCTCGATACCAATGGCCTTAAACCTACGTTACAAGTCGCTTTGCGTGAAACGGGAATTTTAGTCGATGGTTTTGCTGATGAGTGGTACCCCTACCATGCTTTCGCGACGCGGATCCAAAACTTTGGGCAAGCTGCGGAATTAAGTTTAGTCGAAGACCAGCAGCACTTATTTCTGCTGTTTATGGTTGAAGACGACGATATTGTTTACCGAAAGAACCTAGACATGACAGGGGTATCTGACAAAATTGAATTGCAACTAGATGGTTTTCGATTGCAGTTCTCCCCTCTAGCACCGGGGCGAGTGGCGGCTTTACGTCAAACCAGTAACGGCTTTCGCGAAGTAAGCTCAGTGTATGCCGTATGGCAAGAGTCTACCAATGGCTATCAGTTAGAAGTTAGACTTCCTCGTGACTTAGTCGGCGCTATGTTTGGCGCAGAGATACACGATGCGGATGGTGCTCAACCGTCACCACAACTGCAAGGACTCTATTCTTTCACCAATTTCGAACAAGTCGCGCTTAATAGCATGTTGAGTGTTGGCGCTTTGTCTCGCCTTAAAGCTGATGATTACCGAGTTATGGTGACCAACTTATCGGGTGATATTGTCTATAGTTACGGTCAACCTCATCAAGATATCAAAGGCCATTGGCGTAATAGGTTGTGGGTGAATGATCTCAGTCCAATTAAAACTCGTGGTAGCAAAGTCAGTCTTTCTAGCGAAGAGCTTGATAAAACATTGCTGGGAAAGGCTCAGGAACAGCTCGTTAATGAAGGTGCTTTGTCGGCTTATTCTCGAGTTCTTGAACCCTTGTACGATGGGGAACAAATTGTTGGCGCATTAATTCTCGAGTCGTCGGCTATCAACCAAAAACTCTACCTTCGAGACTTTTGGTTACGAATGTTATTGCTAATGTTACTGTTTTGGGTGTTGATGGTGTGGTGGCTCTATCGTTCAAGTAAAGATTATAGCCGTCGTATTGTTGAGCTTCGTGACATCACCGAAGAAGCTGTCTCAGAACAAGGGCAAATACGTCACGTCATTGAGCGTGAAGAGTATTATGATGACGAAGTAGCAGATCTGACGAATACTTTTTCACATCTTACGACGCGCTTGAAGCAGCACCATGATTATCAAGAGAAGCTAGTCGCTAGGTTAAACCATGAACTCCGTACGCCAATTGCTATCATTAGAAGTTCTTTGGACAACTTAAGTATTGAGAACTTATCGGAGCTTGATGCGCAAATGTTACAAACGGCTCAGTCAGGGGCCAGTCGTTTGAGTCAAACGTTAAGCCGTCTTAGTGAGGCGACGCGTTTAGAGCAAGCCATAAAAAGCGCTGAGAAACATACATTTGAAGTCTCATCAGTTTTAAAAGATTTAACTCGTGCCTATGCCACGAACTGGCCAGACCATCGTTTTGAGTATCAGTCAGATATTGAAAGCGTAGAGCTTAAGGGATCACGTGATCTTTTTGTGCAAATGGTAGACAAACTGATTACCAATGCCGTGGATTTCGATAATAAGTCAGCTCCCATTACTTTTAAGCTACAAGAAAAAGACTTTCGTTTAGTGTTTGAAGTCAGTAATCGAGGAGCGACCATTGAAAGAAAGGCGTTAAAGTCCGTGTTTAGTTTAATGCATTCCAGTAGAAAGAATTCTGGTGGACACTTAGGACTTGGCTTATATCTGGCTAAACTTATTGCCAATTTTCATAATGGGCATATTGTTGCTAAAAACCACCCTGATCAAGGCGGGGTGAGTATTGTGATTAGTTGGAAGAATAAATATTTTACCGAATAAGTTTTCTGCATTATGATAGTGTAAGGAGACTTTATGGAAAAAGAAAAAATCTTCGTAAACCACCAAGAGCTATTATTCGAACTTTCGAAGAAGCTTTTAAAAAGTCAGTCGGTACAGCAGAGTGCTGATATTATCGTGAAAGCTTTGTATTCTCATATTAAAAGCTTTGACTGTGCTTTGTTTCGTTTTGAGCCTGCCCACAATCAACTTATTTGTATTTCTTATGCTAGTCGCGACACTAAGCCAACGTTCAAATTAAAACCGATTATGATGGGTACTGGCGTAGTCGGTCAGGCCGCTGAAAGACGAGAAACCATTGTTGTTTCCGACTGCAAAAACTGTGATTACTGGCTTCAGTATTTAGACAACACTTGCTCAGAGTTAACCGTACCGATTGTGCGGAATCAACAACTCTTGGGAGTAATTGACTTGGAAGACGAGCGAAAAGGGTATTTTACCGATTCGCACAAAGAGCTGGTTGAGTCTATTGCAAGTTTGATTGCAGTGCACTTTAGTCAACTCAACGTAGCTGAAGGGCTAGAAGGAAAGCTCTATCAACTACAACATCATAACCAAGATATTATAAACAAAGAACATCAGCAAAGAGCTATTATTGATAACCTGGTTGATCCTGTTTTTGTGCTAGATAGCTCTTGCAAAATAGTCGATGTCAATTACAGCGCATCGCTATTACTTGGCGCTTCGAAGAATGAATTAACCGGTCAAAAGGTACAGCTTTACGAGACTACCGTTGAAGGAGCGAGTACATTACCCTACTACAAAGAGTCGACCTGTCATTCTTCGACACTGCTGAATGTTGTTTATACTCCTGTATCCGGGCCAAAAAAAGAGTACGAATTAGCCATTAACCGGCTGAGTGATAATACTTTCATTACATCTGCAAGAGAGACCCAATACCGTGAAGACTCTTTTTTAAAACTTAAAAGTAGCAGAGAGTTTTTGCGTGAAGTATTAAAAACCACACCAGACATTGTTTACAATTACGACCTAGAGCGTGATGAATTTGTCTTAGGCAAAGGCCGCATATCGAAGCTTCTCGGCTATTCTGAAAGCTACCTTTCTAGCTGGGATGATTTTTTATCGTTAGTACACCCCGATGATTTACCGAAGCTTTTGGAACGTGGTAAAAACATATTGCAATCTTCAAAAGGCGATGTAGTTTTCTCTGAAGCTAGGTTAAAGCACAAGTCGGGAAAGTATCTATATCTACAAAATTACGCTGTGGTATTTAGCCGTGCTGATGACGGCACTCCTATCTCAGAAATTGGTACGGTCAGGAATATTACTGAGAGAAGAGAGCTCAAAAAAGAGATACGACGCAGAGATCATTATTATAAGTCTTTAGTTGAGAATGCTTTTGATGGTATTGCTCTTTATGATGAAAACGCAAAGTTGCAATTCGTATCTGTTAGTGCGCAAAAATTACTGGGGTATCATGAGAAAGACATAATCGGGATGAGTGGGCTCGATTTCGTTCATCCAGAAGACCAACCAATCGCAATATCTGCATGGGAGCAACTAATGTCGATTCCAGACAATGTTGTTAGGATTCCCGAATACCGAATTTTGAAGAAAAGTGGTGAGCCTGTATGGGTGGAAAATACACTGGTTAATTTATCGCAAGATAAGCATGTTCAAGGGGTTATAAGTAACTTTAGAGATATTAGCCTCAGAAAAATGTCTGAAATGTCTTTGCATCGTTTATCTAATTTTGATCAATTAACGGAACTACCAAATCGTAGTTCATTAGTTAAATATCTTGACCAGACGTTGTCGGGAAAAAGCTATAACTTTGATTCCTTATCACTAATTTATTTTGATATCGTGAAGTTGCATTTGATCAATAATGCCCATGGCAACCTTGTAGGCGATGAAGTTATTAGGCAAGTTTCTAGTACATTAGAAAGTCATAGCGATTCTTTTGGTTTTTTGTCACGAGCTGGAGATGATGAGTTTGCAGCGGTTCTTATTGATGCGGACAACCTCAGCATCACAAAAATTATTGAAGATATTATGTCCACCTATCGCAACGTGGTATCCATTAAGGGGCATGATGTAAAAGTCACTATTCGAGCAGGCATCGTGTCGTATCCGCAAGATGCTAGTAACGCTGAGAAGCTTTTGATTTTAGCTGAAAATACGGTCAAGCAGTTAAAGCGGGGAACTGAGCCTTTTTCATTTTACCATCAAAGTGAGACCGTTAATGCCAAGGAGCGTTTTAAACTTGAGAAAGATATTATTCACGCCATCGAGTTAGACCAGTTTTCTTTAGCCTATCAACCAGTGATTTCTCCTCATACTGGAAAAGTGCACTATTTGGAGGCACTGCTGAGATGGGAGCATCCTCAACTCGGTTATATACCGCCGGATAAAATCATTAATATCGCAGAGGAAAGTAGCCTAATACACTCACTTACAGATTGGGTCTTAGAGTCTGCAATTAAACAAATCAAAGATTGGAAGAAACAAGGTCAACTACTAAAAGTTGCTGTTAATATATCACCAAAAGACTTTTTAAGGGATAACTTGATCAGTACGTTACAGTCAATACAAGAAAAATATGATGTCTCATCCAGTCATATTGGCATTGAAGTTACCGAAAGCGCAGCCATGATCGACACAAGTAAGTCAAAAGAAATACTTACTCAGTTGAAAAATATGGGCATTACCATAGCTCTTGATGACTTTGGTACGGGATATTCTTCAATTAGCCTCTTAGCAAATCTTCCTGTTGCTAAAGTTAAGGTCGATAAATCTTTCATCGACAAACTGGGAGAGGCAGAACCGCTCCATGAACATGGGGTGGACAACAATGTGATTGTTGAAAATATTTTACGGCTAGCGAAGAGTTTTAATTTGAAGTCTGTGGTTGAAGGTGTCGAGACTATGGAGCAGATCAAATTATTGATGGACTATGGATGTGACTATGTTCAGGGCTACCTATATTCCAAACCTTTGTTTCCAACGGAACTCTTGAGTTTTTTAGAAAATCATAAAGTCCATCAGATTAGTGACTGAGTAAGGAATATAGCTCATCAGGCTGCTCCAAGGTTATATCTGCTTCCCAACAATCAGTATTATCTTCGGGGGTTATATAACCCCATTGGGCGAGAACGGTTCTCATGCCCGCAGCTCGACCAGCAGCGATGTCCCTTTCAGCGTCTCCTACATAAATACATTGTGAAGGTATAAGGGCTGCTTGCTTACAAGCCGCAAAAAGAGGTGCTGGGTTAGGCTTTCTTGGTTCAATAGTGTCACCGCTGATAACCGTTGAAGAGCGCTTATTTAAGTTTAGTGCAGTTAACAAAGGGATGGTTAAAAATTCAGGTTTATTGGTCACAACGCCCCACTTTATGCCTATACGTTCGAGTTCCTTAAGAAACTCACCTAATCCATCAAATAAGTCAGTCTTAACTGCGATGTTTTCACTATAGATGTGAAGGTATTGTTCGCGCATGGCATTAAAGTTAGCGTCGCTAATACCAATCCCGAAGCCAATTCGAAGCATTGCAACAGCGCCATGTGAGACGTAAGGGCGTATTTCAGAGTAGGGCAAAGGCGCTAAGTCATGCAACTCTCGTTGAATATTTAATGCCAGAGCCATATCTGGAGCAGTATCCAGTAAGGTGCCATCAAGATCGAATAAGATTCCTTTTATGACCGGTTTCATGGTTTAACGGTTAGGCTGAGTGTGAACGATGTAGTTTACATCGACGTTGTCACTCATCCAGTATTTTTTAGTCAAGGGGTTATAATGCATGCCTTCGATGCTCTTAAATTCCAGTCCATTAGGACGACTCCAAGCCTCTAGCTCAGAAGGACGGATAAACTTTTTAAAGTCATGAGTACCTTTCGGTAGCATCTGCAATAAATATTCTGCACCGACAATTGCAAACATAAAGCTTTTGGGGTTGCGATTGATGGTGGAAAAGAATACATCACCACTTGGCTTAACGAGCTGTCGACACGCTTGAATGATGGAGCTTGGCTCAGGAACATGCTCCAACATTTCTAAGCAAGTCACTAGGTCAAATTCGCCAGCATGTTTTTCAGCAAAGTCTTCAGCGGTAGTTTGCAAGTATTCAACATCAACGCCGGACTCAAGCTTATGTAATTTTGCAACTTGTAAAGGCATCTCGCCCATATCTATGCCCGTGACAATGGCGCCTTCTTTGGCCATAGCCTCGCTTAAAATGCCACCACCACAGCCAACATCCAAGACTTTTTTGCCATGCAAGTTTCCGACGCGGTCCATGATGAACTTCAGGCGAAGTGGGTTGATATCATGCAGCGGTTTAAAGTCGCCATCCTTATCCCACCAACGTGAAGCCATCTGCTCAAATTTGTTAATTTCATGCGGATCAACGTTGGCTTTAGGGGCGTCATTTTGCTCTGTTTGTGACATAAAGTTTGACCTATGAATGTTCTATTTTATTGCGCCAAGTTTTGGCCATTTGAATCAGCTTAGTTTCGTCAAGTTGCGTCAGCTTACCATCTGCGACCTGAAGCTTGCCGTTAACCCAAACATGACTGACTTGTTCACGCCCCGCAGTATAAACGATTTGTGATACGGGATCATACATGGGCTGTGCTTGCAGGGTATCTAAGTTGATTGTGGTTAAGTCAGCAGCTTTACCGACTTCGATAGAGCCGCAAGTATCGTCTAGACCAAGCGCTTTGGCGCCGCCCATAGTTGCTGCATACAAAATATCTTTCGCGGAACAAGCCTGAGCAGATCCTGTGTAGACTTTACTCAGTAATGAAGCGGTTTTCATTTCTGAGAACATGTTCAAATCATTATTACTGGCGTTACCATCGGTGCCTAATGCAACATTCACCTCAGCGGTAAGTAAGTCTTGGACTGGGCTGATACCGCTGGCTAATTTCATATTGGACTGCGGGCAGTGCACAACAGAAACGCCATGACTCGCGACTGTTTCGATTTCGTTGCGCTGCAACTGTGTCATGTGAACGGCAATAAGGTTTGGGTTGACCAACCCCAGCTCTTGCAAGCGCTTTAATGGTCTCTTGCCGTACTGGGATAAGCTTTCTTTGATCTCGTGAGCAGTTTCATGGATATGCATATGAACCGGAATCGACAGTTCGTTGCTCAAGGTGGCAATTTTGCTCAGGGGTTCATCCGATACAGTGTAGGGCGCGTGAGGGGCGAAGGCGAAACTTAATAAATCGCTGTGCTTATAATCATCTCGCAAACTTAAGCCTTTTTTTACATAAGCTTCCCAGCCGGATCCCCAAACCGAAGGGAAGTCAAAGACTAGCATCCCGACCATGGCCCGCATACCGATGTTTTGCGCAGCTCTAGCAGTCATATTAGGCTGAAAATACATATCGTTGAAACAGGTAGTGCCAGACAGCAACATTTCAGCGATTGCCAAGGTTACGCCGTCCTCACAGAATTTATCATCAACCCACTTTTTCTCTGCTGGCCAGATATGGTTTTCCAGCCACATCATCAATGGCAAATCATCAGACAGACCTTTAAACAAACTCATAGCGGCATGAGTATGGCAATTAATAAAACCCGGAAGGAGAGCCTGGCCTGGTAGTAGGAGGTGATTGTCTGTTGAATAATCTTCCAACAAGTCCTTGGTCGGCTTTATGGCGACTATCTTGTGTTTATGGATCGCTACCGAATAGTTATGGAAAGGCGTTAATTGTCGCTTGCCATTTTGACTGACGGGAATGACCCACTCAGGACTGATGATTTGCTCGACATGGCTTAATGATGCTTGTTCGGTGCTTTGGTTCAAAGCTCCCTCACTTACTGATAATCAATGAGTTACTGCGGTTATTATACCCAACAAAAGTTTAATTCCTAACCAATCTAAAATATATTGATAAATCGTACAAAAAACATACGGATAGGCACATAAAAATTAGCGATAAATAGAGGCCTGTGTTAGAATTATCTGCTTAAATCGAAGCATAATGTCTTTGACTTTCTAACTATAACTATCAGAATTTAAAGGGTTTTTCAGAATGGGTGAACTTGCCAAAGAGATCCTGCCGGTCAATATTGAAGATGAGTTGAAAACGTCCTATTTGGACTACGCCATGAGCGTCATCGTTGGTCGTGCACTCCCAGACGTTAGGGATGGATTAAAACCTGTACATCGACGCGTACTTTACGCCATGAATGTGCTGGGTAACGATTTTAATAAGCCTTATAAAAAATCTGCGCGTGTGGTTGGTGATGTGATTGGTAAATACCACCCTCACGGTGATTCTGCTGTTTACGACACTATTGTTCGTATGGCACAACCGTTCTCTTTGCGCTACATGTTGGTCGATGGCCAGGGTAACTTCGGTTCGATTGACGGTGATTCAGCTGCTGCAATGCGTTATACGGAAGTCCGTATGATGAAGTTGGCTCATCAGCTGTTAGCCGATCTGGATAAAGAAACGGTAGACTTTGAGGACAACTACGATGGGTCTGAGTCTGAGCCTATCGTCCTACCAACTCGAATTCCTAATCTTTTAGTTAACGGCTCTTCTGGTATCGCTGTTGGTATGGCGACCAATATCCCGCCTCACAACTTAAACGAAGTGATTGATGGCTGTTTGGCGTTAATTGATAACCCTGATATTACCATTCCAGAATTGATGGAGTATGTGACAGGCCCTGACTTCCCAACCGCAGCGATCATTAACGGTCGTGCGGGGATTGTGGATGCTTATCATACTGGCCGAGGCAAAATTTATTTGCGTGCTCGTAGTCATATTGAGACTGATGAGAAAAATGGTAAAGACTCTATTGTTGTCACCGAGTTACCGTACCAGGTGAACAAAGCTCGATTGATTGAGAAGATTGCTGAGCTGGTTAAAGACAAGAAGATCGAAGGCATTACAGGTCTGCGTGACGAGTCTGATAAAGACGGTATGCGTATGGTGATTGAGCTGCGTAAAGGTGAAGTGCCGGAAGTGGTACTGAATAACCTCTATGCACAGTCTCAAATGCAGAACGTGTTTGGCATTAACATGGTTGCACTAGACAATGGCCAGCCACGTCTATTCAACCTTAAAGATGCATTAGATGCTTTCGTGACCCACCGCCGTGAAGTGGTTACGCGACGTACTATTTATGACTTGCGAAAAGCGCGTGAAAAAGCTCATGTGTTAGAAGGCTTAGCCATTGCTTTGGCGAATATTGATGAAGTGATCGAACTGATCAAACAGTCTCCAACGCCAAAAGAAGCAAAAGAACAATTAATGGACCGTCAGTGGGCTCCTGGTCAAGTTGCTGATATGTTGGCTCGTGCAGGTACCGAAGCCTGTCGTCCAGAGCATCTAGCGGCTGAATTTGGTTTCCATGATGGTTATTACAAGCTATCAGAAGAACAAGCCAAAGCGATTCTTGAACTGCGACTACATAAGCTTACTGGTCTTGAGCACGATAAAATTATCAGTGAATACAAAGACCTGCTTGGCCTTATCGAAGAACTACTACATATTTTGATGAGCAAAGAACGTTTGCTAGAAGTGATTCGTGAAGAGCTTGAAGAGGTCAAAGAAAACTTTGGTGATGAGCGCCGTTCAGAGATTTTAGAAAGCAAACTTGATTTAACCATTGCTGACTTAATCACCGAAGAAGACGTGGTTGTTACACTGTCTCACGAAGGCTATGTGAAGTACCAGTCTCTGTCAGATTACAAAGCGCAACGTCGTGGTGGTCGTGGTAAGTCTGCAACCAAGATGAAAGACGAAGATTTCATTGATCGTTTATTGGTGGCTTCGACTCACGATATGATTCTATGCTTCTCATCTCGAGGCAAAGTTTATTGGTTAAAAGTGTTTGAATTACCGAATGCAGGCCGTGGCTCACGTGGTAAACCGATCGTTAACGTCTTGCCTTTGGAAAAAGATGAAAAAATCAGTGCTATTCTTCCGATTCGTGAGTTCTCAGAAGATCGTTTTGTCTTTATGGCAACCGCCAACGGTACTGTGAAGAAAACCTCTCTAGAGCAGTTCTCACGTCCTCGAGCTAACGGTATTATCGCACTGACTATTGCTGATGATGATGAGTTGATCGGTGTTGCTGAAACCGCAGGCGAAGACGAAATCATGTTGTTCAGTGATGCGGGTAAAGTCATTCGCTTCGGTGAAGACGCGGTGAGAGCGATGGGACGTACTGCACGTGGTGTTCGTGGTATGAAACTTCCAGATAACGCGAAAGTAATCCAAATGCTTGTGGCGGAAGAAGATTGCTCGATCCTGACTGCTACTGAGAATGGTTACGGTAAACGTACTTCTGTGGAAGATCACCCATTGCGCGGACGTGGTGGCCAAGGTGTTATCTCAATTCAAATGAGCGAGCGTAACGGTCAGGTTGTGTCAGCGGTACCAGTGATTGAAGGCGATGAAGTGATGCTTATTAGTAAAGGCGGAACCCTTATCCGTACTGGTGTTGATGACATCCGCATCATGGGTCGTAACACGCAAGGTGTACGTTTGATTCGGTTGGATGATAATGAAACCCTTGTAGGCTTGCAGCGTATTGTCGAGCTAGATGTTGACGATGATGAGTTGGAAGACGGTGTCGAAGATGGCGTGGAAGAGACTGCCTCGGACTCAGAAGATAAAGATAACTCAATAGACGATTAAGCTATTAGACCTCGGGCTAACAATTCGTTAGCCTTTGGTCATATCCACGACGAGTATTAGGTTATTAGGATGGGATTAGACATGACTCGCGCATTTAACTTTAGTGCCGGGCCTGCTGCGATACCGACAGAAGTATTAGAGCGCGCGCAAAAAGAACTGCTTAACTGGAATGGATATGGTTGCTCAGTGATGGAATTGGGCCACCGCACTCCTGATTTTCAGACTATTCTGGATAAAACAGAAGACGATTTACGCAAACTTCTGAATATTCCTAAAAATTATAAAGTACTGTTTATGCACGGTAGTGCATCTCATCAGTTCGCTATGGTGCCTATGAACTTCTTGGCGCCGGGTGAAACGGCAAACTACCTTGAAATGGATCATTGGTCGAAGATGTGTATCAAAGAAGCGAGTCGTTTCGGTGATATGCACATTCAGCAGGGAATCCGTACTAACTCCGACGGTTTGCTGGAGTTAGTGCCTGAAAATGAATGGTCGCTTGATGAAAAAGGTAAATACCTGCATTTCACTTCAAACGAAACCATTGTTGGCGTTCAATTCCAAGACGATCCTCAGAGCTTTTCCGGTAAGTTGGTCAGTGACATGTGTTCTGATATTTTGTCGCGTCCAATTGATATTGAGAAGTACGCACTAATATACGCAGGTGCACAAAAGAATATCGGACCGTCGGGCATGACCGTGGTCATTGTTCGAGAAGATTTGTTTGAGTCCTTCCAGACGGAACGCGTGCCGAGTTTATTCCAATACCCACATGTATCGAGCAAAGGGTCTATGCCGAATACACCGCCTAGTTTTGGTATTTATTTTGCAGGGTTGGTGTTTGAGTGGCTATTAGAACAGGGTGGTATTGAAGAAATGTATCAACGTAATCTAAAGAAGGCTCACATGCTTTATGATTACGTAGACCAATCTAACTTCTATCATTCTCCTGTTGCTAAAGGCTCTCGTTCTTTTATGAATGTGGCGATTCAAATGAAGGATCGAAAGCATGAAGAACGGTTCTTACACGAAGCTCGAGAAAACCACCTGATTGCACTCAAGGGCCACAAAACCTTTGGTGGCTTGCGAGCGAGTATTTATAACGCCATGTCCATTGAAGGTGTCGAAACCTTGATTCGGTTTATGGATCAGTTTGAGCAACGATTAAAGTAGGTTTTCAGCCACTTTATAGCAGTTTCGACCAGCTGACTTGGCTTTATATAAAGCCTGGTCAGCGTGGTGAATAAGGTTGTGAATCTTAAAGTCATTTTCTGGAAAGGATACGGTAATCCCGATGCTTGCAGTGTAGTTTATTGTTTGACCATCGATCATCACCTGTCTATCAGCCACCGCTTGCAGTAACTTCTCGGCAAATACCTGCGACTGAGCAAGGGTAGTGTTTGGTAAAATGAAAGCAAACTCTTCGCCACCAATTCGCCCTGAAATGTCGCTTTGTCTAATCTGCTCTAATACCAAGTCACCAAAGTCTTTTAGAATCGCATCTCCGGCCATATGGCCATGCTGATCATTAATATTCTTAAAATAATCCAAGTCCAGTACCACAACTCCAAAAGTCGTCTCGTAGCGTTTTGCAGAGCGGTACTCTTGTTCTGCGCGGTGTAGGAATGCTCTCCGGTTAAGTAAGCCTGTCAACTGATCAAATAGGGCCCATTCGGACATTGTCTCCTCTAATTCTATGACCCGTAAAAATAAGCCGATTAAATACCAAGACAAGAGGGGGGCGACAATAATAGGAATTACTGCTGCTCTGAGAAATGAGCTGTAACTAAATGTAACCTCTTGAAATTGTTGTAAAATGTAGTTGAGCCCTACAGCCAGTAACACTGCGATTACAGAGATAAGAACGACTATTCTTATCCTACCTATTTTATAGATGACTTTTCGCATAAATATTGTTGCTAAAGCAAATATGCATCACTTTATGCTCTTTTAAGGTGGAAGGGAAGTTTATGTGACAAAGCTCACAAAATCTTCGCGATTGCTTTTGATGCACTATTCATCAGGCATTACGCCTGATTGAGGTATCTGAGACGTAAATAGCCGTTGAGTAATAGAAATTGATAATGACGATTTATAGAGATATGGGGTGAAAGTTTGTACGGTTTCTTGGATAATGTGCGCAAAATTTATTTGGCTACAGTTTACTTTCTATTTCTAGAAACACTGGGCTAGAGAATAAAGACGGAGTCTGTTATGAGTTGTGATTTTATACAGTTAGCGAATCCTGGGGTGCAAGAGCTGCATCCATACCAACCAGGTAAACCTATTTCTGAGCTAGAAAGAGAGCTAGGGATTACCAACATTGTGAAGTTGGCGAGTAATGAAAATCCAATCGGTATTAGCCCGAAAGCACAAGCTGCAATGGAAAAGAAGTTTTCTGAATTAGCGCGCTATCCTGACGCTAACGGCTATTATCTTAAGGCTAAAATCGCTGAACGTGTTGGTGTTGATATAAACCAAATCACGCTGGGTAATGGTTCTAACGACGTTTTAGAGCTTATCGCACGCGTATTTGTGGCGCCTGAGCATGAAGTGATCTTTTCACAACACGCTTTCGTGGTTTACCCGATTGTCACGCAGGCCATCGGTGCTAAGAAAGTTGTAATTCCAGCGAAAGACTGGGGACATGATTTAGAGGCAACGGCTGAGGCAATTACACCGAATACGCGCATGATATTTATCGCGAATCCGAACAACCCAACGGGAACGTGGGTTAAGTCTGACGAGCTGAAAGCTTTTATGGACAAAGTGCCTGAAGACGTTTTGGTTATCTTGGACGAAGCCTATTATGAGTACGTTGAAGATAAAGACTATCCACAAACGATTCCTTGGATCAAAGATTATCCAAACTTAATCGTCACTCGGACTTTCTCAAAGGCTTATGGTTTAGCAGGTGTTCGCGCCGGTTATGCGGTCGCGAATGAAGAAATTACTGGTTTGATTAATCGCCCACGCCAACCGTTCAATATGAACTCTTTAGCTTTGGCCGCGGCAGAAGCAGTATTGGATGACCGCGAGTATCTTCAGCGTGCTTTAGAGGTTAATAAAGCTGGCATGGAGCAACTCGAAGCGGTCTTTAAAGAGCTTAGCTATGACTATATTCCATCAGTAACAAACTTTATTACTGTGGATATGGGCAAGCCAGCTGGCCCAATTTACCAGCACATGTTGGAGCAGGGCGTCATTGTTCGTCCTGTGGCTAACTATGAGATGCCCAATCATTTACGCGTCAGTATCGGCTTAGAGGAAGAAAATGCTAAGTTTATTCGCGTCTTACGTGAGATGACGAAGTAGGCTGGCATGAGTAACGATACTATAGTCAGTGCACCGGTCATCACTGTCGATGGTCCTAGTGGTTCCGGTAAAGGAACCATTAGCCAAATTGTGGCAACCAAACTCGGTTACCACTTACTCGATAGTGGAGCGCTGTATCGCTTAACCGCCTTATCAGTGATAAAGAATAATATTGATATCACGGATGTTGACGCAGTCTCCAAGGCCGCATTAGCACTTGATGTGGTGTTTGAGCCACAAGTTGATGGCGAGCAGAAAGTGTTGTTGAAGGGTGAAGACGTTGGTGTTCAGCTACGGTTAGATGAAACCAGTGCGATGGCTTCACAAGTTGCAGCGATTCCCGAAGTTCGAGAGGCTTTATTGGTTCGTCAAAAACAGTTCAGACAGGAGCCAGGTTTAGTTGCGGATGGTCGCGACATGGGAACGGTGGTTTTCCCTGATGCTGAACATAAGGTGTTTTTGACTGCAAGCCCCGAAATACGGGCAGAAAGACGCCACAAACAGTTGATCGAAAAGGGCGTTGATGCTAACATTTCGCACCTTCTAAAAAGCATCATCGATAGAGATGAGCGTGATCGCACTCGTACTGTGGCCCCATTGGTGCCAGCAGAGGGTGCTGTTGTTATTGATAGCTCAAATTTAACGATTGATGAAGTGGTTCAGCAAATCCTTGATTTTATAGGTTTTTCTGGGCATTAAATTGGAAAAGTTGATTCGCATGGATGATGAATCGATAAAACTCATTGACCCATGGCAACGGGATCGTCGCATGGTGATTTTAACTAAGTCTCTGTCTAAGAATATCTTAGCAGGGTGTATCAGGTACTAACGAATGAGCGAGAATTTCGCAGAACTATTTGAACAGAGCCTACAAAACGTAGAAATGCGTCCAGGCGCCATCATCACCGGTACGGTTGTTGATATTGATAATGAAGTTGTTGTAGTTAACGCTGGCCTAAAGTCAGAAGGCGTTATCCCACGTAGCCAATTCATGAGCGACAAGGGTGAGCTAGAAGTTAACGTAGGCGACGAAGTTGAAGTTGCATTAGACGCAGTAGAAGACGGTTTCGGTGAAACTCGTTTATCTCGTGAGCGTGCTAAGCGTATCGCTGCTTGGGGTGTGCTTGAAGCTGCACATGAAGCAGATGAAACAGTTACAGGTGTTATCACTGGTAAAGTTAAAGGTGGTTTCACTGTTGAAGTTAAGTCAATTCGTGCTTTCCTTCCTGGTTCTTTGGTTGACGTTCGTCCTGTTCGTGATACATCACACCTTGAAGGTGTTGATCTTGAGTTTAAAGTTATCAAACTTGACCAAAAACGTAACAACGTAGTGGTTTCTCGTCGTGCTGTTATCGAGTCTGAAAACAGTGCTGAGCGTGAAGAGCTTCTGGCTAACCTTGAGGAAGGTTCAGAGCTTAAAGGTATCGTTAAGAACCTTACTGATTACGGTGCATTCGTTGATTTGGGTGGTGTTGACGGTCTTCTACATATCACAGATATGGCGTGGAAGCGTATTAAGCACCCAAGCGAAGTGGTACAAGTTGGCGACGAAATCGACGTTAAAGTATTGAAGTTTGACCGCGAGCGTAACCGTGTATCTCTAGGTATCAAGCAACTTGGCTCTGATCCTTGGGTTGATATCAACGATCGTTACCCAGAAGGCGCACGTCTACAAGGTCGTGTAACTAACCTTACTGATTACGGTTGTTTCGTCGAAATCGAAGACGGTGTTGAAGGTCTTGTACACGTTTCTGAAATGGATTGGACTAACAAAAACATCCACCCATCTAAAGTGGTTAACTTGGGTGATGAAGTTGAAGTTATGGTTCTTGATATTGATGAAGAGCGTCGTCGTATTTCTCTTGGTATTAAGCAATGTGTGCCTAACCCTTGGAACGAATTCGCTGCAACTCACAACAAGAACGACAAAGTGACTGGCAAAATCAAGTCTATCACTGATTTCGGTATCTTCATCGGTCTTGATGGCGGTATCGACGGTCTTGTACATCTTTCTGATATTTCATGGACTGTTTCTGGCGAAGAAGCGGTACGTGACTTTAAGAAAGGCGACGAAGTTGAAGCTGTTGTGTTGTCAGTAGATGCAGAGCGTGAGCGTATCTCTCTAGGTATTAAGCAAGTAGATTCAGATCCATTTGCTGAGTACTTAAGCGAGCATCCAAAAGGTTCTGTGGTTACTGGTAAAGTAACTGATGTTGACGCTAAAGGCGCAACGGTAGAGTTGGCTGAGAACATCGAAGGTTATGTTCGCGCTTCAGATATCGCTCCTGAGCGTATCGAAGATGCTAGCAAGCACTTGAGTGTTGGTGACGACATCGAAGCTAAATTCGTTGGCGTAGACAAGAAAAACCGCAATTTGACCTTGTCTATTAAAGCGAAGGACGCGGCTGAAGAAGCAGAAGCAATTAAAGAGTTCAGCAACGAGAAAGGTTCTAATTCTCCAGCGACTCTAGGTGATTTATTGAAAGAACAGTTAGGTGATGACGAATAATCACACCACTGATTTTTCTTAAAATCATAAAAGCCCAGCAGTAGCTGGGCTTTTTTTTGAGGTGGGGTTTTTTGGTAATTTGTAAAAAATACCATATAATTAAAATAGTTAGGTGATTTTTACTTTGAAATACCCCATACTATTGGGTATTCAATTAAATGGAGGTCTAGACCAATGACAAAATCGCAATTGATTGAGTGTCTAGTGGATAAAAACCCTCAATTGTCGGTTCGTGATGTTGAGCTAGTAGTAAAGTCTTTAATTGACCAAATGTCTGAGACTTTATCTGATGGTGGTCGAATCGAAATTCGTGGCTTTGGAAGCTTCTCGCTTCACTATCGCGCACCTCGCGTTGGAAGAAATCCTAAAACTGGTGAATCAGTGACACTGCATGGTAAGCATGTCCCGCATTTCAAACCTGGCAAGGAATTGCGCGAAAGGGTTGATGCAGGCAAAGATGAACCTATTAAGCCTTAGAAATCCACTCTAGATGCTGTTTGTACACTTGAAAGGGTACGAATAGTCGAAACGAACAGCTTGGAGCGAGTGTGCGTAAGATAATTGCCATTTTACTTTTTGTGGTTGTGTTGGTCATGAGCACTGTGTTTGCTTTAAATAATGATCAGGTCACGACTGTCGACTACCTCTTTGGCTCAACCGAGCTACCACTTTCTTTAGTTGTGTTTTGGGCTGGGCTTTGCGGTCTGGTATTAGGCGTTTTAGGGATGGCGTTTGCGCTCTATAAGTATCGCCACCGTCTTAATCGAGCTAAAAAGCAACTCAACAAAGTCGAAAAAGAGCTTCATCAGTTACGTCAGCAATCAGTATCAGCTAAGGATCCATTTTAGATGAATCAGTGGTTACTGTATGGGGTCTTAGCGTTATTACCCCTTGCTGCCTTGTCTGGTTTTTTGATGGGCCGTAAGCACCGAAAAGGCAAGCAGGATAATCGTTTATCCAGTGACTATATTAAAGGCTTAAACTACCTACTCAATGAGCAACCTGACAAAGCGGTTGATACGTTTATAGACTTGCTCAAAGTTGACACGGATACCGTAGAGACGCATTTAGCGCTCGGGAATTTATTCAGAAAACGTGGTGAAGTCGACCGTTCTATTCGGTTGCACCAGAACCTTATTGCCCGCCCACAGTTATCATCAAGGGATCGTAACTCTGCCTTGTTTCAGTTAGGGTTAGATTACAATGCTGTTGGGATGTATGACCGCTCAGAAAAGCTTTTTAAAGAGCTGTTAAGCGATCCTGTCCATAAAAATGAGTCGCTGGTTCAGCTGCTTAATATTCATCAGTTAACCCGTGACTGGGATGATGCTACCAAAATTGCTGAGGAACTACAGTCCAGTCTAGGCGTTGAGCAAAGCAAGCCAATTGCACACTTTTATTGTGAACTTGCTGCCCAGAAGCGACAAGACGGCGATATTAAAGCGGCATTATCAAACGTCAAAAAAGCATTAACCATCAATCCTGACTCTGTCAGAGCTAGCTTGTTGCAAGGCGATATTCATTTACAGCAAAAAAGTTACAAGCAGGCGATAAAGTCATATCAACGAATCTTGCAGCAAGACATCGCTTTTCTACCTGAAGCGCTTCCCAATATTGCTGAAGCTTATAGCAACATTAAAGACAATTCAGGTTACCGGAGCTTTCTGAATAAAAGCTTAGACGCTGGAGCTGGAGTGTCTGTGTTGGTGGAACTTTCCAAAATTATACAAGCTGAGAAAGATGATCGTGCAGCGGCAGAACTGATTGGCAATTTTTTGAAGGAACGTCCTTCATTAAAGGGCTTGCAAAGGCTCATTACGCTTCACATTGAGCATGCTCAAGATTCTGCGAAACCGAGTTTACAGCTACTTGATGATATTGTCGAAAAGCTGATTTCTAAAAAACCTCGTTATGCATGCCATAATTGTGGGTTCGAAACAAAAGCCATTTATTGGCAGTGTCCGAGTTGTAAAGAGTGGAGCTCGGTAAAGCCGATAAAAGGCATAGAAGGCGAATAACGTTAGATAGGTAAAGTATGTCTGAACCAAAGATCTTAGTTGCTCTTGACTACAACGATAAAAATAAAGCATTAGCATTAGTTGAACAATTGAACCCAAAACTGTGTGGCTTAAAAGTCGGTAAAGAGATGTTTACCTTGTTTGGCCCAGGCTTTGTGAAGGAGCTGGTTGGCAAAGGCTACAATGTGTTTTTAGACTTAAAATTTCATGATATACCCAATACAGTTGCAAAAGCTTGTAAGGCTGCTGCCGCTTTAGGTGTGTGGATGATTAATGTCCACGCTTCTGGTGGTCGCGAAATGATGGTGAAAGCGAAACAAGCGCTTCATGAAACGGACAATCCACCGCTACTCATTGCTGTCACCATGCTAACCAGTATGAATGCCCAAGTGTTTAGCGAGCTAGGATATCAGCGAAACCTCGCTGAGCAAGTGAGTCACCTTGCTCAAATCACGCAAGAGTCTGGTCTTGATGGTGTGGTATGTTCGTCCTGGGAAGCCAAGCAGCTTAAGCAACAGTGCGGTAAAGATTTCCAGCTCGTAACGCCAGGTATTCGCCCAGCAGGAAGCGACAAGGGAGATCAGAGCAGAATTATGACTCCTCAGCAGGCGCTAGAAGCCGGTTCCGATTTTCTAGTGATAGGGCGACCGATCACACAAGCTCCAGATCCCTACCAAGCTTTGTGCGATATTTCTGATTCTCTCGTAAGCCACTTGTAACTGATATTGTCATGATTTAATCTCCTTTCTGCCGGCAATGATGCCGTATAGGGAAATTAATAAGGAGATTATTCATGAAGTTGTTTGCAACTCTCGCAATGGTACTAACTTGCTTCTTGGGTCAAGCCGTACAAGCTAAAGATAAAGTAGAAAGACCTTCCACAACCCAAAGCCAACAAAAGCTTTCACAAGTCAACATAAACACAGCGACGACTAGTCAGCTAGCGGCCGTAATGAAAGGTGTTGGCTTAAAAAAGGCTGAGGCGATTATTGAGTACCGTAAAAAGTTTGGGCCTTTCAAGTCCATCGATGAGTTAACAGCAGTAAAAGGTATTGGCTCTAAAACGTTACAAAAGAATCGAGCCAAGCTCACTATTTAGTACCTTCTACTTTCATACTAGATCGGGCCTTGAGCGATTTGGGTTCACTCAGTCGACTCTTAGGCCAGATTAAGCCTAGAATAAGCCCTTGTATGAATCCTATAATATGGGCTTCCTCGATAACATTGCCGCCGAGCCATTCGTTATAACTTGTTTCCACGCCCACTAGTTGCGGCATAAATATTTTAAGCCCTACAATGAGTAGTAGAAGGCCGCTGAGTTTGACACCAAGTCTAAACTCTGCGATAGCCGCTGCTGCGATTAGACCGTAAAGTGCACCAGACATACCGACGTAATGGTCAAGAGAGGGGACCCACAAGTGCAGGCCAACAATATTCCCAACAAATAGAATTGCAAACCAAGCCAGCCAATCGATATTCTTTAGTAAGTTTATGAATAGCAACATAGTGAACCATAAACCAGCTAAGTTAAGGGTTGTGTGCCATACGCCTAGGTGAACAAAGTTCGGAGTGAGAAAGCGCCACAGTTCTCCATCACTGATCGCTCTACGGTCATAAGCCATCCATAAATCTGGCTTGGGTAATGCAAATATGAGAATAATGCAAATATGACTTAAAATCAAAGGGATAGCATATTTTTTCAAAGTGTTAAACATAAGTAATATTTATCAAATGTAAAATTTACATCACGTTTTTATTAACCTATATTGATTAATATTTATACAAGAAAACCCATAACACTGGTTCTTTACAATAATAATATCGTTTAAAAACAATTAGTTATGGTAACTTCTCGGCGGATGCGTATTTCGTTATCCATTATTTATTTTGTTTTATATCCTATTTTATTATTAATAACTACTGTTAGAGGAATTTAATTATGTTTGAATCTATCGCAATGATCTGCTATTTATCTATGGTACAGCCTCAAGAAATCCAACAACCTTTGTTTGATCCCAAGGAAGTTGCACTTGAAGTATACACAGGCGGGACGGGTGGAGAGCCTGAAGAGGATCCCGATAAAACAAAGAGAGATTAGTATTTGATTGTAAATTTCGTTAATGAATTGGACTTGAACGGCTTTATATCTAATGTTTTTACATTATCTTTAATAGGCTGTTTATTTCTGCACTTGATTCTCACCAAGCAAAAACGCTTGGTGAGTTTTTGCATGTTTATGGTCATTGTCCAGTTTGCAAACTGGCAGTTAGTGCCTTGGTTGATGGAACATAACTACGGCAAGTTCTTATGGTATGTAACGTTGATGGCTACCGATATATTAATCCTTCTTTATGTTGGTTATAAAGCTGTTACAACTAAAAAGGTTTTAAAAGAAGAGTTAGCTGTCAGTATTTTTACCGTTATAGCAATAGCATTTTACCTTGGACGTTTTATTGAAAGACATTTTACCGAGTTTAGTTTAATTAAAGGGTTACAGGCTTACGCAATTCCAGCAGTTAATATATGCATAATAATAGTTTTAGCTGCGCCCATACTTAAACAATTAGTATTATTAGCAGGGAAACACCTCAATGGCATTACTATTTTTGGCCTACGGTTTAGTGTTAGCAGCGTTCGCAGCAATGCTGTTTTGGCTGATTCTAAGGGCTTATCGAAACAAAAGCACAGAGTCCTTTGATTTAGGTAGCTCTGATAGTCAACTCTTTGGAAATGAAGAGAAAGTTATTGATCTGTCTGCTTTCCGCAGAGCAGACATTAAAGCTTTGCGCTTACTGCAAGAGTACTCACAAATAGAAACGAGTAACCTCACTGAAAAAGATAAACTGAGAGAAATACTGGTGTGGAATCAAAAGTTGGAAGAGTTTGAGCGTAACAACCGTAAAATTATACAATCGCGAGGTTTTTTACGACCTGTTCAGTCAAGCACCCCATCAAGCTCAGTCACACCACTTACGCGAATTTAATAGTATTTATCTAGCACAATTTAAGCGCCATGTTGGTGGCGCTTAAACTCTAAGTTTCCTGTCCCTAGTGTTTCAATATCACCAACCTAAGTCACCCTTGAGGCAATTATGCATTAATAGTGATGCAAAAATGCTTTGGTTATCAAGGGTTTAGTCTAATATTTGCTTTGCATTTTTTTATTATATATTTTTATGAAATGTAAAATTTACATCACGTTTTGATTCA
The DNA here is from genome assembly GCF_000981765.1 of Kangiella geojedonensis. GTDB lineage: Bacteria > Pseudomonadota > Gammaproteobacteria > Enterobacterales > Kangiellaceae > Kangiella > Kangiella geojedonensis. Next base: position 1,604,604 of record NZ_CP010975.1, on the reverse strand, counting down.
ATTATATTGATTAATATTTATACAGAAAGACCATGGCGCTTGCTCTTGTTAATAATAATATCGTTTAAAGACAACAAGTTATGGCAATTCTTTGGCGGAGACTTCGTCTGCTTTCCATTCATTAACTTTATTTATAATCATTTTTTTATCAATCACTACTGTTAGAGGAATTTAATTATGTTTGAATCTATCGCAATGATCTGCTATTTATCTATGGTACAGCCTCAAGAAATTCAACAACCTTTGTTTGAGCCGAGAGAAACGGTGCTAGAGGTTTATACTGGTAATGGTGGCGGAGAACCTGAAGAGGACCCTACCGAAGAGAAACGTGATTAGTCTTTGCTGAAAAGCAATTCACTGAGATGACATAGCTGTTTATCCAGTCATCTTAAATATCGAGATGGGGTTAAGCAAATCCTCTAAGGCGAATCACGGAAGGTTAATTACTCCTGGCCATTGGCTGGAACGAGTAAACAAGTAAGAAGGGGATTTAATTCGATTGTTTAACTTTGTCTTAGAGCTCAATCTTTGGCAACCACTAAAAGATATATTTACGTTATCTTTAGTGGGTTGCCTTTTATTGCACTTACTTGTGACTAAAGAGAGACGCTTGGTTAGTTTTTGCGTTTTTTTAGTATTAGTACAATTCTTAAACTGGGTAATTAGTCCTGCATTAAGATCGCATGAGATTGCAATTTATATTTGGTACATCACATGGATGATTACAGACATTCTAATACTGGCTTATGTCGCGACGAGAGCAGTGATCAGTCGCCATGTACTTAAAGAAGAATTTGCTGTTTGTGTGCTCACTATTGTTGCTATTTCATTTAGTTTAGGGCGGTATATCGAGCGACACTTCACAGAGTTTGATTTTATAGGGAATATTCAGGGCTATGCTTTGCAAGCCGTGAACGTTTGTATTGTTTTGATGCTGTTAACACCCGCATTGAAACAGTTGGTTTATTTGGTAGGAAGAGAACTGAATGGCATTACTATTTTTGGCCTACGGTTTAGTGTTAGCAGCGTTCGCAGCGATGCTGTTTTGGCTGATACTAAAGGCATATCGAAACAAAAACGCAGAGTCTTTTGAAGTTGCTTCGGAACAAGCCCTCTTCGAAAACGAAGAGAACGTTGTCGATCTGTCTGCTTATCGCAGAGCAGATATTAAAGCGTTGCGATTATTGCAAGAGTACTCTCAAATCGAGACCAGCAACCTAACTGAAAAAGATAAGCTCAGAGAAATACTGGTTTGGAATCAGAAACTTGAAGAGTTTGAGCGGAAGAATCGAAAAATAATCCAATCAAGGGGGTTCTTGCGGCCAGTACAGGCGCAAACCAAAGGAATTCAAGGTAGCAGTACCCTGAGTAGGATTTAGCCTCGCAGACACAAAAATAGCGCCATTGGGCGCTATTTTTTTAATTGTATCTTTTTTATTGTGTTTACAGAGTCTTCTTAATAACTCTAAAACGTTACTTCAAATTAACTATGCGCATACCTAGCTCTTCTTTGGAGCTATTAGCGCGGTAATTTGAAAGAATCATTTCTGCTTTTTCTTCAGGGGTTAGCTCAATTCCTCGAGCATTCGCTAAAGACTCAACTAGAGTGATGATACGCTTCAATGTATCGACCTCAGAAGAGTAATCAATCTGACTGGTAGTTTCATTAACAGGGACTAGTGATAACCTAAAACCTAAGGCTCTAGCAAGTGTGTCAATCTTATGGACTCCAGGATCAGTAGTCTTGCGCTCAAGAATCCTATAGATAGTAGATTGACTAATATTAGATTTGCGCTGCATTGAATAATCAGTTTCACCAAAATTATTCATAAGTTGCTTAAGTTGATCAATTATTTCGCTCATATTGTATTCCAACAATGCAATTTTGACTTGATTTCAATGCATTAATGCATTAATATATATCCAAGATGTACTTTAATCCAGTAAGTTAGTTTTATCACAGTCTTGCTGACAAATAAAGCAAACTTGAAAAAATTCATAAACTACTAAGATTAAAGTGAAATCAGATACAATCTGATACAGTTTTCCTTCAGCTATATGGTGGGATTTGGCCGAGAATCATTTCTCGGCTTTTTTTTGTTTAAAAATAATTTATCGTACGTTTTTCAATCACATAACCGCTTTTGCCTGACTCACTATATTTCCTTTCTACCCAGTTACCCTGCGAGTCAGTTTTGAGGTATTCATAAGTTAATACTGACTTGTCATCGTTGACATTATGAGTTTCTGACTTAACCCAGTTTTCAGAGTTATATACCTTCGTTGTGGACGAGTGGTAAGTATCCCCGTATAAACGCTTCGTTTCTACGAGTTGATCGTCTGAATTATATGTTGCGTAGTATTCAGACTTGGCTTGAGTATCGTTTGAAATGGTGATTGCAGAGATTAAATTACCGCGTTCATCAAATTTTAGGCTGGTCATCTGTTTTTGGCTGCCACCATACATTGTTGAGGCGTAGGGTAGAACTTCTGCGTCTTTATATAAAAAGCTGATAACGCTAGGATGTTCGCTATCTAGTTTCTCGTATTGCGTAATGAGCCTATGATTGTCATCGTAAAGGTATTGGCTTTCAATTACTGTAGGATCCGCTTCTGGATGGGTTTGGTCAACATAGTGACTAACCATTTCAGTTAACATACCTTGCTCATTAAAGACTGTGCGCCTTGATTGATTTGCGAATATATTGCTCTGGTCGTCGAGTTTACTATAGTCGAAAACATGATGGACTGATTTAACGTCCCCTAGCAGATTGTAGAAACTGATATCTTTCTTTTTAGTTGGGTTATCTTGGCAAGCAAGTAGTGAAAGTAGGGCGACAAATAATAAAGCGGGTATACGTGTCATGGCAAAAAATCCCTTTAGTGTTATATCAATTATATTTAAACACAAAAAAGGCCTCGCATCGCTGCAAGGCCTTTAAAATATGGCTCCCCCTGCTGGATTCGAACCAGCGACATATGGATTAACAGTCCACCGTTCTACCGACTGAACTAAGGGGGAATTGTGTGTTCAACGTTGTGTGCTGAACGGGGCGAGATAATAGACATATTTCGCCCCTTGGTCAACACCTTAGGTGAAAAAAAATTTAATTTGCTACTTTTTTGAGCCGTTCAATCGCTTTTTCAAGTGTTTCCATACTGGCGGCATAGGATAGGCGCATATGACCGGGCGCCCCGAATGCTGAGCCTGGAACTAAAGCTAAATCTACTTTTTCAATGAGTAGCTCAGCCAAATCGAGGTCAGACTCACAACCGTGTTTATCGATTAAGCCCTGAACATTCGGAAATGCATAGAAAGTACCATCGCTTGGTAGACAGGTAATGCCATCAATAGCATTCAACTCTTTTAGCAAATAGTCATGACGTTTCTTGAAAGCCTCAAGCATCGGCTTAATACAGCTTTGGTCACCATTGAGGGCTTCAGTGGCTGCTGCTTGGCTTGGCGCTGCTGGATTAGACGTGCTTTGAGATTGAATTTTTTTCATTGCTGCGATGAGGTTTGCTGGGCCTCCCGCATAACCAATGCGCCATCCCGTCATGGAGTAGGCTTTTGAAACGCCATTGAGGACTATGGTGCGATCATACAGTTCTGGGCAAGCATTTAGGATATTGGTAAATGACCCTTCTTCCCAAAGAATGTGCTCGTACATATCGTCAGTAGCAATGACTATCTCCGGATGCTCTTTAAGAACCTCACCTAAAGCTTTCAATTCATCTTTGGAATAAGCCACGCCAGTCGGGTTGCTTGGGCTATTGATAACAAATAGGCGTGTATGCTCTGTGATAGCCTCTTTAAGTTGCTCGGGTGTTATTTTTAGGTGTTGCTCAATAGTGGTTTTAATGATCACGGGTTGAGCTTCTGCCAATAACGTCATGTCTGGATAGGAAACCCAATATGGCGCAGGGATAATCACTTCATCGCCAGGATTTAGCAAAGCCTGGCACAAGTTATAGAAACTTTGCTTACCGCCGGAAGAGACTAAAATTTGGTTTGGCTCATAACTAAGGCCATTGTCTCTCTTGAATTTATTAATCACCGCTTCTTTAAGCTCAGGCGTACCGTCAACGGCTGTATATTTTGTAGCGCCTTCATTGATTGCTGCTATGGCGGCTTGCTTGATGTGGTCTGGCGTATCAAAGTCGGGTTCACCAGTTCCCAAGCCCACAATATCGCGGCCTTGGGCTTTTAGTTCTTTTGCTTTCGCTGCTACAGCCAACGTCGGAGAAGGCTGAATTAACTGTACTCTTTTGGATAATTCGATTGTCACCGTGATCCCTCGATTTTTTTGCAAAGTATGAGACAATAAGCGTCAATCATACTCCAAGTTATATCGCTACCCAAGCAGTTCTGGCGGCAGGAAGTTAACGAAAGTAACCAAAAGATATAAGTTTATGAGCCAAGTATTCGATTTAAAGTCCCAGTTCCAGCCCGCAGGCGATCAACCCAAAGCGATTGAGAGCCTGTTGGAAGGGTTAGATGATGGGCTATCACACCAGACATTACTCGGTGTGACGGGTTCAGGTAAGACGTATACCATGGCCAATGTCATTGCTAGAAGTGGTAGACCGACTATCATCATGGCCCATAATAAGACTCTGGCTGCGCAGCTTTACGGAGAGATGAAGGATTTCTTTCCCAATAACTCCGTCGAATACTTTGTTTCTTACTATGATTACTACCAGCCAGAGGCTTATGTACCAGCTTCGGATACGTTTATTGAGAAAGACGCGTCGATTAATGAGCATATTGAACAGATGCGCTTGTCCGCGACTAGAGCTTTACTTGAGCGCCGTGACGCCATTATTGTAGCGTCGGTTTCAGCGATTTACGGCTTGGGTGATCCTAAAGCCTTCCACAGCATGGTGATGCACCTGAAGGTTGGTGACGCCATAGACCAGCGCTATATACTAAGACGGTTAGCGGAGCTTCAATATACCCGTAACGATATGGAGCTGCAGCGTGCTACCTATCGTGTACGCGGTGACTTGATCGATATTTACCCCGCTGAATCAGACAAGAATGCCATTCGTATCGAGTTATTTGATGATGAAGTCGAAACCATTCAAACGTTTGACCCGCTGACCGGTGAGGTTTTAAAAAACTTAACTCGAGCGACTATTTTCCCGAAAAGTCACTATGTTACCTCGCGCCAAACCATTTTAGACGCAATTGAGCAAATTAAAGCAGAGCTCAAAGAACGCTTAGCTCAGCTTTATGATATGAACAAGCTGGTGGAAGCTCAGCGCTTAGAGCAACGCGTGAAATTCGACATAGAGATGATGCAGGAGTTAGGGTATTGCTCGGGTATTGAAAACTACTCACGGTATTTATCAGGCGCAGAGCCCGGTGAGCCGCCACCATGTCTGCTCGATTACTTGCCTCCTGATGCGTTAATGATCATTGATGAGTCGCATGTCACTGTGTCGCAGATTGGTGCCATGTACAAGGGTGACCGCTCACGCAAAGAAACCTTGGTAGAGTTTGGCTTTCGCCTTCCTTCCGCGCTTGATAACCGACCGCTCAAGTTCGATGAATTTGAGCGGATTGTTCCCCAGACCCTTTTTATCTCGGCAACGCCTGGCAATTATGAAGAAGAACATTCTGGACAGGTTGTGGAGCAAGTGGTGCGTCCGACAGGTTTGGTGGACCCAGAAATCGAGGTTCGCCCTGTTGGTACTCAGGTGGATGATTTGTTGTCTGAAATCCATAAGCGCGTTGGGATCAATGAAAGGGTGCTTGTGACTACTTTGACTAAAAAGATGTCTGAGGATCTGACCGATTATTTAGCCGAGCATGGTGTTCGAGTGCGTTACCTACATTCTGATATTGATACTGTCGAGCGTATGGAGATTATACGAGATTTACGCTTGGGCGAGTTTGATGTCTTGGTCGGTATTAACCTACTGCGGGAAGGTCTGGACATGCCTGAAGTGTCGTTAGTGGCTATTTTGGATGCTGATAAAGAGGGATTTCTGCGCTCAGAGCGTTCATTGATACAAACCATTGGCCGAGCAGCTCGAAATTTAAACGGCAGGGCGATTCTTTATGGTGATCGTATTACGGGCTCCATGAAAAAAGCGATAGATGAAACGGAGCGCCGCCGTGCTATTCAACAAGCTTTTAATAAAGAGCATGGCATTACCCCGCAAGGAATCAAGAAGAAAATCAGTGATGTTATGGATACCGGTGGTTCCAGCAGAGGTAAAAAGCGAGTAGCGGAGAGAAAAGGGCGGTATGAAGTTAAAAGCTTAGCCGATAGCGTTGAGCAAATTGAAAAGCTGGAGAAGGAAATGTTGGATTTAGCCAAAAACTTGGAGTTTGAAAAAGCAGCTCAAATTCGAGACCAAATAGAAAAGATTCGTGAAGAAAGTATTGCATAGATCACAAAACACGTAATACAAGTGAATTAATTGGTTCGTGACAGCTCAGATGGTAAAATTCGGCAATATCTCGATACTGAAGCTTTATTTATTTGCCGTAGAAGAGTTAAGTTTATATTAAGTTAAGCCTTTATATGATGAGGCAGTTTTTTATGAAGCTGGGAAAGCAAACAATAATAATGAATAGATTATCGAATTTTTTAGCTGGTATTTTTTTCTTGTTAATAACCTCTCTCCCTTCTATTTCAGCGGCAAACACTGAAATTACGACTTACTTTGACCAAAAGCTTAGTAAAATCAATAAATTCCTTTCAGATAATCACCAAGAAGCACTTGAGAAGCCTACCGTTTTGGCTCACTTTGTTGATAAGGAATTACTGAAGGTTTGGGCGGCTGAAAATACTGTGAGGGCTATGCTCGGTCCTAAACGTTGGAAGCGGCTTACTGAATCTCAAACCAATATTCTGATTAAAACCTACGAAAATACTATTCGCCGCTATTTATTTGAGGTATTGCAGCAATACCGAGGTCAAAAGGCTAGCGTCGAAAGCGTAAGACTTAATGATAAGGGTAATAAAGGATGGCTGAGGGTGCGCCTTGAGAGTTCATCATTCCCAACACTCAATATCGATTTAAAGATTTATAAAGAGCAGGAACACTGGACTGTATACGATTTCAGTTTCCAAGGCATAAGCTTTGTAAAAATGAAGCGAGACTTTTTTAGAGACACCTTCGATAAAAGTGGTGCTGAAGGTGTTGTTGCTGAGCTTAGAGAAAAAAATAAAGAGATTAATCAAGCAATGGCGGTGGCAAGCGATGAGTAGCGAGCAAAGCGCCTGGTATTTGGTGCAATGTAAACCTCATCAAGAGAAAAGGGCACAAGAAAACCTTGAAAATCAATCAATTAATAGCTTTTTCCCAATAATTTCTTTAAAAAAAATAGTCCGAGGAAAACGTAAGCAGGTAGAAGAAGCAATGTTTCCAGGGTATTTATTTGTGGAGTTGTTAGAAACTGGCGAGTATTGGTCAAAGATACGCTCTACGCGAGGAGTTCGAGACTTTGTACGTTTTGGTGGTGTTCCGGCAAAGGTTTCGCAGCAACTTTTGGAGCAGTTGAAAGTTATTGATCATGATTTAGTCACAATAGCGGTCGACTCAACGCCTAAAGAAGGTGATCGTGTACGAGTCACAACGGGCCCTTTTAAAGATTTGGAAGGCATATTTAAGATGCCAGATGGTGAGCAGCGCTCCATAGTTCTATTGAATATGTTGGACAAACTCACCGTACTTGAAGTCTCAAACGATGAGTTTGAAAAAATATAACATCATAAAAAGAACATAATATTACTTTTGAAGGTTTCGAGACGAGTGTAAAGCCTATATAATGACGCTCGCTTAGGCGTGAGCTAGCAAAAATATTATAAATAAAAACAATAAGATAGGCACTTTGGGAGCCAAAACCCACGGGCGGTAGCGTGTCTGGGTGACGGAGAAATAGAGATAATCATGGATAATTGGATGGAAAGTAGACTACTAAACGACGATTTAATTCGTGACGTTAACAATATAGCTGTTGAGGCAGGCCAATCGGCCATGTCAATCTATGGAAAAGATTTTAATGTACAGGAAAAGTCTGATCACTCCCCTTTGACTGAAGCAGATCTCGCTTCGCATAGCTGTATCGTTAATGCTTTAAAGAAACTAACCCCATCCATTCCTATTTTATCTGAAGAATCAGCTGATATTCCATGGACTGAGCGTCAGTCGTGGGAGCATTACTGGCTTATAGATCCGCTAGACGGTACAAAAGAATTTATTAAGAGAAATGGTGAGTTCACAGTTAATATTGCTTTAGTTTCGAATGGCAAACCCATCTTTGGCGTGGTTTATGCCCCGGTAAATGAAATTATTTATTTCGGAGGTATAGGCGCAAATGGTAAGAGCTTAGGAGCTTGGAAACAGCTGGGACATAACAAAGAGCCTATATCAGTTTCGTCGCAAGTGCATAAACCAATTCGAATCGTTAGTAGTCGCTCACATCAGTCGGGTGAAATGCAGTCCTATCTAACTAAATTTAAAGATTATGAACTTGTACCAGTGGGTAGCTCGTTGAAAATATGCTTAGTGGCGGAAGGCAAAGCTGACCTCTACCCAAGACTAGGACCTACTTCAGAATGGGACACTGCCGCTGCCCACGCGATATTACTGGCTGCAGGTGGCAAGTGTGTCACTTATGAAAAACACAACGAATTAATGTATAACATTAAAGAGTCATTGCTAAACCCTTACTTTATAGTACAAGGCCCACAACTATGATGAAAAAAACTCTTGGCTTGTTTTTAAGCATTCTTACACTGGCTATGGTTAACGACAGTGCTGCCAACGATTTGTCACAGGCAAAACAGCTTTGTCAAAATGCAACTGAGCAACAAAGACAAATGGCACGAGCCGCTGGTTATGATGTTGACTCTATGTGCGCTTCACTAAAGCAACAAAGTTCCAGTGCTAGTCAAGATACCCAGTCAGCGGGTTCTGTAATGCCTAGAGAGCTTGCGGACTTTCCTCGTCAACAAAATAGCGACAAAGAAATAAAAGAAAAAGAAGAGCAAGAAAAGCTACCAAAAGTAGAGCGTGAGCTGAAAAAATTTGGCTACGATTTATTTGCGGGTGTACCAACAACGTACACTCCAGTTAGCAATATTCCAGTACCTTCTAACTACATCGTGGGGCCTGGTGACACCGTTAAAGTTCAACTTTTCGGAAAAGAGAACAATAGCTATGAATTAACGGTTGAACGAGACGGAACAATCCAGTTTCCTCAACTTGGTCCAATAAATGTTGCAGGGTTATCGTATACCGAGTTAAAGCAGTCCCTGAACCAGCGAATTAGTGAACAATACATTGGGGTTCAATCAAATGTAAGTCTCGGTGAATTGCGCTCAATACAAATTTTCCTTCTTGGAGAGTCATTCAAGCCTGGCGCTTACACTGTTTCTTCATTATCTACTGTTATGAACGCTTTATATGTGAGTGGTGGTCTAACAGGTATAGGCTCTTTGAGAAACATCCAGCTTAAACGCAATGGAAAGGTTATTTCGACTGTTGATTTATACGACTTATTGTTAAGAGGGGACACTAGTAATGATCAACGATTACAGTCTGGTGATGTTATCTTCATTCCTTCGGTTAAGAAGGTGGCATCAGTCGCGGGAGAAGTTGTAAGACCTGCAACTTACGAGCTAAAAGGTGAGAAGACGGTTAGTGAGCTTATTGATCTTGCGGGTGGGCTTTTACCTAACGCTTATAAAAGTGATGCGCGAATAGAAAGGGTCAGTAAGTCAGGACAACAAACAGTGGTAGATCTAAATCTAAACACAGGGACTGGGCTTAATACAAAAATTAAGAGTGGTGATTTATTAAAAATCTTCCCAGCCGTGGAAAGGGAAGAAAATGTAATTGAGTTAATTGGTCATGTCTATCGTCCAGGTTTAATAAAGTGGACAAAAGGATTAAAGCTTAGTGATGTCTTAAAGAGCGAATTAAAACTCAGGCCTCATGCAAACATCGATGCTGTGATTGTGTTCAGAGAAACGGATGCTCTTGGCAATATAGAGCCATATATTGTGAACTTGCGAACTATATGGGCTGGAGATAATGAGTTTAAATTACACTCCCGCGATAAAGTGATTGTCTTATCAAACCAAATTACCGAAAAAGATATTAGTTTATATTTGGAGCGCGCAAAAACGGCTCAATTAGAAAGAGCGAGTTTCCAAAAAGAGTTAGAGTCAATTACAAATAAAGATGAGTTGACAACGAATATTGGTGGCTACGCAGGATTGGAAAGTAAAATCCAAAGAAAAAAACAAAAAGAAGATCTAGAAGGTCGTGTACTTAATTCTGAAAGCGTAGAGTTTGATGAATTAAAGCTTGCGCAGATCAAGCAGGAAATTCGGAATGAACCACTTTCTAAGTTTATCGCCCAGCTTAGGTCTCAAGCATCTAATCAAAGTGTAGCTAAACTTGTAAAGATTAGCGGAGGGGTAAAGTTTCCTGGTCAATATCCATACCAAAAAAATATGAGTGTCTTGCAGCTGATCCAGTTAGCTGGTGGGCTAACAGAGGTTGCATATTTAGCAAATGCAGAAGTGACCACTCGCACCTTCTCCGTAGATGGTGGGGTAAATATTAGACATAAAGGCATTAGTTTGCAGGAAGTCTTTCTGGGGGAATCTGGTGCAACCCTGTCACCTTTTGATGAGGTAAATATAAAGGTTTCTCCAAATATTACTGAAGAAATCTATGTGGATGTTACAGGCGAAGTGCGCTACCCAGGCAGATATCGAGTTGCTCGAGGGGAAACTCTAAGCCAACTAATCAATCGTGTTGGGGGCTTTACAAAGTATGCTCATCCTAAAGCAACAGTATTTTCACGAAAAACTCTTCGTCAACACGAACAGAAGAAATTAGAGCAACTCCAAGCTAAGCTTCGTCAGGATATAGCAATTTCCGAACTAGAAGATACTAACATCGGCAAATCAGCAGACATTGAATCTGCACAATCATTGCTAAACATATTGAGCTCGACAGAGGCTACAGGACGTCTTGTTATAGATATTGATTCAATATTGGCCGATAACAGTGAAGACATAATTCTAAAGTCTGGTGACAAATTAATTGTGCCAAGTTTCCGACAAGAAGTTACTGTTGTTGGTGAGGTGCAAGTCGCTACATCACATCTTTACAGCGAGAAATTTGATTATCAAGATTATATAGACCGTAGTGGTGGCGAAAAAGATACCGCGAACTCCGATGCTATTTATATAGTAAAAGCCGATGGCTCAGTAGTTCTACCAAACCAATCATCATGGCTAAGCCATAATGATAGCGAGATTGAACCAGGAGATACTATAGTAGTACCACTAGACACCTCACGTGTTGATGGCTTAGAGCTTTGGAGTAAGGTCAGCCAGATTGTTTATCAGTTAGCTCTAGGTGCGGCTGCGGTTAATAGCTTCTAAGATCTAGATCCTGGCTGTGTCTTGGCTCATCCTATGGGTAGCTAGATTTACTACATCATGCGAATGTAACGTAGTAACCTCAATCAGCTTCAAAATATCGAATAAAACATTATGAAAAAAACTCTAATAGCATTATTAATACTAAGCGGGTCGATAGTTAAGGCAGAGCCTTGGCTAGATACGAGTGACGTGTGGTTAAGAGCTGACATTGAAGCATTATCTGCTCACGGCGTTATAAATACGCCAATTACAACTTGGCCTCTTCCTTGGGCTCGTATCGTTAAAGATATTGATAATGCAGAGTTGGACCAAGTGCCAGAACCTTTAGTCCCAGCATTAATGCGTGTCAAAAGAAAGGCAAGAATAGAGACTTCAACAGATACACGCAGTGAACTATCACTTAAAGCGGGAAATGAAGGCAAGGTATTACGACACTTTGGTGATAACCGTCGAGAAAAGGCAGAAATATCTTCGCGTAACACAGGTATGAGCAAAAGTTTTGCATGGAATATCGAAGCAACAAAAGCTTATGATCCTTTTGATGGAGAAGAAGAGCGGTTAGATAAGAGTTACCTTGCAGCTATTTGGGGCAACTGGATCTTATCTGCAGGCGCTCAAGAACGGTGGTATGGCCCAGGTTGGGATAGTTCGTTAATTCTTAGCAATAATGCACGCCCAGTACCTGCACTGTCAGTCCAACGTAATTATGCCGAGCCTTTTGAAAGTAACTGGTTATCTTGGATTGGTCCTTGGTCTGTCTCAGCTTTTGCTGGTCAGCTAGAAAGTGACCGTTTTATTCCTCATGCAAAGTTACTTGGCATGTCGATAACTTTCAAACCCTTTGAGTCATTAGAGATAGGCTTAAGAAGAACTGCACAATGGGGAGGCGAGGGAAGACCTGAATCATTATCAAGTTTAGTTGACCTTGCAATAGGTCGAACCAACTGTGATCAAATTGAAGATGGTTGTGATGATCGCCTCAACTCTAATGAAGCTGGCAACCAATTAGCAGGAGTAGACTTTTATTGGAGAGTGCCTACTAAAAAATATGTTGGTTCAATTTACGGGCAGCTGGTTGGTGAAGATGAAGCAGGGTACGCCCCCTCTAGAAAACTTTATCAACTAGGTTATAAAAATAATTTTGTTATAAGCGATACACTCGTTACTACTTATATTGAGTATGCTGATACCGAAAATGAGTACGCACAAAACGTAACTTATGAGCACGGGATATATCGAACAGGTTACCGCTCAGAAGGCAGAAGTATTGGTTCTACATACGACGCAGATACTGAAAGTCTAGCATTGGGGTTACTTGCATCAACAATATCAGGTACTCGTTATAAAATATCAGTTTCAAAAGTTAACATGAATAAAGGTGGTGTCGGAGATAAGCATACTATTGCGACCCATGAACTTAACTTCAACAGGCTTTCGCTTAAATACCAAAAACCTTTTAAGCACGGTCTATTATCGGCTTCCATTGACTATCAAGATAAAGCTTTTGAAGTATCAGGAGATGAAACTGATAAATATAATGTAGGACTTTCATGGACAATGGAGTTATGAGTTGTGAATGTTAGTTTAACCAAGCCGCCTAACAATCGTCATTGTGAGGCCTTTAGGCCGAAGCAATCTCTATATGAAATTAGAAAATTATGAAAAGTGAAAACAATCAACAATTAAATCAAACTCAGTTGCCTTATCACGAAGACGAAATCGACTTACGTGAACTTTTTTCTATTCTCTGGAAAGGAAAGTGGGTCATTATTGGAGTAACTTTCATTTTTGCCATTGCATCCGTTGGGTACGCGCTTTACCTTCCTAATGAATATAAAGCAACAGCAGTTTTGCAGCCTAATGAAAGTGGCTCCGGTGGGAAATTAGCATCTCTAGCAGGACAGTTTGGCGGTCTTGCTTCAATGGCTGGGATTAACTTGGGTGCTGGTGAATCATCAGATGCTGTCATAGCAATGGAAATCATGAAAAGCTGGGGGTTCGCAGAAGAATTTATTAATAAACATAATATTGCAGTTGAATTGTTTGCGGCTAAAGGGTGGGACCAATCTAAGAAAAAGCTGATCATAGATGATGATCTTTATAATGAAGCAACTGAAACCTGGGTCCGTGAGGCACCTAAAGGCAAAACTGTGGAGCCTAGTAGTTGGGAATTATTCGAGGAATTCAAAGAACGATTGTCTATCAGTCAGGATAAAGATACCGGTTTAGTTAGCGTGTCGGTCACACACTACTCTCCAGAAATTGCAAAAGAGTGGGTAGACATGCTTACTGAAGATATCAACAAATTGATGAAAGATCGAGCTTTAGAAGAAGCCAACCAAAATATTCAATATCTTGAAGAGCAATTCAAAAGTACATCCTATGCAGAGCTAAGAGCAATGTTTAGTGAGTTAATACAAGAGCAACACAAATCGAAAATGCTTGCACAGGTTTCTGATGAGTATGTATTTAAAGCTGTAAGTGTGGCAAAAGTGCCAGAAGAAAAGGATAAACCGAAAAGGTCTATAATTGTTATTCTCGGCATTTTGCTAGGAAGTATTTTCAGTACATTAATTATAATGCTGAAGGCATTCTATCAAAAAGACTAAGATTGAGGAATTAAACTTGTGTTAAATGATAAGACAGTATTGATAACAGGCGGAACAGGATCTTTTGGTAAGCAATTTATTAAAACTATCCTTGAACGCTACAGTGATGTAAAAAAAATTATTATATTCTCACGGGATGAATTAAAGCAGTTCGAACTTAAGCAACAGTACCCAACGCAAGATTATCCTCAGTTACGTTTTTTTATTGGGGATGTTCGCGATCAAAACCGCATAATTCAGGCCTGTGAGGGTGTGGATGTGATTATCCATGCTGCTGCAATTAAGCAGGTTGATACAGCTGAATATAACCCAACTGAGTGTATTAGGACGAATATCGACGGTGCGGAAAATGTTATCCAAGCGGCTCTGCAGTGTGGAGTCAATGATGTTGTAGCTCTATCTACCGATAAAGCATGTGCGCCAATTAATTTATATGGTGCGACCAAGTTAGCATCAGATAAGTTATTTGCAGCAGCAAATAATATTCGAGGCTCAAAAGACATATGCTTCAGTGTTGTTCGTTATGGAAATGTGATGGGGTCGAGAGGATCTGTCATTCCTTTCTTTTTGAAAAAACGCGAAGAAGGAGTGTTGCCAATCACACACGAAGAGATGACTCGTTTTAATATTTCGCTACAAGACGGTGTTAACATGGTGATGTATGCACTGGAAAACCACCTTGGAGGTGAGATTTTCGTGCCTAAGATTCCATCGTATCGAATTTTGGATGTTGCCAAAGCAGTTGCACCTAATTGCGAAACAAAAGTTGTTGGTATTCGCCCAGGCGAAAAGTTGCACGAAGAAATGATCACAGACACCGATTCATTGAACACAATTGATTTAGGTGACTACTACGCGATTCTACCTTCCGTATCATTCACTTATACCGAAGAAGAGTTCCTGAAACACCACAAAGCTGTGAAGGTTCCATTTGGTTTTAAATACAACTCAGGTACAAACGAAGAGTGGGAGTCGGTCGATAGCTTAAGACAGTTAATAGTAGAGCATGTGGATAGAAACTTTAAAGTACAGGATTAAATCGTGATTCCATACGGCAAACAAGATATCAGTCAGCAAGATATCGATTCGGTTGTTGACGTTTTAAAGTCAGACTTCTTGACCCAAGGACCCAAGGTCCCAGCATTTGAGCAAGCTGTTGCAAGCCATGTGGGCGCTAAGCATGCCTTAGCGGTTAATAGTGCGACCAGTGCTTTACATATTGCCTGCTTGGCTTTAGGGCTAGCGGAAGGGGGTTGGCTTTGGACAACGCCGATCACATTTGTTGCATCAGCTAACTGTGGTTTATATTGTGGTGCTAAAGTTGACTTTGTTGACATTGATCCCAAAACTTATAACCTTTGTCCGAAAGAGCTTGAGGCTAAGCTTGTTCAAGCAGAACGTAAAGGAACTCTGCCAAAGGTGCTTGTTGCTGTTCATCTATGCGGTCAACCTTGTGATATGCAGGCTATTCGTAAGCTTTCTAAAAAGTATGGTTTCAAGGTTATTGAAGATGCCTCCCATGCTGTTGGTGGCAAATACAAAAGTGAGTTTATTGGAAATTGCCGTTTTAGTGATATAACTATCTTCAGTTTTCATCCAGTAAAGATCATTACTACAGCAGAAGGTGGCTTGGCGCTTACAAACAATGATTCATTAGCTGAGAAAATGAACCTATACCGTAGTCATGGTGTAACTCGTGAAATAGAGAAAATGACGCATGAGCCCGACGGTCCTTGGTATTATCAACAGGTTGAACTGGGATATAACTATCGTATGACAGAGCTTCAGGCCGCATTAGGCCTTAGTCAAATGCTACGCCTTGATAAGTTCGTTGCGAAACGGCATGTGTTAGCTAAACGTTACGATAAGTTACTAGATAAGCTTCCTATTACCTTACCTTGGCAGCATGAAGACAGCTACTCTGGATTACACCTTTATGTGATCCGCCTACAATTAGACAAGCTCAATAAGTCACACCTCGAGGTTTTCGAGCAGCTTCGAGATAACGGTATTGGTGTTAATGTACACTATATCCCTGTACATACTCAGCCATATTACAAGCACATGGGGTTCAAGCAGGGTGACTTCCCGAACGCAGAGCAATATTACTCCGAAGCAATTAGCCTTCCAATGTTCCCGAAGATGACAGAGCAACAACAGGATAAGGTCGTGGAGGTCTTGACCAAGGTGTTAACTCAATGAGGGTAGCTGTTATTCCTGCTCGTGGTGGTAGTAAACGTATCCCGCGCAAAAACATCAAAGAGTTTTTTGACAAACCAATGATTGCTTGGTCGATTGAAGCTGCAAGAAAGAGTCAGTGCTTCGAACGTATTATCGTATCGACGGATGACAGCGAAATAGCAGAGGTAGCCAAGCAATATGGGGCAGAAGTACCTTTTATGCGCCCTAAAAGTTTGTCCGATGACTACACAGGCACAATCCCAGTTATTAAACAGGCAATTGAATGGCTTGCAGATAACGAGCAACATCCAAGCCTTGTTTGCTGCCTTTACGCAACGGCTCCCTTTGTTGAAGCAGAGGATATCCAACGGGGATTAATAGAGGTGACTCAATCTGGAGTTGAATATGCATTCACTGTAACAAGTTATGCATTCCCAATTCAGAGAGCCTTAAGAGTTGATAAAAAGTCAGGTCTTGAAATGTTCCATCCAGAGCACTTTAATACTCGCTCTCAGGACCTAGAAGAAGCCTATCACGATGCAGGTCAGTTTTACTGGGGAACAACGGAAGCTTGGTTGGCTGAAAAAGTTATATTTGGTTCATCGTCTAGGCCCGTTTTTCTACCTCGTCATCGTGTCCAGGATATTGATACTCCTGAAGACTGGGAGCGAGCAGAGTATTTATATAAAGCAATGCAAAAATGAAAGTTGTTTTCCGTGTTGATGCCTCTACACAAATGGGCTCAGGTCATGTTATGCGCTGCCTCACTTTGGCTAATGCTTTGCGAGAAAGAGGTGGAGCCTGTCAGTTTATTTGCCGTGAACACAATGGCAACCTTATAGAATTTGTTGAGACACAGGGGCACATTGTGCATAGTCTTAGAGAGCTTGATAAAAACTCAGAAAGGACTGGTAATAAAAAAGGTGATCAAGAATTAGCCCACAGCTCTTGGTTGGGCGCTACTCAGGAAGAAGATGCTGCTGAATGTCAGCGAATTTTAAAGTCCATTAATCCCCACTGGCTGATAGTTGATCATTATGCACTAGATGCAACGTGGCAAAAATTGTTAAGACCATACTACAACAAACTGATGGTCATTGATGATTTGGCTGACAGACATCATTTATGCGATATTTTGCTAGATCAAACGTACGGCCGAGAGGTTTCAGATTATACAGGTCTGGTCCCAGAGAAATGTGAATTGCTTTGTGGTGCACAATATGCTTTATTGCGCTCAGAATTTACCGAATGGCGAAACTTCAGTCTAGCAAGAAGAAAAGCTAAAGCTGGTACTATCAAGAATATTTTGATTAATTTAGGTGGCGTTGATAATGATAACATCACCAGTAAAATCTTATTGAACATAGCTGATTCCGACTTACCTGCAGACACTGAGTTCACAGTTGTTATGGGTGCTACAGCACCTCATATAGAAGCTGTTATAGCACAAGCTCATAAAATGCCTTGGCAAACAGAGGTCAAGGTTGGAGTTAACAATATGGCAGAGTTGATGGCTAACAGTGACTTAGCTATAGGTGCCGCTGGAGCAACATCTTGGGAGAGGTGTTGTTTAGGATTGCCAACTATAATGATTGTCATTGCTGAAAATCAAAGAAAAATAGCGAATGAACTAGAATACGCTGGTGCTGCTGTGGCCGTTGATAAAAATCGCATTGAGCATACTTCTATACTAGTCGAGAAGAGTCTAAAGCCAAAACAAGTAATTCAACTGAGCTTTCAGGCTAAAAGTATTTGTGATGGTTCAGGAACCAGCAGAGTTATAAAGCAGTTATTCGGAAAAAAATATGCGTATTAGTGTGTTATGTAGTGATGAAAAGCATCCTATCAATGCTTATTTGCTAGAGTGGATCGAGCAAAGATCTGCTAACCATTCGATTGAGCTTGTGAGAAGAAAAGACAAGTTATCTGGTGGAGATATATTATTCTTGATTTCGTGTTCAGAGCTAATTACCAAAGCAGAACGTAATAAATATAAAGCTAGCCTTGTGATACATGCAAGTGACTTACCAAAGGGTAGAGGTTGGAGCCCTCATATTTGGCAAATTCTAGAAGGCAACGAAGACATTACTGTGAGCCTACTCGAAGCTGAAGACAAAGTTGATAGCGGGCGAATCTGGAAGAAGGTTAGCTTCAAAGTATCTAGCAATGCATTATGGGATGAAATTAACGAAAGTCTTTTTAAAGTAGAGATTGAGCTTATGGAGTTTGCCATAAGAGAGTTTTCTACAGTAGAACCTCAAGAACAAAGTAAGCAATTCGCAGCTACCTATTACCCTAAAAGAACGCCAGCAGATAGCCAAGTTGATCCCAATAGGACTATTGCTGAGCAGTTCGATTGCATTCGTGTGTGTGATCCAAATAGATTTCCTGCATTTTTTAAACTAAGAGGTAGGAAGTATATAATTAAGTTGGAGAAAGTTGATGAGTAAAACACTAACTATTGATGGTCGAGTGATTGGGGAGGGCTTTGCTCCTTATATAATAGCAGAGATGTCAGCGAATCATAACGGAGACATAAATAAGGGCTTTCGTATTATAGAGGAAGCAAAAAAAGCAGGTGCAGATGCCGTCAAAATTCAAACCTATCGTCCTGACACCATAACTCTGGACAGTAATTTACCAGATTTTATGATTACTGATGGTTTGTGGGCAGGACGCAATTTATATGAACTGTACGAGTGGGCTCATACCCCATGGGAATGGCATAAACCATTGTTTGAGCATGCTCGTAAGTTAGGGATTACTATTTTCAGTTCTCCATTTGATACAACTGCCGTAGACTTACTTGAAGACCTTAATTCACCAGCCTATAAAATTGCTTCGTTTGAAGCAATAGACTTACCCTTGATTAAATATGTCGCAAACACAGGCAAGCCGATGATTATTTCAACGGGAATGGCTGATGCTGAAGAAATTCAAGAGGCAATAGAAGCTGCGCGTGAAGGAGGATGTAAAGAGCTAGCTATATTGCATTGTGTTAGCGGTTATCCCGCTCCAGCTGCAGACTATAACTTACGCACCATTAAGGATATGGCGAAACGCTATGGACTAGTTACTGGTTTATCAGATCATACTTTAGATAATACAACTGCAATCACTAGCGTTGCGTTAGGTGCATCAATAATAGAAAAACACTTTACACTAGACCGTAGTGGCGGAGGACCTGACGACAGCTTCTCGCTAGAGCCCTTAGAACTAGAAGCATTGTGCCGTGATACGAAAACTGCATGGCAAGCCTTGGGTGAAGTCAATTACGGTCGCAAATCAAGTGAGCAAGGAAATGTTAAATTCAGACGCTCGTTATATTTTGTAAAAGACCTAAAAGCTGGTGAAACCATCACTGAAGACGCTATAAGAAGTGTAAGGCCAGGGTTTGGTTTAGCGCCTAAATATTTAGATGAGGTTATCGGTAAGAAAGTTAAGTGTGATGTAAAGAGTGCCACGGCTGTTGGTTGGGACATATTAGTACAACTATAAAATTGTAAATAGCACACGGCAGACATACCTTGAGTATTTTTATAAGATTGAGAAATTTTGCTGTTCAGTTTGTAAATATAAACGATAATTTGAGATAAATTATTTAATGTTGGAGATTATAAGAACGTGGGCTTATACGCTGCTACTAGGATTAGCTTCATTAATATCCTTTGGCAAAGTATTTTTGTATTCACATCTTCTACCGATTGAAGACTTTGCTTACATTAATTATTTCTTTATTGCTGTTGGAGTTACGTTTTTATTGCTTGGTGTTGGAATTGTTACTCGCTCACATATAGAGTTTGTACAAAAATATAAAGAGTCAAAGTATGAGAGTAAAAATTTAGTCCTAGTGTTTCAAAGCCCAATTATTATTAACGGGCTAATAAGCATTGCAGTTTTAGCTTTATCGAGTTTTATAGTTCAACAGCAAAATTATATTTTGTTATATGGTGCGATAATCCACTCAACGCTAAATTTGATTTTTTTCCTGGATATCGTATATCAAAAAAGCACAGGTGACTTCATGGGGTACAGCCTCAGGTTGTTGATAAGAAATATACTCATACTTGCATCTGGTTTATTTGCTTTTTTGATTTTGGAAAAGAAAGAGGTCATAATTTACGGTGAGCTGTTAGCATTAGTTTTGTTGAATATTAAATTATTAGTAGTTTTATTTCGAAACTTTATTTGGCCAACCAAAATATTTATTAAAGAAACACTCAAATACATACCAATAACATTAATGGCTGTGTTATTACAATACTCAGATAGGTTATCAGCAGCTTTTGTATTGAACACAAGTGAGTTCTCTAATTTTTCATATTACGCGTTAATTATCATTGTCGGTTTAACTTTGCAACAGATAATTAATACTCGCTTTCTACGTTCAATTACTTTAGATGTTATGAGAGATAAAAAACTGGCCTTTGGAAAGACTCTAGTTTCTACTTTTTACTTATTTGCTCTGCAAATTGTATTTATAAGCTTTGTGGGTTATTTTCTGACGAACTGGTTTGCACCAGCATGGTTTACTACCGATACTTATACACTAATTATTTTTATTCTGATAGCAGCAATAAAGGGTAGTGACTTGATGTCTGGTTTTTGTATTGCTAGTGACGAGAAGAAAATATTGTTTGTATTTCAAATAAGTGTCGCGACACTTATTTTGGTTTTGCTTTTTGTTTTTGATCTTCGTTATGCATCTCTACACATTTTAATGACTGGAATTTTGAGCGCTTTTGTTTTTTGTTACTTTTTGATGGCAATATCAATTTATTTAAAATTGAGAACACATCCAGATAAAACAAGTGGGTGAATTTATATTATGAACGTAGGCTTAGTCAATATTTATGCTTTTAGGCCCCATGTTGAGCACCTATACTTTCTTTCAGAAGTACTAAAGAAAGATGGACACAATACACACTTTTTAACCTGCGATGCTACACTATCGAGTTGTTATCCTAGGGCCCTAAAGCAGTCATCAAAGGTTTCAGAGTGTAGCAAGTGTATTTTAGGTGGGGTGAGAAGTTATCCAGTTAAACAAATTTCAAGCATAGCCAATAGTTATAGTAGTACCTTATCGAACTCAACATTAAATGAGCTCGCCTTATCAAGTGCCTGCACTTTACATAGAACAGAAAGTGAAGATGATTATGATTTAGAGGAAGTTAAACAAACAATCAAGGAACTGTCTAAGCCCATCTCTGTCGTTTATGAGTCCACTGTTGACTGGATCCAAAAGAACCAGTTAGATGCTGTGATAGTCTTTAATGGCCGTATGGATGCCACTCGAGCTATAACTTTTGCATGTGAAAGGCTAAGCGTTCCTTTTATTACACATGAAAGATCTTGGTTTGGAGATGGGCTCAGGTTAAATCCAGGAGCAAACTGCTTATCGATACGGCATGTTGATAAGCTGGTTCGTGAATATGACTCGAAGCCACTAACCTTCGAGCAGTCAATGCTTGCTGCTAAACATTTAGCACAAAGGTTTTTACAGGCTAATAAGTTAGAGTGGCGATTATATAATGCTAACCCTGAGCCTGCTAAATGGCCTCTTTCATCACCGGGAAAAAAAATACTGGTCATTCCAAGTAGCAAAAATGAATTTGCAGGTCACCCGGAATGGAAAAGTGGGTGGAAATCTAATACTCAGGCCTTAGAGGATTATATGGAAGCGTTTGATATTAAGCCAGAGCAAGTAATTGTCAGGTGCCACCCTAACTGGTCAGAGAATATTGGAGCTGTAACTGGTGAAAAGTCACAGCAACATTACTCGGAATGGGCCGCCAGTCGTGGAGTACATGTAATTAATAGTGATAGTAAGTTAAGCACTTATGACCTTATACAACAAGCTGATATTGTAATAATGAACGGTGGCTCTTCAGCAGTAGAAGCGGGCGCATGTGGCAAAGAGGTTGTTTGCTTAGGTCCATCACCATATATGAGTTGTGGGTTCGTAAAAACTTTTCTTAATCAAGACGACTTAAGTTCCGAGTGGGCAGGTAAAGTTAAAACTAAAACCGAAATTATTCAGTCGACATTAAGGTATATGTATTTAAGGGCAAGAAGGTTCCCTCAATATGTTGATAATGTTATTGCCAATACAACTACAGACTACTCATATTATGAGGGTGCAGATTCTCGTGTCTTAATTGATATGTTTAAAAGTGAAGTTGTAGAAGCGTACGACAAAGAGTTTGGTGCCTCTGACGAGGCTGAATTAAAGGTGGTAGAGAAAGTAAGGTCGAAAGAGTGGAGGGAGTTGACCAAGTATGAACCAAGTATAAAGTTAGGCCCAAGCATTAATATATCAAGAAAGAAGAGCTTAAAGTTTATTGATTATGTTCGATCTAAAATCAAGCGCGGTGATCGTTAAGTTAAATAGGTTAAAGAGATAGTTATGAAGATTATAGTGGTAGGCTCTGGGTATGTTGGGCTTTCAAATGCCATCTTACTCGCTCAGCACAATGAAGTTACAATAATAGATATAGACTCCAGAAAAGTTGAGCTGCTTAAGAACGGAGAATCTCCTATAGATGATTCAGGCGTAAAAGAGTATTTACAAACGAAGCCTTTGAATTTAACAGCAAAGCTGGGTCAAAACGGCATCTACAAAGATGCAAATTACATAGTGGTTGCTACTCCTACCGATTATGACCCTAGCACAAATTATTTTAATACAAAAAGTATAGAGAAAGTTGTAGAGCAGGCATTAACCGAGAACCAAAAAGCGACTATAGTAATTAAGTCTACAATACCAATTGGTTATACAGATGAATTAAATAAAAGGTTTTGTACAAACAGAATTGTTTTTTCCCCCGAGTTTCTAAGAGAAGGAAATGCACTGTACGATAATTTACATCCATCCCGAATCATAATGGGTGCAAAAACTCAGGAAGCTGTAAAGTACGCGGAGCTAGTAAGAAGAGGCTCTTTATCACAGGATGTTCCGCTGCTATTCCTAGGAGCAAGGGAGGCCGAGGCTGTAAAGCTATTTGCTAATACATATTTAGCAATGCGAGTTGCATATTTTAATGAACTTGATAGCTTCGCACTTCAAAATGGACTTGAGGCAAAGGAGATTATTGATGGTGTTGGTTTGGAGCCAAGAATAGGAGCTCATTATAACAATCCCTCTTTCGGTTATGGTGGATACTGTTTTCCCAAGGATACTAAGCAAATGCTGGCTAATTTTGATGGTACCCCTCAGAGACTAATCAGCGCTATTGTGGAGTCTAACGATGTCAGGAAGATGTTTTTAGCCGAGTCGATCTTAAAGATGAAACCAAGTATTGTCGGTGTCTATAGACTAATTATGAAAACAGGCTCAGATAACTATCGCTCCTCTGCCGTTTTAGATGTTATTAGCTTTTTAGAGGAGAAAGGAATAGAAATAAAAATATTTGAACCTACCATCAAAAATTGGAGAGGGGCGGCAAGTTTAGAGAATGACCTAAGTGAGTTTAAAGATAGTTGTGATGTTATTATTGCAAATCGATTAACGGAAGAAATCAGGGATATTCAAGATAAGGTATACACTAGGGATGTTTATGGTGATAACTAACTTGCAGTTTATATAATTATAAAAATTCATGAAAATTAAAAAAGTTAGTCTGAGGCTCCCTTTTTCTATACTAGGAGTAATGTCCCTTTATTACATATTCTACTTTCTAGGTTTTTCTGAGAAGGAAGGCAGTGATGCCGGTTTGCCCATACTTTTGCTAAAGATTGTCTCTGTTGCAGCTTTTATTTTATTGTACTTTGACTGGAGAAGCATATTCCAAAAAAAAAGGGCTGTACAATATATTCTTTTAATAGTTGTTTTGTGGGGTTTGATATTTTTAGTCACTAAGAGTTTATATCTAGGGCAGCCAGACCTTAAGTATTTTAACCTGTTGTTAACACTTCTACCGTTTTGTCTGCTAGCTAATAGAAATCAGGAAGTAGAAGTTTATACTTTATTGAATTCACTGGTTTTTGTAGTCAGTATACAAATTTTGATTGATATTTATATCTTTATAAATGGTTTTAGTTTATGGGAGAACAATGCTTTTATCGGAGGGGTCGGGAATGCAAATGCATTTGGATTTATCTGTAATATTTGCTTAAGCTATCTCCTCTACTATAAACAAAAGTCTTTCCATAGATATGTTCTTATTGTATTAATATCTTTTGGGATATTATTTACTGTCTCAATGATGTCAGTGTTGTTTATGTTGCTAAATTTCACATTGTATTTCACAAGAAAGAACCTCCTATTAACTATTATTGTTTTATTGACTTCGATAGCAGTCCTATTTAGTACTTATGAGCTATTACTTCCTGAACACTTAAAGTTCAAATTTGAATCTTTACTAGCGCTTTTATCTGGTGATACAGCTACAGGTTCAAGGTCAGTATCCCTGAGGGTTGAAATATATAATACTTTTTTTGAGAATATTGAGAGAGCTACTATACACGTTATATTTTTTGGGTATGAAAATATCGCTTACTATATAGCCGACAGTCAATATTTAACTTATATTGGGAGTTTCGGACTGCTTTGGTCAGTATGCTTTTTCTCACTAATATTTTATTACTTATATATATCTATCGTTAAGAATAAAAGCTTTTTTTGGACCGTCGTATTTATACAGTTTGTGTTATTCTTTTTTGTAAACAGAGCCCTTGATTATTTTCCGATAGGTTTAATATTAGGGTTGGCGATTAGCAGTGGGTGGCATGAATCAAAGTATGATGATTCAAAAGTGTCTCTTAAAACATGATTACTTTGAAATATGGGACTTATTATTTATAGCACACTAAGAGGTTGACAAGTGATTACAGCAAGAACAAAAAGCTTAGTAACAGGTGGGGCGGGCTTTTTAGGCTCCAACTTATGTAAAAAGCTAATAGACAATGGCAATGATGTTATTTGTATTGATAATCTTCATACAGGAAGACTAACAAATATTGAAGGTCTAAGTACAAAAACTAATTTTACTTTTATCGAGCATGATATTCGTCAACCATTACCATCAATTCTTAAGGTCGATGAGATTTATAACTTGGCGTGTCCAGCCTCCCCGCCTCACTACCAAGCAGATCCAGTTTATACTTTTGAGACATCGATCCTAGGAGTAAGAAACGTCCTCTGTCACGCTGAAAAAAATAATGCAAAAGTTTTGCACGCATCAACAAGTGAAGTGTATGGTGACCCATTAGTACATCCGCAACATGAGTCATATTGGGGTAACGTAAACCCCATGGGGATTAGGTCCTGTTATGATGAGGGTAAGCGAGGCGCTGAAACCTTAATTCATGATTATGCTCTTATTCGTGGTGTAGAGGCTAAACTTGTACGCATATTTAATACTTATGGTGAAAATATGCGAGCAGATGATGGAAGAGTTGTTAGCAACTTTATTTGTCAAGCTATAAAAGGTAAGGATATAACAGTGTATGGAGATGGAAGCCAGACTAGAAGCTTTTGTTATGTAGATGATTTAATCGATGGGATTGTCGCTGTTATGGAAAGTGGAAAAGTAGCTAGCCCTTATAATTTAGGTAACCCAAATGAGTTTAGCATGCTTGAGCTAGCTGAGGTAGTTCTCAAGTTAACGGGCTCCCAGTCTCAAATCATAAAGCTACCATTACCCAAAGATGACCCAAAACAAAGGCAGCCTGTTATCGACAAAATTCATAAAGAACTTGGTTGGTCGCCCAAAGTACAGTTGCACGAAGGGTTAGGTGCTACTATCGAGTATTTTAATAACGAAATTAACCAAAAACGGTTTGCTTAAAGTGAGCAGCATGGTTCAGAATATGGAGTTGGTCTCTATAATAATGCCAGCGCATTTCGCTGAGAAGCATATATGGAGTAGCGTTGAGTCTGTGATGAAACAATCACATACTAACTGGGAGTTATTTATAATTGATGATTGCTCCAAAGACAATACTCTAAGTGTTATTCGAAACTTGGCTAGTCAAGATGAAAGGATAAAGG
This sequence comes from Kangiella geojedonensis, assembly GCF_000981765.1. GTDB lineage: Bacteria > Pseudomonadota > Gammaproteobacteria > Enterobacterales > Kangiellaceae > Kangiella > Kangiella geojedonensis. The sequence continues at coordinate 1,578,400 of NZ_CP010975.1, read as the reverse complement.
TAGTCTCGCTAGAAAAAAATGTTGGGCCAGCTATGGCCCGGAATGCTGGTTTGAAAAAAGCAAGGGGCCGATATATAGCTTTTTTAGATAGCGATGATTATTGGCTACCAAATAAACTACAAAGAAGCCTCGAGGCAATGAAAAACAATTCTGCTGACTTTATTTACACTTCGTATAGAAGAGTTGATTCTGAGAATAACAAACTCGGACGGTTTATTCATGTTCCTAAATCAATGACCTACTCAAAGCTTCTCGGGAATACAGCTATTACCACTTCTACAGTAGTATACGATTCAAGCGTAATTGGGAAGGTGTATATGCAGGATGTGTATTATGATGATTTTGCCTGCTGGTTAGAGATTTTAAAGCGTGGTGGTAAAGCCTATGGTCTAAATGAAGATCTCACACGATACCGCCTTACAGGAATTGACTCTGTATCTGGCAACAAAATTAACTCAGCAAAAAAAGTTTGGTGGCAGTTAAGGCATCATGAAAAACTTGGCCTGATAAGTGCAATCCGAGCTTTTATGAGCTATTCAATAAGAGGCTACTTGAAGCATCGAAAATTATAAACAAGTGTTAGTGCTTTCCCCTGCCCATATAGAGCGCTTATGTTTTAATTAGGTCTGAAACAACTTTCCACAAGAGAGAGCTAAGGCAATTGTTAACGATTATATGAAGTAATGATATTTGTTAGAGGGAAACGTATGAACTTATAAGTAGTTAAGTAATTCAGCCATACAAAGATTTGAAAGAGTCTAATTCCAATTTAAACTTCATTCAATTATCAACTTGTGACTTAACTCGAGGGCGTTGTTTCTTGGTAGTATTTACATTTTCCAAAATATTTTAAAAAGTGAGATTAATATAGTGAAAGCAATAATACCTGTTGCAGGTTTCGGTACAAGAATGTTGCCAGCCTCTAAAGCAATTCCAAAAGAGATGATAACTTTAATAGATCGACCGCTTATTCAGTATGTTATCGAAGAAGCTCACGCAGCCGGAATCACCGAAATTATTTTAGTAACCCATACAGCAAAATCCGCGATTGAAAATCATTTTGATACAAATTTTGAGTTAGAGTGGCAGTTAGAGCAGAAAGGCAAGCTTGAAATACTGGATGCGGTCCGATCTGTTTGTCCTTCTGGTATGAGGATTTCTTCGGTAAGGCAGTCAAGAGGGCTTGGTTTGGGCCATGCTATCTTGTGTGCAAGAGAAATGGTTAATTCAGATGACATTGCCATATTGTTGCCAGATGTGCTTATCAATAATAAGTTGTCAAACCATGCTACTGACAACCTTGCTGCTATGATACAAAGGTTTAATATCGACAAAGCAGGCCAGGTAATGGTTGAAGCTGTTTCTGAAAAAGATGTTGTTAAGTACGGTGTTGCTGATATTGAAGGAGATATAACTCCAGGTACAAGCAGGCCAGTAAGGGGGTTCGTTGAAAAGCCTGCAATTGACAAGGCACCATCGAATTTAGCCGTTGTAGGACGGTATGTACTACCAAAAGAAATCTGGCCTTATTTGGAGCAAGCTAAGCCCGGTGCTGGTGGTGAAATTCAATTGACTGATGCTATTGACTCGTTAGTTAAAGATGGGGTTGTTGAGGCTTATTATATGACGGGAAAAAGTCATGACTGCGGTTACATACAAGGGTATGTTGAAACCTTTATTGAATACGCCAATAATAGCTAAAGCCTGCCCTATAACTATAGCTTCTGGCATCATTTTGATACCAAAAAATGTAGTCGTTTTAGAATATTAATATGGATACGCACTCTAAAGTAGTTCGAGCATTGCAAAACCTTTCAAGGGATAAAGACCTATTGAATCTTGATAAGCTATTTGCCTGCGATGCAAAACGTAATGATTGGCTATTTAAATCCTGGGAACAGTTCACTTTTGATTTTACCAAGCAGCTTGTCAGTAAAGAAATCCTTACAGGGCTACTGGAATTAGCTGAATCAAGAAAGTTAAAAAACAGAATATCAGGGTTAATAGCCGGAAAGCCAGTTAATACATCGGAAGACAGACCGGCCCTACACACTGCGCTTAGAATGCCAAAGTCTAAATCGTTAGTGGTTAATCAAACTAATGTGGTTGCAGATGTCCACGGTTCACTCGAAAGAGTAAAAGGTATCGTTGATAAAATTCATAGTGGACAATGGCGCGGATACTCAGGCAAGCCAATTACCGACATAGTTAATATAGGTGTTGGTGGTTCTGACCTTGGACCTTTTATGGTGACTAATGCACTGAAGGACTTTCAGGCAGACTGGAAAAATCATTTAGATTTTCATTTCGTGTCTAGTATGGACGGAACGCAGATTTTCAAGCTTTTAGAGACGCTGAACCCTGAAACCTGTTTGTTCATTATTTCATCAAAGTCATTTACCACAATAGATACCTTCTATAACGCTAACACTGCAATGGAATGGATGCTGGGAGCTTGTCCCGATAAAAGTCTTGTTGTAAAGCAGCACTTTATTGGTGTTTCTGCAAGTCCAGACAAGATGAATGAGTGGGGTATAGCTGCGGATAATCAGTTACTATTTTGGGACTGGGTGGGTGGTCGCTTTTCGCTATGGTCAGCTATTGGGCTGCCAATCGCTTTATCAGTAGGCATGGACAACTTTGAGGCCCTCCTTTCTGGTGCTCACGAGATGGATAAGCAATTTGCTACAGCACCGTTTGAGGATAACATACCAGTGTTATTAGGGCTGATAGGTGTTTGGAATGCAACTTTCTTAAACATAAATGCGCATACAGTGCTTCCTTATGATGGACGGTTACAATTCTTACCAAACTACTTAACCCAGCTCGAAATGGAGAGCAATGGTAAAGCTGTAACTATGGATGGCAAAAAAGTTGAGTATAAAACCTGCCCGATTCTTTGGGGAGATATTGGCCCCAATGCGCAGCATGCTTTTTATCAACTACTACATCAGGGAACGCAAAAAGTCTCCTGTGATTTTATAGCACCAATAAACCGATATCATGATACTAGTAACGGCGCAGGAACTGACGAGTTCCTTATTAAGCAGCATAAATTATCTTTGGCAAACTGCCTTGCACAGTCAAGAGTGTTAGCATTCGGCAACAAAGCCGTTTCAGATGATGAGAACCTACCTGCTCATAAATTTTATAACGGTAACCAGCCCTCCACGACAATTCTAATGGATGAATTGAACCCTTATACTTTAGGATCTTTGATTGCCTTATATGAACATAAAGTTTTTGTGATGGCCTCAATTTGGGGTATAAACCCTTTCGATCAGTGGGGGGTTGAGCTAGGTAAGGTAATTGCTGGAGAACTTCTTGATGCGATTCAGGGGGACCCACCGGCTAAAAACTTAGACATATCTACTCAAACCTTGCTAGATACTATTAAAAACAAGGCTTAGACGATGAAAGTCTCTATTTATGGTAATAACTTGGAAGCTTATGTGGTTGCTATTTCCCTAGCGCTTGCAGGCAATGACGTAAAACATTATACCAAAGCTTTTAAATCTGAAGGCGACGAGCAGGGCCTTATTGCTAATGAACCAGGCTTGAAAGCTAACCTTGATAAAGCAATATCCAAGCAAGCTTATCAAGAAGTTAACGATGTTGAATTTAGTGAAGTCGATATTCACTGGACTTTTTATGAAAATAGTGGTGCTAGTGAGTTATTTGTATTTATCGACAAGCTGATAAGTTCTAGCAACTCAGTATCTCTAGTTCTAAGTACTACATTGGGGATCGGCACTTATAAATCTATATCGGCTGAGTTTAGCGATGCTTTCGATAAAAATTTACTTAGGGTCGGTGTTGTACCATCGTTGATGCGCGAGGGTCGAGCATTTAGAGATTTTGAAAATCCTGAATTACTCTTGATAGGTTCGAGCGATAACTGCCTCATTGCTAAACTATCTGAGCTACTATCTCCAGTTATTGATAACGCGGGTAAAGTAATGTTTATCACTGCCACAGAAGCAGAGTTCATAAAAACATCTATCTGTAGCATGCTTGCAACGCGGTTAAGTTTAATTAATGAGCTAGCCAGCTTAGCGGAGCAGCTTGATGTTGATATCAATACCGTTGTAGATGGTATGGGGGCTGATGAGAGAATAGGGGAAGCCTATTTGAAGCCTGGTTGTGGCTTCGGCGGATTAACACTACCCCAAGAGGTCGATAATATATTGCAACAGCTTTCGGGAGCCAGTTCTGGTTCGGCAATGCTTAAAGCCGTGGTTGAGACTAATAATAATCAAAAAGAAGTTTTGTTTAGGAAGTTCTGGTCATATCATAAAGCTAACATTTCGAATTTAAACGTTAGCGTTTGGGGAGCGAGTTTTAAACCTCAGTCAAGTTCAATGGCAAACTCTCCTATTCATGAGATTATTGAAGCTCTAACTGCACAAGGTTTGAACATTACTATCTACGATCCTGCCTCTCAAGACTTGCTCATTGAGCAATATGGGCACTATAAGAACCTGTGTGTTAGCAGTAATAAGTATGAGGCAGTATCAGGCACCGATGCGCTATTTATAGTTACTGCTTGGGATGAGTTCCTCCAGCCAGACTTTATCAAACTCAAACAGCTTATGAATAAACCTCTTATTTTTGATGGGAGAAACTTGTTCGAGCCTGGCGAGCTTGAAGAGTTCGGCTTTGAGTATTATGCAGTTGGCCGTGGCCAAAGTATAAATTCTTAAAAGGTAAATTATGAAATCGTGTTTTAAAGCCTACGATGTCCGTGGCAAATTAGAAGAAGAGCTTAATACTGAGGTGGCTTACAAAATAGGCCGAGCCTTTGCGATGGAGATTAAACCAAAGACGGTGGTTGTCGGTGGGGATATTCGTTTAACTTCTGAGGATCTCAAACAAGCTGTTGCTAACGGTATGCTAGATGAGGGCGTTCATGTTATTGATTTAGGTATGACGGGAACCGAAGAAGTTTATTTTGCTACTCAGCACCTGAAGGTAGATGGCGGTATAGAAGTTACCGCAAGTCATAATCCGATTGATTACAATGGTATGAAACTGGTTAAAGAAGGCGCTAAGCCAATCAGTGCTGATACAGGGCTAAAAGAGATTGAAGCCTTAGTTTATGGCGATGGCATGCCAAAAGAGACTACCAAGATTAAAGGCGAATTAAAGCAAGTTAACGCCACTACAGAGTTCATTGACCATCTAACCAGCTATATTGATCTATCTTCATTGAAGCCCATGAAAGTGGTCATGAACAGTGGCAATGGTGCCGCCGGTCATATCGTAGATGCTTTAGAGGCTAAATTTAAAGAAACAGAAGTTCCTGTAGAGTTTATAAAAATTAACCATGAGCCTGATGGGACTTTTCCAAATGGCATTCCTAACCCAATTTTAGTAGAGAACAGAGCTGTAACTTCTGAAGCCGTCTTAGCGAATAATGCGGATTTGGGAATTGCTTGGGACGGAGACTTTGATAGATGTTTCTTCTTTGATGAAAAAGGGCAGTTTATAGAAGGCTATTATATTGTTGGGTTACTAGCTGAAGCTTTCCTTAAAAAGAACCCTGGTAGTAAAATTGTTCATGATCCAAGGTTGACTTGGAATACAATTGATATTGTTTATTCAAACGGCGGCATTCCGGTTCAATCAAAGTGTGGTCACGCTTTCATCAAAGACGTTATGCGTGAGCACGATGCTGTTTATGGTGGCGAAATGTCTGCACACCACTACTTTAGAGATTTTGGTTATTGTGATAGCGGGATGGTTCCTTGGTTACTTCTGATTGAGTTACTGTCAAATAAGGGATGTGAGCTTTCCTCTTTAGTCGAAGAGCGTATAAAAATGTTCCCATCATCTGGTGAAATCAACAAAACTGTGAATGATGCAGATAAGGTCATCGAAAAAGTTTTAGAGGAATACCAGGACAAAGCAAAGAATATAGATACTTTGGACGGTATTAGTATAGAGTTTGAACAATGGCGGTTTAACCTTAGAAAGTCTAATACTGAGCCCGTTGTTAGGTTGAATGTGGAGTCGAAAGGTAGCTTGCAATTATTGAGTTCAGAGACGAAGAAATTATTACGTTACCTTAACTGAGAACTATAACGTTTGTGGCTTACTGTTGGTTTTATATATGAATAAAAAAATTTTAGTTACTGGTTCATCAGGCTTTATTGGAGGAGCTCTGGTAGAGCATTTAGTAAAAAGAGGTTTTAACACAATTGGGGCTTCTAGAAATAACACATTTATTCATCCACTTTACACTTTTTACAAAATATCAAGTTTAGAGCAGGGTGCTGATTGGTCTACGCCATTACACAATGTGGACACCGTTGTTCATTGTGCTGCAAGGGCACATATCCTTAAGGAAAAAGTAAAGTCACCTATTGATGAGTTTAGAAAGATTAATGTTGAAGCTACTTTACAGCTAGCAAAGCAAGCGTGCAAAGCAGGTGTGAAGAGATTCATATTTATCAGTTCAATTGGCGTCCTTGGTGATGAGACTAAGAGAGGTATAGCGTTTAATGAGTCAATGCCAGAGGACCCAAAGGCGATTTACGCAATTTCAAAATTAGAAGCCGAAAAAGCACTAAAGAAATTTGCTAAAAGCTCAGGACTTGAGTTAGTTATAATAAGACCTGCGCTAGTATATGATGTACATGCTCCTGGTAATTTTAGTCGACTGTTAAAGTTAGCAGACTCAATACTGCCACTCCCATTTAAGGGAGTAAAAAATAGACGTGCTTTGATATATCTTCCTAACTTGATCGAGCTGATAACTTCTTGCTTGACGCAAAAGGAAGCAGTAGGCGGATTGTTTTTGGCTTCAGATGGACAATCTGTTCCAATTTCAGAGATAATTTCAAAGCTTAGGGAGGGGATGGGGCGTAAAACAAATATTTTCTGGTTTCCCAACTGTATAATTAAAGCGCTAGCCACAATGCTTGGGAAAAAAAGAATATATACTCAGCTTTTCAGAAGTCTGGACATAGATACTGAACATACAAAATTAACATTAGGCTGGAGCCCAACTATTGAAACAAAGGACGCACTTATTATGGTCGGCAAGCAATACAAGTTATCAAAAAAAGGGATTATAAAATGAAAAAAACAAACCTAATTGTAGTAGCTCACCCAGATGACGAGGTGCTTGGTTGTGGCGGTACTGGTGCAAAGTTGGTACAGCAAGGTGAAATTGTTCAACCAGTGATCTTGTGTGGAAATGTCGATGTAAGAAGTCTTCGTCCTACAGATGAAGAGTTATACGATGATATGTGTGTGGCCAATAGCACAGTAGGGTTTCAGATCCCTATATTAGGAAGCTTTCCTAATATACGTATGAATACAGTTCCGCATGTTGAAATAGTGCAGTTTATTGAAAAGCAAATAGAAGATTTTAAACCTACGCGGATTTTTACTCACCATCCGGGAGACTTAAATGATGACCATGTGCAAGTCTCTAAAGCGTGTCAAGCGGCTGCTCGTTTATATCAACGTCGCTCTGATGTTCCAGCTTTAAAGGCGCTTTATTTCATGGAGATCTTGTCTTCAACTGATTGGGCATTCCCAACGACGGGTGAGAACTTTACTCCATCAACATTTCAAGAAATAGGGGAAGAAGCTTTAACAAGAAAAATTAACGCTTTGAGACATTATCGGAATGTTATGAGAGACTTCCCTCACCCTCGAAGTGAGGAGGTTCTTCGTGGCTTGGCGGCGTACAGAGGTGGGCAAGCAGGATTGAATTATGCGGAAGCATTTCAACTTGTCTTTCAAAATGGCATAGCCTAAACAACGTAAAGTAGTAATTTTACATATCTAGGAGTATTGAATGCGTCCTCATTCACTCTATCAGCGTTTTGGTAAGCGCTTTGTTGATTACTTCATTGTTATCGTAGCAAGTTTGTTCTTTCTACCTATAATTATATTGATCGTCATATTTATTAAGCTTTTTGATCCAGGCCCAGTTTTATTTAAACAGTGCCGTGTTGGAAGAGAGGGTGCATCTTTTGACTTTTATAAATTCAGAAGCATGCCAGTCAATACCGGAGATATTCCATCTGATCAAATTGGACAAATTCAACTAACTTGGATAGGAAAGTTTATTCGCCGGACAAATTTGGACGAACTTCCCCAACTTTTTAATGTGATAAAAGGTGATATGAGTATTGTTGGTCCCCGCCCCCCTTTACTAGCTCAAATAGAGCTCATAGAATTACGCAGAAAAAGTGGGGCATTAGGTTGTCGACCTGGGCTTACTGGCTTAGCTCAGGTTTCTTCATTTGATGGTATGAGTGTTCCTGAAAAAGCAGCTTTTGATGGTCAGTATGCAGAGCAAATTAGTTTCTGTGCCGATATAAAAATTATGTTGCGTACTTTTCTCTATCTACTGAAGCCTCCTCCAAAATATTAAGAAGGTATATTATGAAGAGAATTGGTTTTGTGACTTGTGTACAGCTAGGTCTATCTTGTATGGAAGCAATATACGATGCAGGTGGTGAAATAACCCTAGCTATGACTCTCACAGATGAGCAAGCTAAACATAAGTCGGGTCGAGTTTATATAGATGATTTTTGCGCAAAACACAGCGTAGCCCTTTTAAAATCGACACATGTGAATAATCCAGAAGTGATAGAGGCGATTAATCGTTACAAAATTGATTGGTTGTTTATAATAGGATGGTCTCAAATTGCTTCTAAAGAGCTCATAAACAGCCCAAATGAAGGTGTATTAGGAATACACCCAACACTTTTACCCCAAGGGCGAGGGAGAGCCGCTATTCCATGGGCAATTCTAAAAGGGTTGGATGAAACAGGTGTTACTTTATTCAAGCTGGATGAGGGTGTAGATACAGGCCCAATTGTTGAGCAAATTTCGATAGAGATGGATCGAAAAATGTGTGCTACAAGATTATACGAGAAAGTGAATCAAGCACACGTTGAATTAATCAAGAAGGTAATCCCTGACTTACTTAGAGATAATGTAGAAATGCTTGCACAAGATGACACATTAGCTTCTGAATGGCCAGGAAGAAGCCCAGAGGACGGTCAAATAAACTTAAATGGTAGTGTTGTTGATGCTGAAAGGTTGATTCGGGCTGTCACACACCCCTATCCAGGTGCATTTTACTATAATAACAAGGGACAAAAGGTAATTGTGTGGGAAGCTGAAATTTCGAATGAGTGTAAAAGTGGGGATTTAGAGTTTAATGATGGTTTTTTAACCATCATTAAATCAGATGTTTCGGAGTAATATAATCTTTGCATGAATTTACATACAAGAATAAACAGAAATTACTCAATCTAATTAGTTTGCCCTAAACATAGTTTTAAGTTCTCCCTTTCAATGAACATAGATGCAAAGTCGGCAAATGTTAAATCGCATTAACTGCACAATTACTATTGAGATATATTAACCATAAATATTATATAGAGAAACAGACAGTATGATCGATACGGTATTCTCAAAACTTGGCGAGCTACCTCGTAAAGCAAAGCTTTTAATCCTTTTATCTCTGGATTTTATGGTACTGACGTTCTCGTACTGTATGTCGGCCTATCTTTCTATGAATCTAGTTGATGCTATAGATTTTGAAATAAACTACTTGCATTATTTGGGCGTGGTCGTTTTTTGTTTGGCTTCTTTTATCTTTCTAGGATTGTATAAAGTGGCAACTCGTTTCGTTAGCTTCCGAATATTACTACTGGTTTTATACATATCAGTTTTATCCATTTTGTTTTTTTACACGTTCGCTAAAGTTCTTGGCCTTGAAGCATATAATATATCTGCAGCGGTAATGTATGGTTTAGTTGTTTATATTACATTGAGTGGATCGCGTTTTATAATCAGCGCTTATCATACGATGAGATTTAATAGGCTAAAAACAAGAGTTTTAATTTACGGTGCTGGTGCGGCTGGTAGACAGTTAGCTGAGACAACGGCAAATAGTCATGAGTACCACGCTGTTGCATTTATAGATGATAAACCAGATTTGCATGGGGTAGTAGTCAGAGGGCTTAAAGTTTACCCACCTTCTGAATTAGAAAGTGTAATCAAAAAGTATAGCGTGGATCGAGTTCTTTTAGCTTTACCAAGTATAGGTATTACTCAACGAAAAGAAATCTTAACGGATCTACATAAATACAACATACCCGTTATGACGATTCCAGGACTTAAAGATATTGTTGAAGGGAAAATGAAAATTGATGAGTTCCAGAACGTTTCTAAAGAGGAATTACTTGGTCGTGATCCTGTCCCTCTGAATGGAGCCTTGTTGCACCAAGATATACAAGGCCATATAGTCCTGCCTACTGGAGCAGGCGGCTCTATTGGTTCTGAGTTAAGTCGTCAAATAATTCGACTTAATCTAAAGCAAATCGTTCTTTTCGAAAGCTTGGAGTTTGCATTATATGCTTTAGGAATGGAGCTTCAACAGGCTATACGTAGTAAAGGACTTGAGATTTCTGTACGGCAGGTACTTGGAACAGTTCAAGATACAAAAGGAATAAAATGAATATTATTTTAGAGAAGATGATATCAGCCCCACGAATAATAAAACGAATAATAACCTACATCGTGGATTTAGGCATTCATATTTTTGCTTACTTACTATCACTTTATTTAACATTTCAAAGCTTGAATATCGATCTGGTAAATAATGACCTGTTCATTCATGCTTCTCTTTCAATTGCAACTTCAGTGTTATTATTGATTATTTTAGGATTTTATCGGGCCGTCAACCGCTTTGTTAGTTTTAAGATATTACTCGTGGTAGCTCTAGGTTGCTCATTATCATGTATTGCTTATTATTCTATAGGGAAAGGGATGTCAGCTTCTTATGTAACTGGCTCATCGACAGTAATATATGGTTCAGTATTATGTATTCTTTTAGGTGGCTCTCGTCTATTAGTTAGGTCGTATTTTAGTATGCGATTCAATACCCAAAAAGAAAAGATAGTTATCTATGGGGCTGGTTCCGCAGGTAGGCAGCTGGCAACATCATTAATTACCGGTAACGAATATTATCCTGTTGCTTTTGTAGATGATGATGAATCACTTGATGGAGTTATAATTCAAGGGATACGAGTGCATAAGGCAAGTAACTTGAGGGAAGTCATTAAGACACACAGTGCAGGAAAGGTTCTACTTGCTCTTCCAAGCACTTCAAGAGCAAGAAGAAAGTTTATCATTGGACGAATCGAAGGGTCGGGTGTGGCTGTTCAAACAATACCTGGGATGGCTGATATTGTAGCAGGGAAAATGAAAATAGATGAGTTTCAGGATGTTGATATTGAAGATTTATTAGGTCGGGATCCAGTTCCGCCAGTCAAGAAGCTTCTTGACAAGAATATTGCTAATAAATCCATAATGATTACGGGGGCGGGCGGCTCTATTGGATCTGAGCTTTGCAGGCAAATAGTTCAATTAAAGCCATCAACCTTGGTGCTTTTTGAGATTTCTGAGTACGGGCTGTACCAGATTGATAAAGAGCTAGCAGGGTATTGCCAACAACATAGCCTAAAAGTCGATATAAAGCCAGTCCTGGGTTCAGTTGTAGACAAAAGAAAGGTGGAGAAGGTATTACAGCACTTTAAAGTGGAGACTTTGTACCACGCGGCAGCATATAAGCACGTACCTATGGTTGAGCATAATGTTATTGAAGGAGTTAGAAATAATGTTTTTGGCACACTAAACACTGCCCTTGCAGCAATTGAGTCTGGTGTGCAGAGCTTTGTTTTGATATCAACTGACAAGGCTGTTAGGCCAACTAACGTTATGGGAACTACAAAAAGACTTGCTGAACTTGTGCTTCAGGGCTTAGCCACAAAAAATACTTCTACGTGTTTTAGTATGGTTCGCTTCGGTAATGTTCTAGGCTCTTCTGGTTCCGTTGTACCGCTATTTAAAAAACAGATACAGGGTGGTGGCCCTGTAACGGTAACTCACCCAGATATTACACGTTATTTCATGACCATACCCGAGGCTGCGCAACTAGTGATACAAGCCGGCGCTATGGGTAAAGGAGGAGATGTTTTTGTTTTAGACATGGGTGAACCTGTCAAAATCGTTGAGCTTGCCGAAAAACTAATTCTGTTAATGGGCCTGCAGGTTAAGAGTGCCGATAACCCTAACGGTGATATTGAAATAGCATATAGCGGCTTGCGCCCAGGTGAAAAATTATATGAAGAGCTCTTGGTGGGAAGCAATGTTGAAGGAACGACACACCCTAGGATTATGACTGCGAATGAAAAATACCTTGAATGGATTGATATTAATGAGCTAATAAAAAATCTTGACTCAGCTTGTAACCAGTATGACCAAGTCAGAATTCGAGAGATTTTGCTAGAAGCTCCGACAGATTTTAAGCCTTCCGATGGTATTTCCGACTTATTATGGGAAGCCGATAGAAATAATCGAGAGAATGTTGTTAAAATTTCTGAAAAATAGTTAATCTAGTAGTTTAATTGGGTATATTTCTTTACCTCACACCCTTATCTATTCTAGTTATTTAATCTAAATAACACTACGCCCTATACTTTAATGATTATTCAGTGCCCTGATGTCTGGGCACTGTGGTAGCTATACTTTTAGGAGCTGGGTAATCATTATGGTCATTTCTTTAACTCATCTGCGTCAATTAGAGTATGAGTCGATCCAAATCATGCGTGAGGTCATTGCCGAGTTCGATAAACCAGTGATGCTTTACTCTGTCGGCAAGGATTCATCTGTTCTACTACACCTCGCTCGTAAAGCGTTTGCGCCTGCAAAACTGCCTTTTCCTCTACTTCATGTTGATACAACGTGGAAATTTAAAGAGATGATTGCTTTTCGCGATCAAATGGCGAAAGACTACGGTTTTGAGCTGTTGGTTCATCAAAACCCTGAAGGGCTAGCGATGAATGTTGGCCCTTTTAGTCATGGTAGTGCAACGCACACTGATATCATGAAAACTCAAGGACTAAAGCAAGCTTTAGATCAGTACCAATTCGATGCGGCCTTTGGTGGAGCGCGTCGTGATGAGGAGAAAACTCGAGCGAAGGAGCGTGTTTACTCATTCCGTGATAAGAAACATCGTTGGGATCCTAAAAATCAGCGTCCCGAGCTGTGGAATATCTTTAACGGTAAAGTCCACAAAGGGGAAAGCATTCGAGTTTTTCCTTTGTCAAATTGGACTGAGCTGGATATTTGGCAGTATATCTATTTAGAAAAGATTCCAATCCCTGATCTGTATTTTGCTAAAGAGCGCCCAGTCGTTGAGCGAGACGGCACCTTAATCATGGTTGACGATGAGAGAATGCCTTTAGAAGAAGGTGAGAAGCCTATGATGAAAAAGGTTCGCTTCCGTACTCTGGGTTGTTACCCATTAACTGGTGCAGTTGAATCTGAAGCAGATACGCTTCCAGCGATTATTCAAGAGATGTTACTGACCAAGACCTCCGAGCGTCAGGGGCGAGTTATTGATCATGACAGTTCTGGCTCAATGGAAAAGAAAAAAATTGAGGGGTATTTCTAATGTCGCATGCTTCACCTCTAATTGAAAACGACATTCTTGCTTATTTAGAACAGCATGAAAACAAAGATTTATTGCGTTTTATCACCTGTGGTAGCGTTGATGATGGTAAAAGTACGTTAATTGGCCGCTTGCTACATGATAGTAAAATGATCTTTGAAGATCAGCTTGCTGCAGTAACTGCCGATAGCAAAAAGTCAGGAACAACAGGTGATAAAGTTGATTTGGCGCTGTTGGTCGATGGACTACAATCTGAGCGCGAGCAGGGCATTACTATTGATGTTGCTTACCGTTACTTTTCGACAGATATACGAAAATTTATTATCGCTGATACTCCTGGGCACGAACAATATACTCGAAATATGGCGACAGGCGCTTCGACATGTGACTTAGCTATTATTTTGGTGGATGCTCGACATGGAGTACAAACCCAGACACGTCGACATAGCTTTTTATGCTCTTTATTAGGCATCAAGCATGTCATTGTAGCTGTTAATAAAATGGACTTGGTTGATTATTCGCAAGACCGATATAAAGAAATCCAAGCTCAATATTTAGAGCTCGCAGGCTCTTTAGACATTCCTGATATCCGTTTTGTGCCTATTTCTGCACTGGATGGCGACAATGTGGTGAATCCAAGTGAGAATATGACGTGGTTCCGTGGTTCGCCGTTAATGCATTACCTTGAAACGACGGAAATCGCGAGTGATATTAATTTGACCGACTTTAGATTCCCTGTTCAATACGTTAATAGACCACACCTCGATTTTAGAGGTTTTGCGGGCACAATCGTTTCTGGAACTATCGCTAAAGGCGATACAATTCGTGCATTACCGTCAGGTAAGCTGGCTAAAGTGAAGTCGATTGTAACGTTTGATGGTGAGCTGGAAGAGACCTCTGCACCAATGGCTGTAACTTTGACTCTTAACGATGAAATTGATATCAGTCGTGGTGATATGATCGTTAAGAAAGATAATTTGCCGAATGTCTCAAACCACATGAGAGCTAAAGTTATTTGGATGCACGAGACAGCCCTGACGACACATCGAGAGTACTATATTAAGTTCAATAGCAAGCTAACGACTGGTGAGTTCGAAGAAATTCATCACCGTATTGATGTAAATACGATGGCTGAACATGATGCTGGGCAACTAGAATTGAATGAAATTGGTCTCGTCGACTTATCTGTGAATGAGAAGGTCATGTTTGATGATTACCGTAGTAATCATAAAACTGGTGCCTTTATCATTATCGATCGCTTAACCAATGTTACCGTTGGTGCAGGTATGATTGAGGCTGCTTTAAGTGATACTAGTGATGAGGTAACTACTCATGAGTATAGCGAGTTTGAGCTTGAGTTTAACCAGCTTGTTCGCAAACACTTCCCTCATTGGGGCGCCAAAGATATTACAAAGAGTTAATTAATGGATTACGCGCAACTGTATGTTGTAGCGGTGATTCTAGCCATGCTTGGTGGGCTTATCGTCAATATTGCTCGTCCTGCATGGCTTTTTTCTTTAGCCGCCTTAGCATTGTATTTTCCTGGTTTTGTTGAACCTGAGAGAATGTTCAGTCATGCGGTGAACCCAGCTGTTTTAACTTTAGTGCTGTTATTAATTAGTTCGCTAGCACTTGAGCGTACGATGCTACTTAGTTGGATCAGTCGACGCTTATTCGCTAAGAGTCAATCGTTAACATTACTGCGTATGGGCGGACTAGTCGCTTTCAGTTCAGCCTTATTGAATAACACGGCTGTTGTTGCTTCGTTAATGAGTGCTGTTAGAAAAAATAACTCTCACCCGTCCAAAAGACTGCTTATCCCTTTATCTTACTTTGCTATTTTAGGGGGTACTCTAACACTGATCGGTACTTCAACTAACTTGATCGTGAATAGTTTTTTGGTTGATTACGGCCAGCCTAGCTTAGAGTTTTTTGACTTTCTTCCCGTAGGGTTAAGTATTCTATTGGTTGCTGGGGTTGCAGTAATTATTAGTAGCTACTGGATTAGTGGCTCAGTGTTGCCTAAGGAAATCAGCAAAGATTATTTTCTAGAGGCAAATATTGATCCCGATAGTGTCATCGTTGGCCAAAGCATACAGCAGTCTGGGCTTGCGAGTTTATCAGGGGTAACTCTCGTTGAGCTTGTTAGAGAGGACCAGGTTATTTCTATGCCTGACTCTAATGAAAAGCTTAAAGCTGGTGATCAGCTGATTTTTGCCGGGAATGTCTCACAAGCCAAACAGCTTGCGGCAATTAATGGCATCAGTATTTTTGCTGAAAATACTGGGTTGTTAGATAAATATTTAACAGAAGTTATTGTGAGCCCTAACTCAACTTTGATCGGTCGCTCATTAAAGCAAAGTAGCTTCAGAGCACACTTCGATGCCGCTGTTGTTGCGATCGGGCGTAATGGCTCTAGGCTAACGAGTACTATTGCGAATACTGAAATTAGAGCCGGTGATAAGTTGGTTTTAGCAATTGGTTTGGATTTTTATAAGCGACCTAATATCGATCGGAATTTTATTCTGCTAGATAAGAAAGAATTACACCCGCCCCTAAAAGCTTATCAAGAAGTGGCTGCAATAACTGGTTTTTTAGGGATTGTCGTTTTAGCGGCAACAGGGATTTTAACCCTGCTGTCGGGGTTATTTATTTACCTGATGGGACTGTTTGTTTTTAAGATACTCAGCCCTACAGAAGTCAGGCGTCGCTTACCGTTTGAAATTTGGCTTGTTGTTGCGTCGGCATTAGCGATAGCCGATGTCTTTAATCAGGTCGGAGCCGCTGAACTGTTGGCCAGTCTGGTACAGGCTTTACTCTCCGTCGAGTCTGCAACGGATTATACTGGCGTATATTGGGCGTTTATTGTGTGCTATCTGTTAACTTGGCTTATTACGGAAGTGGTTACGAACAATGCAGCAGCAGCATTAATGTTCCCTATGGCCTACGGTTTAGCGGAGTCTTTAGGCGTCAGCTATATGCCTTTTGTTATGGCGGTTGCTTATGGAGCATCGGCAAGTTTTATTAGCCCATTTGGTTATCAAACTAACTTGATGGTCATGAATGCGGGAAATTTGAAGTTTTCGGACTTTGCAAAAGCGGGATGGTTGGTTTCTCTGAGTTTCACAGTTGTGGCTTTGATTATGATACCAATAGTATTCCCGTTTAATTAATATTTAAAGATGTGAGGTAGTTTTGAGCGAAAATATTGTTTGGCACCAACACCAGGTCAGCCATGATGATCGCTGTCATCAAAAATCACAAAAACCGTGTGTCTTATGGTTCACTGGGCTATCCGGTTCCGGAAAGTCGACTGTGGCAAATGCTGTTGAGACATTATTATTCGACAATAACAATCATAGTTATTTGTTAGATGGAGATAACGTTAGACATGGGCTTAATAACGATTTAACGTTTAGCGATGATGACCGTGTGGAGAATATTCGTAGGATAGGAGAGGTTGCTAAACTTTTTGCTGATTCTGGTCTGATTGTATTGTCAGCGTTTATATCACCGTTTCGTTCTGATCGTCAGCAAGTGAGGGATTTACTTCCGAGCGGACAGTTTATAGAAGTATTTGTAGATACACCCCTAGAGATTTGTGAACAACGAGACCCAAAAGGCTTGTATAAAAAGGCTCGAGCGGGTGAGATTAAAAACTTTACGGGTCTTGATTCACCCTATGAATACCCAGAAGCGCCTGAAATTCACTTAGAAACTGCCCAAGAGGATATTAAAGAACTTGCGCAGAAAGTGGTTAGTTACTTGAAAAATAATGGTTTTATTGATATTTAGAGTAGCGAGGTAACAAGCAATTTATACTTGCAACGCCGCTTACTTATGGGTAGAATTCCCGCACTCAAAATAGTCGCGTAGCTCAGTTGGTTAGAGCACCACCTTGACATGGTGGGGGTCGGTGGTTCGAATCCACTCGCGACTACCAGATACAAAAGAATGCCGCTTTATGCGGCATTTTTTGTGTCTGATATATGTGATGAGAACCACCGAGAGGTGGTTCTGAAAAAATCGCAGGGAGCGATTTTTAACAGCGAAGCTGGCCCGAAGGGCGAGGGCAGGATAGCCCGAGTAATCCACTCGCGACTACCAAATATGAAAAAGCCGCGCTTGTCGCGGCTTTTTTGTATTTAATAGATCTGTATGAGAATCACCGAAGGTGTTTTGACAAAACGCGCAGCGCTTTGAACAGACATTAGTCTGGCCCTTTAGGGCAAAGGCTTTAGCCCGTAGTAATCTACTTGCGACTGCCAAATACAAAAAAGTCACCTTAAAGCAGCTGCCCCGATACTAAAAAGCCCACAGGATGTGGGCTTTAGCGTTAGTTGTCTGTCAGTGCATCTAGTACACTTTTAAATCATAGTAACCAGAGCCGTAATATGAATGTACAATCACGCGATAATAACCATGTTGTGTCGCATATTGGATCGACTCAGACGAGCTTAGTGACTGAGATGCAGCAACATAGACCCATTGACTACCATTCCACTCTTGTAGGTATAGGTCAAAGTCTGCGGTGCTTGGCCCTTCCAGAGTAAAGGTAAAGGTTCCACCTTCTGTGTAGAACCAACCGCCGTGTGGCTCGACCCTTAGCTCGTTATGGTAGAGGAAGTTGCTAAAGTGATGACTTGCCGTGGGCTGGGTATTTCCCGCTTCCTCTTGGCCAACGGTAAAGCTCATGGTTGGAGAAGCTAAGCTGATGCCATGAATATATAGTCCTGACTCTGAGCCATCAGACCACATTGAGTTAGTCTGCCCACTACCTGTAGCTGGGGCGTTGTAATCAAAACTTCCACCTTCAAATAAATCTGTACTGTCCCCTTGATTTGCTGCATTTTCAGGGTCCCGATTACCATCGGCATGTTCCATTTGTACAAACGGCAATGCTTCGTTGTTATTCTCTCCATCAGGATCTACATGCCAGATTGCTAGGCCAGAGTCCGGTTGAAATTCATTCAGTCCACTCTGATGAATATTCTCGACGTAGAAGGCTTCCCCAGGTCGATTCGGGTTAGACCAACGGAAAATATTGTTAGCGCCAGATGTATGGCTAAGCTGTCCTTGAATGGCATCTGGGTTAACGTCAGGGTTTAGCTCAGTTGCATCTACCCATCCAGCTAAGTACCGGAAGTAGCCATTTGGGGCGACAGGATTGTGTTTGGTGTCGGTTTTTGCAGCACCTAAACCCATCAAACCAAAGTCAGCAACTGATCCAAATGAGGACTCATCGTAGTCGTACAAGTCAGGCCAGCGGAAGAGTAGGTGAGCGGTTTCGTGTACGATAGGGCCTAATTCAAGCTTATTACTCATGCTCTGGATCTGGTAACGATCGGTACATACGCCATCAGCGCAGAAGCCAGGGATTAGCTT